>JBBQFG010000211.1:0-9177 GCA_038321765.1 Elainellales cyanobacterium
GCGTCGAGCCTGATCATTCACTTGCAGCGGGCTAAGGGTAAAGGATTTATCGCTCTTTTGTTCGTGCAGGCGATCGCCCAACGCTTGATCGACAGAACTGACCAGCGTCAGGAACAGTGCATGCAAATGCTTACCTGTGAGGTAACCCGGTGGAATGGGCGATCGCGGTTGCAGGTTTAGGACTAAACTATGGGGCATGGTCTTTGATTGGGCGGAACGTTAATTGGAGAGGGGACGGATCATGCAGATTGATGACTTCAACCGTGCAAAAGAATTAACTCAAAAGCTGAAGCAGAGTACACCCTTTAAGGTGCGTCCGGGTAAGCAATTGCTCAAAACAATGCGAGAGCAGGGAGAGAAGGCTTCACCAGAGCAAGAGTTTGAAGTAACCTGGGTGGACTATTCGGGCGATGAAGGTGGCATTATGTGCGCTCTGGGAGACAACGAGACGGGGAAGCAGGTCTATGTCAGTTCCCTGACACACCTTAAGTTTGATCCAACCCATCCTCTGGCGGAAGCGGTTGAGGCATACCAAAGTCGGCGCATCCACGGCTTAAAATTACAAGCTCGTAAAAGTGTCATGGCAGAGTTAATGCAGATGGAGCGATCGACGCAGCAAAAGCGCTCGGGCAGGGATGGCTTTGGTAAGTAGGTGGTAACTCACTTCTGGACGCGATCGGGCGTACTGCTGTAGGGTGTCTTGAATTGAAGCGTGGCTTAGTGTCATTGCTGCAACTCCTGAAGTTTCTGGTTAATTTCATCCCGGAGTTCTCGTTGTAGCTGCTTTATAGCTTCAGGTGTCATCAATTTTGCTTGCTTGAAAGCAGTGAATTCTCCTGAATTGCGTTCATACAAAATCTGCCCGTCTTGTGCAATGTCGTGTGCCAAAAGATCCGAACAGTGCCCCATGTCAACAACATCAATCTGGTCGTCTAACAATTGAAAAGCTTTCTGTAAAATACCCCATACTCGATAGGAATCCCAACCACCTTTCTCATATTGCTTACGGATGTCTTCATCACAGAGAAAGGCAAAGTCCCAATCACTGTTTGGTATGGCATCACCTCTGGCTCTAGAGCCAAATAAGACTAGTAGCTTGATGTAGGGAGCTTGCTCTAGGATGTTAGGAATTAGTCCAGGCAAATCATCAATCGACAGTTTTGGGATTTCTTGTCTGACAAGGTATTGAGCATAAAGTAAACAAGCCTGGAGGTCTTCTTTCGCTAAGGAGGGATAGCTTTTTAGCAGGGTTTCAAAGGTATCTCCTGCCGCCAGCATTCCTAGAATATGCTCAACCGCAATCCGATGCCCCCGAACGATCGGTTTGCCGTTGAAGGTGCTGCGGTTTGTGGTGATGCGTTGCAAAAGTTCGTTTTCGTTCATGAGTCACCTCTTATGCTGGTGGTATGAATGAAGAAATGCTTGTCTGTTCAGGGTGCATTGCATGAGTCTACTTGGGATCATCAGAGACTAAGACACTTAGGCAGGTATTACGTCCTAGACCATTATCTCAGGATTTAGCAATGCCTTTACTTTCAAGGAGTCAGCACGATCGCCCAGTGTGCGATCGACTGAACTCACCAGGGTTAGGAACAAGGCATAGAAATGTTTACCCGTCAGGTAGCCCGGTGGAATGGGCGATCGGGGTTGCAGGTTGAGAATGAGACTGTGGAGCATAGTGTTTTAAAAAATTATCGGTAAGAAAGTTCTGGTTGATCACAGTTGGGATTAAAGCCACTGAGACAAATCACTTGAGTCATAGGCTTCTCTGGTACGACTAACCCTTTAACGCAGTCATGAGCGCCGTAGTAATATTGATCATTGACATTGAGTTGCATCGTCTTTGGAGTTACCATACTGACATCGTTGTAACCACCTTCATAGCCTCTAACGACTACGGGAGTATCCGACTCAAACTGAGAGAGTATTTCAATAAGTTCCTTAGCAGTCATAGTTAGGCAATCCAAAATTCTTCTTCATCCATTAAGTGAATTTTAATGCCATTCATAGCGGCAGTCATAATGGCATCAATGCCGGTGAAGAAAGTGTAATTTTTTGAAAACCCATCACCCGTGACTTGGATGGAATATGACTCGATGCCTTGTTTGCGAAGATAAAAGACAATGCCTTGATTCACCGTGGTCGGAACGATTACACCTGCCAACCATTCTTTTTTGAGAGCGGCAAGAAGCGGGGTTGGGATAGCTACACCTTGCTGACTACGGCGCACATTACAGTTCTGGAAAGCTGTTAGACGATTTAGTTTCATATATTTGAACTCATCTTCTGACCCATTGTAGTTCAGGTGAAAGCTAAGTTCATAAGGTATTTCAGCCCGACTCATAATTTCAATAAAATCACCACGTTGATTGAACTCATAGTTTCGCAGCAGATGAATCGGATCAATGTCAGTATCTTCTGAAATATCCAACAGCCAGTTGTGAGGATCACGAATGTGGACATTTTCAAACAGGCTGGAGCGAAACTGAAAGATGGGCGCATAACTGTTTCGCCATTCTTCAGCAAAACTTTTCATTTCTTCAGCAATGTCGTTGCGTTTAGCGATCGCGTCATCCCACGTTTGTAAGGTTGTGCGTTTTGCCTTAAAGTCTTCTGCATCATCAATGTGTTTAGCTTCTAGGAAGGTTTTTAAGAACTGGTACTTTGCACTGTATGCACTTCTGCCCCAAACCTTAGCGAAGTTCCATTGCTTTTCATTCTTGGCCACGACAGGAACTTTTTGCAGCGTTTCTGCCAGCAACAACGCTTGCATCCGAGCGCGATAATGTTTCCAATCACGCCTACCGCCAAAAACAGATTTCAGCGTTTCAAACAGGTGGGAAATCAGGCTCTCCTGCGATAATGCTTTAAGGGCATCTTCGAGAATAACCAGCGGACGGGCTGTTTCAAGCAAGGCTTCAGATTGCCAATAAATTTGAAGGAATGGGCGTTCAAGGCATTTTAACTCTTCCAACTTTTGCTGAAGTGCTGTGCGTCCACCCGTGATATCCAATGAGGTAATATCTTGTTCCCAGGCTTTTTCTTTTAAGTACGCGATCGCCTCCGATGGCACATCAGTTTCTCGTTTACCCAGAACTCGACCCACGCGTCCAAGCCGTTGCCAGAAGGCCGCGCGATCGCGGGCAGAAAAAATCAACCAATCGAGATTTTGACGTTCTGGGGCTGGATTGCGTTCAAAGTTGAACCCTACATCAACCGTGCTAGTTGCCAGAATAATAGAGCATTGCATCGCTCGTTGACGATCCAATTTAGGAGCAGGACCTGTGATTCTGCCAATGTGCGATTCTAGTCCTTTAGCTTTTAGGATACTATGTAGGCGATTAATTAAATCAAGGGAATCAAGAATAACGGCTCCACTTTGCCCATCGTGATGATGAAAGCGCTGCACAACTTCATCTGCGATTTCGGCAAGCAATTCATCACGCGATCGCTGCGGACGAATTGTCAGATTTACAGATGTCTGTGATGGCAGACGATATTCACCTGATTCACCATCAATCTCCTTGACACGAACTCCCTGTGTCTTCAGGGTTTCAAAGACCCGTTTACAGGCAGGTTCAGGGGTTGCCGTAAGCAAAATGACTTTGACATTTTGTTTGAAAAAGCCAAACTCATGCAAATACACCAGGTAAAATAGCAAGCCAACTAATTGTTTTGCGTTATAGAGGTGAAACTCATCAAAGATGATCGTGCCAAATTGCGTGAGAAAGCTATAGGCAAGGTTGCCTTGATCGAGTTTGTTGTATTGGAAAAATGTGGCGTAGTAAAAAATGTCAGGATTTGTCACTAGCAGCAGCGGACGATTTGCCCCAACTTCTGGAAAGACAGAAGCAGGATTGCGAATTAGGTTGTAGAGTTTTTCACCACCGCGAACACCCACGCGATCGTTTGACCATTGGCGAATTTCTTTCGCTGAGACGGGCTGCACGTGGTGATTCAATTTCCCCTGCGTAGATTGAATAAACTGTTTTGCCGCCTTAGCTTGTTGCTCAATCAAAGCATTGGTAGGTGCAATGTAAATGGCACTACGATTGGGTTGATGCAGCAGAGTCGTTAAGCCTGCGATCGTTTTTCCTGTACCCGTTGGGGCTAGATCTAAGATGATGTCGTGGTTACGAGACTGTTCAAATACGTCAACCTGATGCTGCAAAGCGCGTTGCATGAACTGTAGCTCTACTGGCAATGCTGCTGTTGGACAGGCTGCGATACTTCTAGGCTCTAATTGAATTGAGATTGGTTCATATACCATTACTGCTAGCCCCGCCACAAAACTGCATGTTGGCTGGAACGACGTAGTCGCCAATTTGCCATGCTTCAGACCGAAAGCGCAGGTTTCTCACCAACGATGTCGGCGGCATGGAAATCAGATCAAAAGACAAGAGGTGTATCCCAGTCGGCAAATCTGCTGTGCTGAAGTAGGCTGTGCTGGTGTAATCGGCAACGGGCAAATGTTCCAGAGGTATTTCAGCCAAAATGGAAACGCGGACTTTGCTCATGAATTTGCCCAAGCGGATATATTCGGGTAGCTCGCGGTCGCCAAACACCAAGGTACGAAACCGATTGCCCCGCTCAATCATCCGCAATCGCCCTGTTTGAGGATAATTGCTGGGGCGGAATGAGCTGGGTTTTTCGCCTTGACGAACCTTGAGCATATCTTGACGGGCTGTAGCAACGCGGTTGTTGGTCATTGCATACCAGTAAGAATCTGAAAGCGCATTGAACCGCTCAAACCGATAGGTTGGACTGCCCGTAGCTGACCAAGCTGGCAGGACGTAGCACTGTTGATTGAGTGGCGTTAGGTCTTCGATATAGCGAGGTCTTCCAGTATCGCGTCCGGTAAGTCGGTAGGGCGATCGCGCCCAGCCCAAAGCATACGCTAAAGCATAATTGCCGATCGCCCCCTCTGTATAATAGGTATCTGATAATTCTCTGGAAGCAAAGAACACAGGTTCTGCACACCACAGTTCGATCAGCTTTGCTGTTTTGAATGGCAACCTGACAGCAGGTTTTACATCATCTAGCAGGCTCAATTGCTCAGTCATGGACTAATTCCCTGCTTCGGCGGTTTCTTTCTTCTTCCCTTTACCTTTCTTTTCACCGACTTGGCGGAATGGTTCATAGGATGCATCCAATCGCTTGAGGAAAGCTTCTCGCTCTGCGTCTGACCAATGGCGATCAACATCAGCGATCGCCGCTGCCAGTTCTTCATTTGTAAGCTGCAATGAAACACCTCTGCGATGAGTCCAACTGGCGATTACAGTTTGAGCTGCATCGATCAACTCACCATTATCGAGTGGATGCTCTAACGGTTTGCTATTGGCGGTGAACTCGTCATAAATGGCTTGTACTAACTCCAGCGAACTTGGCAATTCTGCAATGCCGCCAAAGATGCCGAGAATTTGGTTTTCCATGCGTCCGACTCGGCTCGATACGGCACCATAGCGACTGGTGAGGAGGATATTGCCAACAATGTAGCGAAACTCATCCGCTGTTACATCCTTCAAGGTGACAACATCCAGAAAATGCACACCCGGTTTGATATATTCACTGGTATTTAATGCAGTTGAAGCATTACCTTTTTCATCACGCATTGTTCCTGTTTCAAAGATGGCGTTGATCGTGCGATCGCTCAACGTATCAGTTGCAGTCAAAATGCTAAAAGCATCCTCTGTCCAAATCCGGCTCTTTTGAGCACCACCGCCCCCTGCGGCAAAGCCATACAGGAAGCAATCTACACACATCTCACAAGGTGCATTAGTATTGAGCGCACAAGGTACACCGTCTTTATTGAGGCGCAGTAAGTCTTGAGCGCGGAGAAATTCCCGGCCTTTGCGCCGCTCTGGTGCAACCTGTTTGCGTTTAGTCATGACCAGCCGTTGCACCACTTGCTTATCAGTTTGTCCTGCCTGAATAAATTCACGACACATAGGTTCGCCCGTACCTTCAGTTCGCAGAATCAACTCAGACAGAGACGTTCTCAAGACCACCAAACCAATGGTTCGGCCTTTAGGAAAGTTTTCGTATGCAGGCGCAAAGAAGGGATTCAGTTTTTCGATCGACATGACAGTTCCTTGGTAATGAATTAATGAGCGATGAATTAATACAAATCAGGCTATGCAGCCGTTTCTTGAGCCTTCTTGTCGGCTTCTACCTTTGCTCTCACATCTCGCCGTGCTTCTTCCAGAAAAAAGAGATAAGCTGCCTCCAGGTTTTTCTGATCACTCAGTAGTTTATCTGGACGACCTTGATACACCTCCTCATAAAGCTGACGAATCACGGTGTAGTAGCTTTTGATTTGTTCCAACTTGGTCAAACCCACGCCATGTTCTCGAATTCGATCCAAACGCGTGTGATATTTCTGCACTAGTGCCGCAAACATAAAATCCAAATCCATGTAGGTTTTCTGAGAACGGGCAGCGGTGGTGAATTCTACAAAGGGTTCAGCGAGTGAGGTACGTTTCTCCGCCGAACTCCCCCACAGTTTTGCTTCGGCAGCAATCTGAGCGGCTTCCTTCAAATACTTGGTCAACAAAGAATTATCGTTGGGCATAAGGCTCCTTAATAGTGTTTGTAAGGGTTCTCGAATGCGATGCCAGTTGAAGCCAAGATTTGGGTCATCCTGCTCTCGCAAAATCCAACGCAGCAAGACAAAATAGAGGCTAAACGGCTGATTACAGGCACGGGCAAGGTCGTAGATACAGTCATCAACCTTAGATAGGCTAACGATCGCGATCGCTAAATCTGACAAGCACCTCAATCGTGTCAGAAGCTCCTTTGCCTCAGTGCGTTCATACATCCCCACTTGAGAATTGCCAATATTCAAGAGAGATTGCAGCGCTGAAGGAATGCCTTCGACACGACCAAAAACATGAGTTACCACATCTACTTGTAGTCCTGCACTGAGCACAAACGGAAACCCAAACTCAGGCGCTAAGGACAGCTCTAATGCTAATCTCAGTGACTTCAATAGCGACAGCGATGCTGTAGTATCGCCCCAAGTAATGGGAATGGTGACAGTGGAATGCACAAAATCACGACGCTTGGGCAAGGCAAATCCGACGACTTTATTGGCTTTGAAGACGATCGCTCTATCTCGGTACAACTTCAACTCATCAAGGGTGACAGGGCCGCCTTCCCCATTCGTTGCTTTCATATCGTCTAACCAGTCTCGCCAGATTCGCAGCAGCTCTGGACAAGATCCCTGTGGTAAGGAGAAGTGCAAATAGTAGGGTGGTTCTTTTTTGGCTGCTGGAAAATGAGCGCCAACTGTCATTAGTTGATAAGCAAGCGATGCCATTGGCTCAGCCTGCCGGACTGGATCGCTGGTCATACCACCTGGCAGACGATTGGAAAACATTTGCACCTTTGTTCCAATCGGCATCTTGTCAGAACTCAGCGTACTGGTTTCGCTGACAGTCGCGCCTAGAGAGCAGCGCTGACGAGGATTTGCTTCTATATAAGCCACCAATTCACTGTTTCCATAGGCACTCCTAACAAAGGGACAACTGAGCGATCGCTGCACAGATGTAATCATATCTTCTGACACATCCGCATGACTGGCTTGAGTCTCGCCATTTCGCAACTCTAGTGATTCCTGTAAAGCAACAATGACTCCTTGCATTCCATTGGGTGATGATTTTGCAGCAAAGAGCGATCGCCCATACAGCGCATCAAACGGCTCTAGTGCCTGTCGCTGTGGTTCCGATAATCCAGCATGAGTTGCGATTCGATCCCAAACAAGCTTGGGCGATAATTCTGGCTCAACTTCTCGATAGCTAAGATAGGCAGCTTTCATCCCTTCAGAAATACTAAAGTCTTCTGAATCTATAGCCGGGATTAATCCAACTTCTAGTGCTGTTTTCAACTCAGCAGGCTCAACTTTTTGATTGCCCCATTTCTCAACATCTCCTTGAACTTTCTCCAATTTGAATCCCGCTTTCTTCTTTTCTAGGAGTGCCAGAACTACATTCAACACTTCATCGCGATCGTGTTGCACGGCTTGATGAGAAACTTTAATTCCATCTTTAGTTGCCCTAACCAACTGCTCAATATTGCTGCCAAACACCTGATCAATTTTGGCTTGCCACGCAGCAGCAATTTCCATCGTTAAATCTAATTCTACATGCGCAGCTCCTTCGATTAGAATCCCATCTGGGAACAGCGCTAGCACATTGTACTGATGCTGATACAGTACTTCTTCACACGCACTCAACAGCAGTGCTGTGATATAGCCTCGGTCTTCTGTAATCCTGACTCGATAGATTTCACAGGGACGACCTAACGCATGAATTAACTCTGTCCGAATTTTTTGAGCTAGCTTTTCTTCTGCAAGCTCCAAATCAAATAAATCGGCTGCCCGGAGGATCGAAGCCCAGCGTTCAATCTGCGGATCTTCCGGCAAAAATCTGGCACCGTCGCTCACGTTGTGCCCGGAGTGCCGCTCGATTAATTTTCGGGCTAATTCTAAGTCTGCATCCGATTGAATTAGAACGCTGACTCCGGCTTGCTCTAGCTGCTCTTTGAGAAAGGTCTGATTTCTCGCCAGCACTTTGACGCTGGGACTGTTTTGCCCATAGAGCTTATTGAGGTCATGAACAGCAGTCGCCGCTAGTAGCACAGCCCTCTGCGGCTCTGGTACAGCTGCTAAGCGGCTCACCGTTAAACTGAATTGGCACGCTGAATCTAAGTGTTCAGCCAACGTCCTGCTTTCTCGTACACCATGCTGTCGGTGTGTGCCATGTAGTTCGTAAAGCTTGGGACGAATTGTCTGAAAATAACGATCTTCGAGTGTTTCAGGAACGCGATTGAGTAATGACATTTGGGAATGCTTCTACTGATTACAGGTTGACTCTCGACCCAGATGTACGTAACTGGTTGCGTTAGTCCTATCTTGACAGGCACAATAGAGATTGTCCAGTACAAAGTACACGTACACTTTCTGGGGTTCTCATGGGTCGTCGTGGTCAGTCGGTAACGCTGTCAATTTCAGACAGCCATAAAGCGCAATTAGAAGCGATCGCCCTTGAACAGGGAATGACCTGGGGCGATCGCCCCAACATTTCGCGGTTAGTGGAAGCGATCGCTCAGCGAGAGCTGCTAATTGGTCGCAACAACGATTGGTCAACCAGTCGCATTTTGGCGCTCCAGCAGGCTATG
>JBBQFG010000212.1:0-9142 GCA_038321765.1 Elainellales cyanobacterium
CTAACCAGTAAGCCAGATGAAAGCTCATCTACTTTACCTATTTCAGTAGTGTCTCCGCAAAGCCTCAGGGCGGGGAATTAAAGACCAGGGGTTGGATTCAACGAGGTAAGTAGTTCAACCTAATTAAAAACCAAATTCTAATACCCTGCGCCGCCCGCTGTGCGGGCGGCGCAGGGTTTTAGAATTTGGTTTTTAATTAAGCCCACCTAACTTAGCACCTGGATTTATAGCCGTAGCCACGATCAATAGGACGCCTCCCTGTCGTTCCGGCGCAGGCGGGAATCCATCTGCTCGACAGGTGCGGGGGTGGATTCCCGTTTCCACGGGAACGACGCTGGCATGGCCTAACCTTCGTGGCGATGGATTTAATAGCGTTTATTACTTTAATAGCGTTTACTACACAGGGTACGCCTAGTAGATTTTTTTCTGGAACCCCCTCAGAGCGGCTTTTAGAGATAGCTAGTTTTGATCCGAGCGTCTATTGCGGTGGACGCTTATTTTTGAAGGGTGAGCTATCGTTGCCCACTTTTACAACTTTGAGCCACAATTTTACAACTTTGAGCCACAATAGGTACGTTAGGATAGGCCTAGATATGGTCTGGCTAAGTATCCCTTGTCAACACCTAGTGATTAAGTAAGGTCTTATGAGCCGACGCCGTCAAACTCCTTGGATTCAGCGACAGTCGCGCAAGATTATTGGAGCGATCGCCATTGTTGGGGCGCTCAATACGGGTTACCTCACCTTTACTAAACTGTTTGGTGGCGAAACCGCTTGCCCCACTAGTGGTTGTGAGCAGGTTCTTTCCAGCCCCTATGCAGAGTTATTTGGACTGCCCTTGGCACTCTTTGGACTGCTAGCCTACATTACGATGGCAGTTTTTGCCCTTGCCCCCTTGGCTATTAACCTTGACGAAAACAAGCAACTACGCGCCAATACCGAAAACTGGACGTGGCTGTTGTTGTTTGCTGGCTCGACAGCCATGCTAGTTTTCAGCGGTTACCTGATGTATATCATGACCACAGAGTTTGTGGTTCCCTATGGGGTCAAAGGTATCTGCATCTACTGCGTAGCGTCTGCCCTATTTGCAACGGCACTGTTTGTTCTCACCTTATGGGGACGGGTTTGGGAGGACGTTGGACAGTTGATTTTCACCGGGATTTTAGTGGGAATGGTGGTATTGGTTGGCACACTGGGCGTGTATGCCAATGTGAACGGCATAGGGCAAGCAGCAGGAGATGCGTCTGGAGAAGTTGGTCCACCGATCAATACCACATCTGGAGCTGCTGAAATTGCTTTAGCACAACATCTAAAGAGTGTTGGCGCTCGCATGTTTGGTGCCTACTGGTGTCCTCACTGTCACGACCAAAAGCAACTATTCGGTCAGCAAGCCTCTACTCAGTTTACCTACGTAGAATGTGCACCAGATGGAGCAAACCCTCAAACTGCTCTGTGTCAAGCAACCGAGGGAGTGACTGGATACCCCACCTGGGAAGTTAACGGTCAATTTTACTCCGGCACCCAAACGCTAGATCAGCTTGCTGAAGCTTCTGGATATCAGGGACCTCGAAATTTCCAAAAACGGCCTTAGGATTGCATATAGCCATAGTCATAAAGCTTAGGACATGCCAGCGTCATTCCCGCCTGCGCGGGAATGACGCTGGCACCTTCGAGCAGATGGATTCCCGCCTGCGCGGGAATGACAGGGAGGCGTCCTATTGATCATGGCTACCGCTATACAAAATAAAACCTAATTGGTAGTCCTAAATTGGTAAGAATTTTTTGATGGGCAGGCGAAGCCTGCCCATCAAAAGATTCTTGCATCAATACCACTACCCCTAATTTTTTCGGAAGTGCCGCGCACCGTGCGGCACTTCCGAAAAAAGATTACAGGATATGTGGGTGGCTAACTTTGCAAGTGGACTTGTATGAGTTTATTAAGTTGGCGATCGCTACCAAAGACTTGCGTAGGCGGAGCTAAAATTTGCCCAATTTCAAACTTTAGTATCAATTTGGCAGAGTAGAGCGATCTCGGAGGCAGATATCCTATGCCGCTTCGCGTAGGATGTCCGCCAGCATGGAAAACATCTGGTCAATGTGGTGCTTCTCTAAGATTAGAGGTGGCGACAGAGCAATGATGTCACCCGTTGTGCGAATTAGCAAACCCTTTTCATAGGCGCGCAAGAAGCAATCAAAGGCGCGGGCTGCGGGTTGACCAGGGATGGGTTCTAGCTCAATACCAGCGATGATGCCTAGATTACGGGTGTCGATGACGTGAGGCAGGCCTCGCAGCGAATGAACAGCCTCTTCCCAATAGCTAGATAGATCACTGGCACGCTGAAATAGCCCTTCTTCTTCGTAGGTGTCTAGGGTTGCCAGCGCAGCCGCACAGGCGACAGGGTGACCCGAATAGGTGTACCCGTGGAACAGTTCGATCGCGTTGTCGGGGCCGTGCATGAATGCATCGTAGATGTGTTTACGCACGAAAACTGCGCCCATAGGAATGGTGCCATTCGTGATGCCTTTAGCAACAGTAATGATGTCAGGAATCACGCCAAAGTGCTCAGCCGCAAAGGAGCTACCCAATCGGCCAAATCCAGTAATCACTTCGTCAAAAATTAACAAAATGCCATATTTATCGCAAATTTCTCGCAGGCGTTGCAGATAATTCACAGGAGGCAGCAACACGCCAGTAGAACCAGCTACGGGTTCTACAATCACAGCAGCGATGTTAGAAGAATCATGTAAGGCAACAATATTTTCTAACTCATCTGCCAAGTGAGCACCCCAGGTCGGCTGACCTTTGCTGAAGGCATTGTGCTCCAGGCTGTGAGTATGAGGCAGATGATCTACCCCATTGAGCAAGCCGCCAAAGAATTTACGAACAGTAGAAATACCACCCACGGAAATGCCGCCAAAGTTAACCCCATGATAGCCTCGCTCTCGACCAATTAGACGCTGTCGTGTACCCTGTCCACGCACGCGGTGATAGGCGATCGCAATCTTCAGCGCTGATTCGACCGCTTCAGAACCCGAATTAGCAAAAAACACATGGTCGAGGTCTCCCGGCAGCATCTTGGCCAGCCGTTCTGCAAGTTGAAACGGCCCTGGATGCCCCATTTGAAAAGTGGGAGCAAAGTCTAGAGTTGCAACTTGTTTGGTTACAGCTTCGATAATTTTGGGGCGGCAATGCCCAGCATTTACACACCATAGGCCAGCGGTACCATCTAACACTTGCCGTCCATCTTCGGTGGTAAAGTGCATGTCTTTAGCCGATACCATCAAGCGAGGCTTGGTCTTAAACTGCCGATTGGCCGTAAAAGGCATCCAAAATGCCTCTAGATCAGGATGAGCCTCTGACGGAGACAGAGGGTGGGTTAATTCTTGCACCATATCTAGAGATTAGCTCCTTGTAAGTTATGAAGAAAAAGCCTTGTAAAAAAGCTTGAAATGCTTGCTATGTAGACATCTTAACGCTCACCTCGTCACCTAGCTGTAGCATACGAGAACTATTCATACACCGTAATGCGTCCTACTGCCCCCAGAACCAATCCCAGAACCAATCCCAGAACCAATCCAAAAAATAGGGGCACTTTGTAAGTGCCCCTACCGATTTTATTCAACTGAGCGATCGCCTACTCGACGGCTTGAGGCAATAGCTCCCGCTTCTCACCAGGAGAAACCTTGACTTGTCCATCTTCGCCCACATCAATGACCGCAACATCGCCATCCTTGACGCGACCGGAGAGGATTTCTTCAGCCAGAGAGTCTTCTAGCAGGCGCATAATTGCCCGACGCAAGGGACGAGCACCATAGCTAGGGTTGTAGCCTTCTTCAACCAAGCGATCTTTAAATCGCTCTGTGACTTCCAGCGTAATGCCTTGATCTAGTAGTCGACCCGATACCTCTCGGAGCAAAATGTCGCCAATTAGCTTCACTTCATCCTTAGTCAACTGACGGAAGACGATAATTTCGTCTAAACGGTTGAGGAATTCTGGACGGAAGTATTGCTTCAGTTCCTCATTCACTAAGGAGCGAATGCGATTATATTGAGAATCCGCTTGACTTTCCGAGGAGAAGTCGAAGCCTAAGCCACCACCGCCTTTTTCAATCACCTTGGAGCCGATGTTGGATGTCATGATCAGCAGAGTGTTTTTAAAGTCCACTGTGCGACCCTTTGCATCCGTCAGACGACCATCTTCCAAAATCTGCAACAGCATGTTGAAGACATCAGGGTGAGCCTTTTCGATTTCATCGAAGAGAACGACCGTGTAGGGGCGGCGGCGAACCGCTTCAGTCAACTGACCGCCCTCGTTGTAGCCGACATAGCCTGGAGGCGAACCAATCAGCTTAGAAACGGTGTGTCGTTCCATGTATTCCGACATATCTAGTCGAATCATGGCATCTTCAGAACCGAAGAAGTAAGCGGCTAACGATTTGGTTAACTCAGTTTTACCGACCCCAGTCGGGCCAGAGAAGATAAAGCTAGCAATGGGTCGGTTAGGATTTTTAAGACCCACTCGCGCCCGACGAATCGCCCGCGATACGGCTCTCACGGCTTCATCTTGACCAATCAATCGATTGTGAAGAGTGTCTTCCATGTGTAGAAGCTTTTCGGATTCGGACTCCGTAAGCTTGTTGACCGGAACCCCCGTCCACGAGGCCACAATGTGGGCGATGTCTTCTTCATCCACAATGGGAGAAATGTCTTCGCCATCAGAAGCTTCGTTTTTCTTGGTCTGAGCAATTGTTCGAATCTCAGCCTTGATCTCCATCTCGCGATCGCGCAATTCACCAGCTTTATCAAACTGCTGAGAACGAACAGCGTCGTCCTTGTCTTTTAGGACTTTCCGCAGTTCTTTATCCAATTCTTTTGCTGCCGGGGGCAGTTGAGAATTGATCAGCCGGACTCTGGAACCCGCTTCATCAACTAAATCGATGGCTTTATCTGGCAGGAAGCGATCGGCAATGTAGCGATCAGAGAGCTTAGCAGCAGCTTCTAATGCGGCATCTGAAATTTTGAGCTTGTGATGCTGCTCGTAGCGTTCGCGCAGCCCACGCAAAATCTCGATCGTTTCATCGACGGTGGGTTCGCCGACCATAACTGGCTGAAAACGACGCTCTAGGGCAGCATCGCGCTCAATATGCTTGCGATACTCATCCAGTGTGGTAGCTCCAATGCACTGCAACTCGCCTCGTGCGAGAGCAGGCTTAAGGATGTTGGCTGCGTCAATTGCGCCTTCTGCTGCCCCTGCACCGATTAGGGTGTGAACCTCGTCAATTACCAGGATGACGTTTCCGGCTTGCCGGATTTCATCCATGATTTTCTTCAAGCGTTCTTCAAATTCACCCCGGTACTTGGTGCCTGCAACCAGCAGACCAATGTCAAGCGTAACCACTCGCTTGTCTTCAAGAATGTCGGGGATATCGTTGTTGGAGATGCGCTGAGCCAACCCCTCAGCGATCGCCGTTTTACCGACACCAGGCTCACCGATCAGGACTGGATTATTTTTAGTCCGGCGACCGAGGATTTGGATTACCCGCTCAATTTCTTTCTGACGGCCGACCACGGGGTCGAGCTTGCCTTCAGCAGCCATTTGCGTCAGATTAGAACCAAATTCATCTAGGGTTGGCGTCTTGGTACGCCCTTGACCACCCCCGGTTGAAACCTCGGCGGTTTCACCCAGCATCCGAATCACTTGGGTTCGCACCTTAGAAAGATCGACACCCAAATTCTCCAGAACGCGAGCCGCCACACCCTCACCTTCACGAATTAACCCTAATAAAAGGTGTTCCGTGCCAATGTAGTTGTGACCGAGCTGACGGGCTTCTTCGAGTGACAGCTCAAGAACTCGCTTCGCCCTAGGGGTGAAAGGAATCTCAACTGCAACGAATCCGGAACCCCGACCAATAATCTTTTCTACTTCGATCCGAGCGTCTTTGAGATTGACACCCATGGATTTCAGCACTTTGGCGGCGACGCCGGTCCCTTCTCCAATCAGACCCAAGAGGATCTGTTCTGTCCCTACAAAGTTATGACCCAGGCGACGAGCTTCTTCCTGGGCAAGCATGATCACCTTAATGGCTTTCTCTGTGAAGCGTTCAAACATGGCAGTGTATATACCCGCTGCGTGCCGTTATGCATGATTCTAACATAGGGTAGGGGATTCCACCGGGCGGTCGTGAATAGAACAGCCAGTATTGCTAGAAAGCCTGATATTAAATTGATCCCGCCACCAGACATAGATAGGTGCGGTTGAGTGGAAAGGGCGGTTATTACCCCTAACGAAGGCTTGCCGACCTAAGCAATGGGCAACACCCATGCAGGCTATTAGCCCCGATGAAGAATAGTGCTAGGAAAAGATACCTATGTCAAGAGGCAGGGTCGGAAAAGCTTGCGATGGATTGAGGATTGTGGCTTGCCATCCTGCACGGTGTAAGCGATCGCCCGCCTGTTGCCACCAACGACGCAACTGATCGGGAAACTCCGATTGTTTTAATCCTTTTCGCCAAAGAATTAACGCATTCTCCTCTGGATTTTGATAGTAGCGCTTGCGCTGCCCTACGTCTGCAAAATCAAACTGTCGATAGAGAGCGATCGCTACTTCATTTGACACCCGCACCTCTAGTGTGACCCACTCCATTTCTAGCTGCCATGCGGCTTGCATCAGCGCCGTAACCATAAAATATCCTAGCCCCTGACCTCGATAGTCAGGATGTACCGCCAGAATAGTGATATGGGCTTCGTCTAGCACAGTCCAAAGACAAGCGAGAGCAAGAAGGGGCGAGGCCGGAGAATCAAGACGTTGTTCAAACGCGGCCAGCATAACGCTGTTGGGGCTTTCTATTTCTCGTTGATAGCCATCAGCAGCCCACATTCCTCCCAGGCACTGCTGATCGAGACTTACAGCCGCAGGAATCAGAGAAGATGTGAGGGGGGCGATCGCTAAAAGTTTCACGTTACTTTGCATCAATCTCAGTAATCACATCAATATCCAGCGATAAGCCTCGATTTTTTTCTAATTTTTCTAACAAAGTAGTTCAACCTAAATAAAAACAAGATTCTAAAAGTCTGCGCCGCCCGCGCAGCGGGCAGCGCAGACTTTTAAGGTTTTATATTTAATTACGCCCATCTACTTAGCACTCGCTTTCCCATAGCAGCACCAAGACTAGAACTGTGTAAAATTTTTATTTTAGTTTCAGGCTGAGGAAAACAGCCCACAATTGTACACTAATGAGGTATGTAGACTTTTAAGGACAGTTCAGCCCAATGGTATTTACTTCCCCCGCAGCGCTGGCAAACTCTGGTCGCCAGTACTTGCCCAGTTCCACAGACGCAGCCTCGCCAAATCAGTTTTTGATGCCCCTAACGGCTGGTGTCAATGCAAACGATCATCTAGAGGTCGGGGGATGTGATGTGACAACGCTAGTGGAGCAGTTTGGGTCGCCGCTTTATATCTTAGATGAGACGACTCTACGGACAGCGTGCCAACAATACCGAGACGCGTTTCAGCATTACTATCCAGGCGATGCACTCGTGCTGTACGCCTCTAAAGCGTGGAATTGTTTGGCCGTTTGTGCCCTGGTGGCTAGCGAAGGGTTAGGGGTGGATGTCGTATCAGGAGGAGAGCTGTACACCGCTATTAAAGCAGGGGTTTCGCCAGACGCGCTTTACCTGCACGGCAACAATAAGTCAATTGAAGAATTGAAGTTAGCAGTCTCTAAAGGCTGCACCATTGTTGTAGACAACTGGTTAGAACTGCATACGCTGGTAGCACTGACCACAGAGCTAGATCCGTCTTCTCCTGAACCGACTTCTACTCGAATTTTACTGCGGATAACGCCAGGGATTGAGTGCCACACCCATGAATACATTCGGACGGGGCACCTAGATAGTAAATTTGGGTTTGATCCCGATCAGCTTGAGGCCGTTTTTAGCTTTGTTAGTCAGCAGCCGACGCTGAACTGCGTCGGCCTACATGCCCATATTGGCTCTCAAATTTTTGAGCTACAGGCTCATCAAGATTTAACCGGGGTGATGGTGCAGTGGTTCAAACAAGCAGCGCAACACGGCATTTCGGTTCAGGAGTTGGACATTGGCGGTGGCTTAGGAATTTGCTACACCGAGGCAGATGATCCGCCGAGCATCGATCGCTGGGTGCAAGTGATTTGTGAGGGCATCGTGAAGGCGTGTGACAGTGAACAGGTGCCCTTGCCTCGGCTGATCTCGGAGCCAGGACGTTCGTTGATTGGGTCTGCTTGTGTAACGGCCTACACCATGGGCAGCCAGAAGACGGTTCCCGGTATTCGTACCTACGTCACAGTAGATGGCGGCATGTCTGACAATCCTCGCCCCATTACGTATCAGTCGGTTTACCGAGCAGTGGTGGCAAACCGGATGTCAGAACCAATGACAGAATCTGTGGCGATCGCCGGGAAACACTGTGAATCGGGCGATATTGTCATTAAACAAGCTCTGCTTCCCAAAACCAAGCCAGGAGACATTCTCGTGGTGATGGGAACAGGAGCTTACAATTACAGCATGGCATCCAATTACAATCGTCTGCCTCGTCCGGCAGCGGTGCTAGTGCGAGATGGAGAGGCTACCCTGATAGTGGAGCGCGAAACTTACCAAGACCTCATTCGGCATGATTGTTTGCCAGAACGGTTGACTCAGTCTCTGAAATGATTCTTTTGGGCAAAGCCACGAGAGAGTCCTTCTATAATCCCCAACGAGGCGATCAAGCCGCAAATCCCCTTTGGAGACGCGGAAAGATTAGTGCGTTAGTTTTTATGGTGTAAAAAGGCTTGTAAAAAGGCGGCTTAGCCCTCTTTTCACAACACCTCTTTTCACAACATAAGGACTAGTGGAGATGACTAAATTCACGGTTCTCGATAGTTTAGAGCTGGTCAGTGGAACGAGCAGCAATTCATGGAGGCTTTGTTTTTGCCTAAGAGGATGTTTGAAAAGTGGTCTGCTGTGATTTTAGGCACCTGTTGATCCCCCTAGCCCCCTACCCTTCGGGAAGCCGCTTCGCGTCTATAAAAAGGGGGGAACTGGATTCAAAGTCCCCCTTTTTAAGGGGGATTTAGGGGGATCTAAAACGTTTTGCTACTAACAATCAGACTTTTAAAACATCCTCT
>JBBQFG010000213.1:0-9141 GCA_038321765.1 Elainellales cyanobacterium
GCTTCACAGCGTTTCATCCCATCCTGTTCAATCGCTGCCATGACTTTGCAGCGCAGGTCGTAACTGTAAGGTTTTGACATCGGTGCTACTCGCGCGGGATGCCTTAGCTTACGTCCTAATCTATATGGCGGCCGCTATAAAACCCTAAAAGTCTGCACCGCCCGCGCAGCGGGCGGTGCAGACTTTTAGAATCTTGTTTTTATTTAGGTTGAACTACTTAGTGGTGTTGAGGTAAGGACTATCTAAGACGCAGTACGATTGTCTATTGAAGAACTACTTACCGGCAACAAAA
Source organism: Elainellales cyanobacterium (assembly GCA_038321765.1). Taxonomy (GTDB): domain Bacteria; phylum Cyanobacteriota; class Cyanobacteriia; order Elainellales; family Elainellaceae; genus CASBQJ01. The sequence continues at coordinate 293 of JBBQFG010000213.1, forward strand.
TTAGTGCGAGTTTTCAGTTACGAGTAGCTTCGGTCTGACTGTGGTGCGCTTCTGTAGCCACAATCACTACGGTGATATTGTCGCGTCCGCCCTTGTCTTTGGCGGCTGTGATCAGAGCACTGACGGCTTTTTCACACGAGCGAATAGATTTTACATGGAAGGCAATCAGGTGGTCAGACAATTCTTCAGTTAACCCGTCACTGCACAGCAAGAGGCGATCGCTGGGCTGAATGTCTACAGACTGCACGTCTATCTGTCGAACGTCTTCTCGTCCTAAACACTTGGACAGAACATGTCTCCAGGGATGAATTCGCGCCTGATCAAGGGTAAGTTCTCCGACCTTCATGGCGCGAGCAACCCAGGTATGGTCTTCGGTAATTTGCTCTAGCTTTGCCCCACGTAAGCGGTAAAGCCGAGAATCACCAATGTGAGCACACCAAGCTTGACCCTTGCGAAAGATTAGAACCACAGCGGTCGTGCCCATATCAGACCGTTCGGGATGGCTGTTTTGGTCAGCCAAAATTTCTCGATTAGCCTTCAAAAGTGCCTGTTCTAGCAGGGCTTGCGATGCTTCGGCAGAGTCCCAATATTCGTTCAAATAAGTTTGGATCGCTTTAGTCGCAATATTGCTGGCTTCCTGCCCTCCTGCGTGTCCGCCCATGCCATCCGCAACAATAAAATATCGCCCCTCTGGGTCGAGGTAATAGGCATCCTGGTTTACAGTGCGGACGAGTCCCGGATCGGTGAGACCCGCGAAAAAGCATTTCATAAGGCGACGGTTGCCATCAGGGTGGAAGGGGCTAGGTCGTACAATTCTAGGATAGAGCGAATCGTGACGCAGTGAATAGAGATCGCACTAACGCCTAAGCATAGCTAAAATGTGCGGTCAGCGCGTTCGATTCGCATTAGAAGCCGGACAAACGCCACAGCCGCGATCGCAGCAGCAGCAGCAGCCAGTAAAGCGAGCCATGCGTAATGGTTTACCAATAGAATAGTCGCAGACACCGTAAACGCGCCAGCCAACAATGCATAACTGGTGCCCATATTAACACTACCGAGGCGACGGAGCATCCGATCTGTCTCCTGCGATCGCACCCGTAGGCGCAAATCTCCTCGTTCTAACTTATCGATTGTATCTTCAATTCGCCGGGGTAATCCCAGTGCGGTACTACTCACCTGCGCCGCCTGTCGTCCCAATTCGCCTAACAGCCCGCTGGCATCAGAACCATTACTATTCGACATAATTTGCATCGCAAACGGCCTTGCGACCTCCATAAAGTTAAATTCTGGGTCAAGTCCCTTGCCTACTCCCTCTAACGTAGAGAACGCCCGCATCACAAACGTAAATGTTGCCGGAAAGCGGAAGGGCTGATCGTAAGCAATTTCATACAAGTCTTCAGTAATCGCACTTACCGATTGGTTTTCAAACGGCTGATCCATAAAGTGGTCTAGCATGTACTGAATCGATCGCCGTACAGGACCCATGTCTTCTGAAAGTGATAAGGCTCCCAGCTCTACAAGCGACGCTACAACTCGATCTGCGTCTTTCTGAGCAATGCCGAAAAACGTATTTAACAGTTTCTCTCTTGTTAAGGGCGGCACACGCCCCATCATGCCAAAGTCGTAAAAAATCAGCGAACCATCTGGGCTGACTGCTAAATTACCGGGATGTGGATCAGCATGAAAAAATCCATCATTTAGCAATTGTTGCAAATATGCTTTTGCACCCAGTTGAGCCAAAATTTTGCGATCTAGCCCAGCAGCTTCTAGCGCCTCATAGTGGCTAATCTTGATTCCTGGAACATATTCCAGTGTCAAGGTGCGGGGAGAACTGTAGCGCCAGTAAACGCGGGGAACCTTTACCCACGCTTCTCGCCGGAAGTTGCGGCGAAATGTATCAGCGTTGCGGCCTTCACTTAGGTAATCAATTTCTTGCCATAAGATTTTGCAGCACTCTTCATAAATGCCCAGCCAATCTCGTCCGCGTCCCCACTTGGGATGACCCTGAAAATAACGGGCAATACCCTTCAGAATGGCTAAGTCAATTTCAAATAGCCGTTTTAACCCAGGACGCTGGATTTTGACAACTACCTCTTCACCAGAATAGAGCTGAGCGCGATGCACTTGCCCTAGGCTAGCCGCTGCAATCGGTAAGGGGTCAAAGCTTTGGTAAAGTTCTGGGATAGTCTTACCTAGGTCAGCCTGAACAATTGTCTCTACTTGCTCGTAGCTAAAAGCTGGTACCTTATCTTGAAGCTTCGACAGCTCCTCAACAAACTCCACAGGAAACAAGTCAGCACGAGTTGAAAATAACTGGCCGACCTTAATAAACGTTGGCCCCAGATCTAGGAGGGTTTCACGAATCCAGATGGCAAGCGATCGCCGTCGAATGGCTTTTTTGGCATCGGTTATGCCGCCAGCATAGGTCCAAGACTTGTTGTAAGCCGCTTGAGCCACTAAAAGTTTTGAGACAAATGCCCAAATGTCTACGTAACGTCGTCGTTGCGAGTAGTTTTCTCGATTCCAGCGGTAAGACTTGGCAGCATAAGGCTTGTCAGTTGCCACACCAAAAACATGGCTCTCTAATGAATTGGTTGAATCGGCACGTTTGTCAGACAATGCAGCAGCTTCCGCAATCGCCTGAGAGTGCTTTACGGGATGTCCCGAATCTGATGTAACAGAATTGGATTGATCAAAAGGAGCAGACACCAGATCCTTTTAAACCTACGTAAAGAGCGTAAACAATAGTAGACGTAATGGATCTACAGTCAAGAAGACTGAAGTCGGAAAGAGAACTAGGCTTCACTGAACCAGCAAGCAAGGGCTAGGCAAAAGGGGAGCAAAGAGCTGACCTAACGTCAGACCGAACGTGCCCGATAGCGTTGCAGCTCTACTCTTAATTGTGCTATCTCAGCTCTCAACTCATCAATTGTTGTCTGCAAGTCCTCACCCGATGCATTTGCAGTCGAGATCACAACACCCGGACGAGATTGCATAGCTTGCTCTGCATCTCGATTCGCTTTTTCTAAAACCTGCTCCATAAACTGTCGCAGACGCTCCCGCTGCTCGGCATCAAATTTGCCCAAGTCGCTCATCGTCTGAGAAACAGTGTTTTCAAATTGCTCACCGCAGGCTTCTGCCAATGCGCGACCGACAAAAAAAGCGTTAATCAGAGGACTATTCATAAAGAAATTTTGCACAGCATCCGCAAAAATTATAACTTGCCCAGCTTTATCGTGCCTGAATTCCAATCGGTAATACGGTTTCTCTAGAAGATAAATTTCTACGAATGGGATAACAGGTAAGATCGAAAACGGCATATTCTATTGATAAGTAGTTCAACTTAGATAAAAACAAGATTCTAAAAGTCTGCGCCGCCCGCGCAGCGGGCGGCGCAGACTTTTAGGGTTTTATGTTTAATTACGCCCACCTACTTAGCACCTAGTACCTATGGTCTTTTATCACCGATTCCTCAGTTGGCTGGAACGTCGCTGGATTGTACCTGCCTATAGCGGTTGGGTGATGGGAGGGTTGGCACTGTTTTTCTTTGCCGCTGCAACTAATACCATGGCGGGCTGGCTATATGTGATGAGTGGGGTCATGCTGGCGCTACTGGGCATGGCTGCTATTCTACCGGGGCGATCGCTTCAACAGTTGTATGTGACCCGTCGCCCACTTGATTTAGTCGCAGTGGGTGAGCTGTTAACGGTGGAGCTGGCGATCGAAAACCGTGCTACTCAAGCCAAAACGCTGCTTCAGATCAGAGATGTGGTGCCATCCGGCCTAGGTCAACCTAAAGTAACAGCGATCGAGTCTATTGCTTCCCAGAGTACCCACCGCTGGATGTATGACTGCTCCACCGATCGGCGGGGAGTCTATCGGTGGGACACGGTAGATTTAAGAACAGCAACACCACTGGGACTATTCTGGTGTCAGCGTCAACAGACTGTTAAGGCCGTTGCGGTAATTTATCCAAGTGCCCTGCCGCTGACCCGCTGCCCATTGGTGGATGAGTTGGGGCAAGACTTGAGTCAAATTAGGCAGAGTAACGTCCGTGCTCAGAGCGCAGTAGAAGGGGTTACGCGCACGCTGCGCCCCTATCGCTGGGGCGATCCAACTCGGTTGATCCATTGGCGAACGAGCGCTCGCTATGGCGAACTTCGAGTGCGGGAACTAGAAACATTCACAGGTGGGGTGGATGTGGTGGTTTGTCTGGACAGTGCCTCGAAGTGGGAACCAGACCACTTTGAACAAGCCGTAACAGCCGCCGCATCTCTTTACACGTATGCAAGTCACAATGGGGTACAGGTTAGCCTGTGGACTGCCGGAACTGGGATGGTGAAGGGCGATCGCGCCATTCTAGAGTCGCTAGCGGCTGTGCGCTGTGGAGAACTCCCAGCTACTGATTCTCTACCGAATTGTTCGTTGATCTGGCTAACTCAAAACGCCTCAAGTGTGAACACACTGCCAACAGGGAGTCGGTGGTTATTGTGGCCAGCCACTCGTTTGAGCACGTCCAATCTTGGTGCAGCTAGCCAAACTGAATCTAGCGGGTTCACAGACACTAAGCCTGCTAGCCTCAGCTCCGGTTTAGTGATACAACCTGATCAGTCGCTGCGGCTACAGCTTCAGTTAGCGCTTCAATAGAAAAGGTCTTCAATAGAAAAGGTCTTCAATAGAAAAGGTACAGAGAGCACTAGATTCCTGAACCGTTTAAGAACTCTTCAATAACGCGATCGCTCAATCGACAGCGTGCCGCACGGCTCTCGTGTGACGTGCTATGGTTCTCCGCATTGGTCTGAGCAGTCTCATAGCGAGTTCCCTCTTCAACTAAGGGCGATGCCGACTCTGTTGCGTTCGAGAGTCCACTGCTGACTAGGGACAGCATTGGCAAGCTGTTCAAGTCAGGCGACTTTTCCTCTTGTAGGGTCTGCACTTGACGTTCTAACGATTCAATTCGATCGACTAATGCGCGAATCACTTGGGCTTCGGAATCAGGAAGTCTACCATGCTCTAACGGCTCAACTCGCCCGCCTGCCCGATATACAATTCGCCCTGGCACCCCAACCACAGTGCAGTCTGACGGCACATCTCGCAGCACGACCGACCCAGCTCCAATGCGGACATTGTCCCCAATTTGCAGATTCCCAAGTACTTTGGCTCCGGCACCCACTACGACGTTCTCACCCAGTGTTGGATGTCGTTTGCCGCTCTCTTTTCCTGTGCCACCTAAGGTTACGCCCTGGTAGATCAAAGCATAGTTGCCAACAATTGCTGTTTCTCCAATCACTACTCCCATGCCGTGATCAATAAACACACCGCACCCAATTTGAGCACCAGGGTGAATTTCAATTCCGGTCAAAAAGCGCGCTATGTGAGACATCAAGCGAGGAATAAAGGGTAACCGCAGGCGAAATAGGCGATGCGCGAAACGATGCATCAACAGCGCCTGCAACCCGGGATAACAAAATAGCACCTCTAACCAATTGCGAGCAGCGGGATCGCGCTCAAATATAATGCGAAAGTCGGTGATGAGAGTCTTTAGCACAAGAGCCGTCCCGATTGATCTAGCAAAGGCAATCCTTATTTTAGCGTTCACATAGGGGCAGGTTGGCATAAAGCAGAGCAGAAGTTTAGGCTTTTTTATTCGGTATGGCAGATTTCGATGTGGCAGATTTCGGTCGCGATCGCAACATCAAGGTCTCCAGACAGAGCTAAATCATGCAGGGATGCCCTTGCCTTGGCAGGCGATTGAACCAACCGTGAGCTTCAGTCTCGGCAGGTTAGGTGCACAGCCGATCGCGCCCAGCCATACGTAAGTCAATCACGCAACACATAACCCACACCACGCACGGTTTGGATCAGCCGTTTCTCGTGCGACCCTTCTAATTTCAACCGGAGGTAACGGATGTAAACTTCGATAATGTTGGAGTCGCCCATAAAGTCGTAGCCCCAGACTTCTTCAAGAATGCGATCGCGCGTTACAACCTGCTTAGCATGAGCCATCAAGTGATGTAGCAGGTCAAATTCCTTGGCCGTTAGCTCGATTGCCCGTCCGTTGCGAAATACCTCACGGGTGCGGCAGTTGAGGGTCAAATCGGCAAATTCCAGCAGATCGAGGTCAGGCTCTTGGGTGCGGCGCAGATGTGCCCGTACGCGAGCCAACAGCTCTTCGATGCTAAACGGCTTTACTACATAATCGTCGGCTCCGGCATCTAGTCCCGCCACGCGATCGCCAATTTCGTCCTTTGCTGTCAACAAAATTACAGGAATTTTACTGCCAGTGGCTCGCAATCGGCGACATAGCTCCACACCCGTTAGTCCCGGCAGCATCCAATCTAGAATTGCCAGATCTGGCGGTTGTTCGCGTGCCAAGGTGAGGCCACTCAAACCGTCATGCGCCACATTGACCTGGTACCCTTCGCAAATTAGCTCTAGCTTAATAAAGTGAGCGAGCTTCTCTTCATCTTCAACTAAAAGGATTTGTGTTGTCATTTGTGTTGTCATAAAAAGCAAAAAAAACGACCTTATTAAACCGTGATCAACTGACGGTGAGCCTCAGCTCAATCCCAATCGGCACACCTGGAACATGACGGCGGAAAAACGTTAACTATCCGACGTACCTCCCTGAGCCGAGGGCAGTTTTACGGTAAACGTACTGCCTTCGCCCAATCGAGATTCCACTGAAACCTGGCCACCCATTCCCTCCACCAGGGATTTAACGATGGCTAGCCCTAACCCAACGCCCCCGGTTATCCGACTCCGGGACGGATCAGTCCGGTGAAATGACTCAAAAATTTGTGCCTGTTCAGATTCAGAAATGCCGCTACCGCGATCGCTAACCTGCACCAGTACCCACGGAGCCTGGTGGCGAATGGTCAACGTAATGGGTTGAGTCGCGTCTGAATAACGGATCGCGTTGTCTACCAGATGTACCAGTACCCGTAGTAGGTGGTCGCGATCGGCGATCGCCACCAAGGACGTAGGGGCTTGAATTTGAAGCGATCGCTGCTTAAACTGCTTGGTCATTCGCACTAAGTCAGCGACGACCTCGTTCAACACCACAGGTTGCAAAATAAACAGGACAGCGCTGTTGTTCGTGCGTGCCAGTTCTAATAGGCTTTGCAGTAACTCGATCGTGCGTTCTGTCTCAGAGGCAGCAATAGAAAGAGCCGTCTGCTGCGCTTCCGTAAGATTAGGACCGCGCTTGAGTGTGCTCTGGAGGTAGCCATAAACAAGGCTGAGAGGAGTACGCAGCTCGTGGGAGACGTTGCTTGTAAACGCTCGTTGCTGCTCGGCAGCATCAGAGAGCCGTTGGACTAGCTGATTACAGGTGTGGGCTAGCTCTTGTACCTCAGCAGGCATCCGTGAGGGATCAAGCCGAGGTAAGTTGGGATTGCCACTCGCATAGGATTCTGCTAGTTGGTTTGCCTGTCTTAGGGAATGGAGCGATCGCCAAACAATCAAGGCAATAAGCACGCTAAGGAGGGCGATCGCCACCCCTGCCGTCAACATCAAATTGTTGTTTAAGTCGGTCAACATCTGATAATCGTGGGTCACGTCTTGAGCAACATAGAGTTGACCCCAAAGTGTGCCCTGCCACATCAGCGGCTGAGTGTCCCAAATTAGGTGCTGTCCCTTCACGCTCATTAGCTTGGGCTGCTCTGTAACTTCAACCAATTGCATCAACGCCAGATAACTGGGGGAATCCACCATTTCTGGCGATCGCGCCATCACTTGTCCCTCTCTCCCTTCCTCTGCCTGTTTGGTTGAATCTCTAGGTGAGAGATCTTCAAACTGGCGTATCCACATCCACGTACCTGGTGAAGAGAGCTGATCGATCGCAATTTGAACTTGAGCCATTGAGTCGGGTTCCAGGGCGATCGCTCCACTCTCTCGCGGCAGTTGAAGCTGAGCAGACAATCGCTCTGTTACTGTTCCTAGTTTTTCCCGATAGTCTGTTAGCATCATCTGTTCAGTCTTCCAACCCATCCAGATTGCCGTACTGCCCAATCCACCAAACAAAGAAACGATAATTCCCAACGTCAAACGAAATTGCAGCGACGAAAGCGGCAACCTCTGGCGCATTAACTGAAACTGTTGGGGGAAAAACTTGTGCCGGATCATGCAGCAGTGAGTAAATGAAGAATAGAACTAGCGTATTACCGACCTTTGAACGTGTCCATCTTCTAATGATTAACAGTTCGGTAGTGGTATTGAGGTAAGGATTTTCAGATGGGCGGGCGAATCCCGCCCATCTGAAAATCCTTACAAGTTTAGGACTACCAACAGTTCAATATCGGAAAAACTGTCCCAAAAGACGACATGCCTGCTGTTTGCCCCAAAAGGCTGAGGGAATGTTCCTAATCTAGTGGGTATGGATTAAGTCCAAATGAGTTTTCCCTGAGTGATCTGGGAGCCTTCCCTGAGAAGTGTTGAATGCAATCACTCAAGTGAGATAAGTAGGTGGGCTTAAGTAAATATAAGATTCTAAAACCCTGCGCCGCCCGCGCAGCGGGCGGCGCAGGGTTTTAGAATTTGGTTTTTATTTGGGTTGAACTACTTAGTAATGACTAAAGCATGTTCAAATTGCTGAAGGCTTCGGTAGATCCTAGGGTGGGCACTGTCACACCTTTTAGGTGATCCTACTCGGCTCAAGTCTAATGAAAATACGTTTAGTAAACAGTCCAACCTCAACCACCATCAGCTCTATAGAACTCATTTGACATCTTTCCGGTGATCGCGAATATTCTGTAGGGGCGAAGCATTTGCATCAATATTCTGGCAACGCAGCGTCAATTCGAGTGCAAATGCTTCGCCCCTACTGCCCAAAAATCGCCCTAAATCTC
>JBBQFG010000214.1:0-8999 GCA_038321765.1 Elainellales cyanobacterium
TTCCCAACCCCACGCCACCACCGCCCCCCCTGACATTCAACATTATTTTAAACAACACTAACACCCCCCCCCCCCCCTCCCACTTTTAAAAAAAAAAAAACCTTTTATTTTTTGTTTGGACGGCCGCCCCCCCCCGCCCCACTTCCAAACAAAGATTACATGTTAATTGATTTGTAATCCTTAGAGGGAGTGGGGAGCGATTGAAGTGTTATAAAAATAACTTGAATAGGCAAAGGGGGGCTTAGTTCCCTTGTTATGCGACACTGTCTCTTAATGGAGGCAATGCTGCAAATTTTTTTGTTAGCCTTTGAGAGAGTTATGGATGTAAACTTCTCAAGAAAGAAAGAGGAGCTTGATGACCTCTCCAAGAAACTGCTTGAAGAGCCGATTCCATCTGCTCAACAGTGGGGCGGAGCCGATGTTGTCATTACCTCTCACCCACCACAGGTACAAGGTGGGAGTTTTTATCCTGAACCACGATACGTTGTCACTCCCAGCGCAAAGCAGCTAAGTTGGTTATTTGTTCAGCTTAAAGATATTTTTAGTGACCTGTACGATAGTGCTTCAAGGATCGAATTTTTCGGGCGCTTGGCAAACGCTGCTTTGCGTTATCAGAACTATTGCAACGGTAACGAAAAACAATACGCTTTACTAGTTGCTGTACTTAATGAAGCGTACGCCATGCTAGACGATATGAAGGAAGGTGTATTTGAATACCTTCTTGTAGCCCCTGGTAATGTAATCGCTGACGATTTGATTGCTCTGATGGGTGATATCAGTAGAGAAGCACAGGATCGAGGATTGACACCAGAAATACTGGACTCGATTTTGAAGGAACAGTAGAGTGCGCTACGTTTTCGATACTAACGTATAGCCATCGCCACGAAGGTTAGGACATGCCAGCGTCATTCCCGCGCAGGCGGGAATCCACCCCCGCACCTGTCGAGCAGATGGATTCCCGCCTGCGCGGGAATGACAGGGAGGCGTCCTATTGATTATGGCTACGGCTATAATTGTCAGTGCACTACTGTCTGAGAACGGAAAACCTGCTCAAGCCTTTCGATATGCTCTGACACATGGGCAAGTCCTGCTATCACGCGATTCGTTGAAAGAATTAAACGAGGTACTTGGGCGTAAAAAGTTTGATCGATTTATAAAAAGCGAAAGGCGAGGAGAATTTTTAAAGACGTTGGTGAAGCTGGCAGTTTTGGTTGAAATTATTGAAAATATATCTGAATGCCGTGATCCGAAAGATGACAAATTTTTAGAGTTGGCGTTAAACGGTAAAGCCCAGTACATTATCAGTGGCGATGCCGATCTACTTGTACTTCATCCGTTTCGGAATGTAAGCATAGTTAAAGCTGAAGAGTTTTTGAAGATTGTTGAGCTTGATTAATTCACATATTCTTAACCAATCTAAACCTAGAATTATTGACTCTCTAGATCGGCGATCTCAGGCTGGCTCAAGTGGTAAATTTCGTAAACTACCTGATCAATTTCGTGCTCTAATTTGGCGATCGCTTCTGAGTTTGCCAGTGAATTAGGTAGATCGCACAGCTCTAGCATGTTTGCTACCAAAGCAATGAGGCGATCGCCCAGATGAGGCGCAGCCAGGGGCATGGGCAGTTGGCGCAACTGTGGTGGTCCAACGCGCAGGTAGCCACCCTGAAGGGTATTGCCCGCAAAATATTGAGTAAAGTAGACCTGCATCAGGTGGCTGTTTAGCACCCCTAGTATGTAGCGCAAATCAAGATCAGATTGGTCTAATACCTGGATAATGCAGGTAGATTTCGCCGCTAGTATGGCTCCTGTTGAGTCTAGGGCGCATTCTAGCCTTTTGGTCATGCCGGCCACCAGAATTTTGGGCTGTGTGGCTTGCTGCTGACGAGTTGGAGACAAGTGTTGAATCAGGTGCCCTGCGACAACTGGCTGGAGATAAGACGCGCCGAGGTAACGCAAGCGCTTTTCGCCCCAACGGATGCGGTAGCGATCGAGGGTGCCACTGTTGACCACTCGGAGACTCTGGGGATTGTCTCGCTGCCATTCTTGAATCAGCGGTTTTAGGGCATAGGCTTCTGCTACGGTGGCAGCGCCTTTGACCTCGGCACGAGTGGCTAGTGGTGGAAACTGCTGCGCCAATCGAGCCATGAGGTTGATTTGGAGATTTGTCTGGGGCGATGCGCCAGAGAGCGGCCAAGGGGCTTTGGGGTTGACGACGTGGGAAGCAAGCCTGAACCAGTGCCAAGAACCCACCTGTTCTAGCGATCGCATCTGTTCATAACGAATGGGCACCGATGGAGCAGCCGACAGAGCAGCCGATAGAGCAGCCGATAGAGCAGACGGAAGGCTCTGTTCAGATTTTTGAGCCTCAGACTTTTGATCCGCCTTTTGGGCAATATATACCAGCGGGTAGACAGCGGCAGCGAACACAGCTACCCGCGAGTAGTCTCGCAGAACCAGCAGGTTTGCCGTTTGGGTTAGGAGCGATCGCGCGGCTGCGGCATACTCCGCTGAAGCTAGTTTGTTGGGCACTACCAAACTCGTTAACCCGCCCGGTTTACACAGTGTTAGCGCTTTTTCAATGAACACACAAAACAGATCCCAGTTGCCCTTGGCGGCGCGATAGTGTCGGGTGCAATAGCGACGATGTTGTGGCAGATGAGCCGTCATCCATTCCGAATCTAAATAGGGTGGATTGCCAATGACAGCATCAAACCCGCCTCTGGCGTGAGCAGCGGGGAAGGCAGTCGGCCAGTCCAACGGGTTTCCCCATACTTCAGGTCTTGAAGCATCAGGCTGCTTCCACGCTTGGCTCCACTCGGAACCGATGAGTGAGTTTCCAGATCGAATCGTGGGGCATAGGTCGGGGAGGGGCGATCGCTCCTCTCGTAATGTCTCTGACAGGTTCTCTGATAGCTTCTCTAGCAGCTTTTCTGGCAGCTTTTCTGAGCAATGCTTGGGCAATCTTTCTGGTAGTCCTTCCAACAGCACTAGCAGCAGAGACAGCCTCGTAACTGCGACAGCATCTGGATCAATGTCTACCCCATGAATGCACTGAAGTAGAATGTGCGATCGCTCAGCCTGGGTCAATCGGGTACAGCCGGGGTCATTTGTGCCAGATTGGTCAGTCACATGGTCTGTCCTGTGTGCTAGCAGTAGCCGATAGGCGGTCAATAGAAATACGCCACCCCCACAGCTAGGATCAAGCACACAAGGCAATTGAGCCTGGATACCTTTTTCTGGAGGGAGCGTTTCATGTAAAGACTCCCCATCACAGACGGAACAAGTCGTGAGCAGCCTGCCAACCGTTTGCTGCACAATGTACTCTGCTACAGCAATGGGGGTGTAATAAATCCCACCTGCCTTCTTAAGGTCTAGTTTTTTGGCCGTAGCTGGGGTGGGGTGAGGTAGGTCTGTAGGCGATACGAGCAAGCTCAGGCTACGCCACCGCTCCAAACAGCTTTCGTAGGCCTGACCCAAAAACTCGACCTCAAAGGAGGCGCTGCCTAGTTCGCGGAGTGCAGTGGTCAGCACATCGTCGTCCACGCGTACCGTGGCAGGTAAGCCGCTGATGGGGAAAAGGTGGCCATAGTCGCGGTTAATCTGGAGCAGACGCGATCGCACCAGATCGTAGCTACAGAGCGCTTGAATTTCGGCCTCCGTTACCAATTTTCGGTGGCGATACAGCGGTAGGCACAGCAGCGCCAGCACCAAATGACGAGCCACTCGCTCCGGTTCGATCAGCGGCATAGTTGCATTCAAGGCATCCACTTGTAAGGCCAAAACCCGATGCCAATGCTCTACACGTTTGAGTAGCTCAGCCGTCATGCTCGAATGGGTTGAATGCAGTCAGGGTCATCTGTGCGGGCATTATTCATGCGACTACTGACGGCATGGCTGCCCATCTCTTCCGTTGGAAACGGGCGTAACAGGGGCTGAAGCGCCTCAGGTTTTTGTAGCGTGGGGTCTAGCCATACCTCATAGTCCTGTGGGTGCAAGATCACAGGCATCCGATCGTGGATTGGGCTTAGCAGGTCGTTTGCGGCAGTGGTCAAAATTGTACAAGACTCGATGGTGTCGCCTTCTGAGCTTTCCCAATGCTCCCACAAGCCCGCAAACCCAAAGGGCGATCGCTCTTCTGGTGCCTCAGCACTGCCCAGGTAAAAATAGTACGGCTGCTTACCCTTCTCACTCCGTTTCCACTCATAGAACCCATCTGCCACAATCAAACATCGTCGCCGCTTAAAGGCAGTACGAAACGATGGCTTTTCGGCTACCGTTTCCGCCCGCGCGTTGATCAACCGCGCTCCCATCTTGATGTCTTTTGCCCAAGATGGAATTAACCCCCAGTAAAACAGCCGAAACTCGCGATCGCCCGTTTCGATGGCCATAACGACAGCGGGCACGGGCTGAGTTGGGGCAATGTTATATCGCGGCACTACATGCGGTGCGGTTGGTAATTGAAAGGCGTTGGTAATCTGTTCTGCTGTTTGAGTCAGGGTAAAGCGACCACACATGGGACGGGATGGGTTAAGTAGTTATCTAAACCTTGATTTTTCGCGCCTCAAAAATCAAGTGTCCCAGGTAGTGTTAAGTAGTTCGACCTAAATAAAAACAAGCTTCTAAAAGTCTGTGCCGCCCGCGCAGCGGGCGGCACAGACTTTTAGGGTTTTATGCTTAGTTACGCCCACCTGCTACTGTTAAATACTCAATACGAGCTGTAGCCCTGCTTCTGGCTGAGCGTCTTCAGGCAGGGGTTCGGGTTCGGCACGGGCGGCGGGGCAGTAGCGGGCATAGGCGCAGCGATCGCACTGATCACCGGGGAATGGAGTCCACTGGCGATCGTTGCGGAGCTGGGTGGCCAAGTCGCCAATTATGTCTTCCACAGTGCGGCGATGATTTGATCCAACGTCAAAGCTAACAGTTTCGCCAGTTCGCAGATACAACAGGGTCAACTTCTTTAGCTCACGTTGATAGCGCTGCTCTAGAGCCAGATAGTACAACCCAATTTGCAGGTCTACTTCGTCGGTCAGAAACGACTCTGGCTCCTTACCCGATTTATAGTCAATCAACTCCAGTCCGTCATCCACCCAGTCCAGCCGATCATACCGACCCGACAGTGTAAATTCCAGGTCATCAACCCGCAGCGAACCCTGAATTCTACCTTCCACCGCCAGTGGCTTGCGAATGGCGCTTTGAGTCACGATAAATTTGTCGTAATAGCGCTGTAGAATGCGCCGCCCTTCAGAAATCTGGGTTGGGGTTAAGCTGTCCGTGTGCTGGCTCCAGCAGTATTCCAACCAGTCCATCCGAGGAATTGGATCTTGGTAGTGCCAGTCTTCATAAATATGCGCCAGCGACTGGTGCAGAGCGGTTCCCAATGCCGCCGAGCTAAAAAACGCCGCTCCTGGTACTTTTCGCTCATAGCGAAAGTAGTACGCCATGGGACAGCGGTAATAACTCTGCAATTTTGCAGCAGATAGGACGTACGTCATGCTCTCAATCCCCAAGTCAAGGACTCAATTGCGGAACTGCCGCAGGTTCAAGCTTTCGATCAATGATGACACTAGATATGGGATCTCGGATAGAGTTCGTTTGAACTACTGCTCTAGATCTGGGGGGTAGCAGTCAGGTTGTGTGACCTAGAGCTGAATGTCTAACCTTGGGCAATCCTATGACAGGCCTACGTGTATTCTTCTTAACAACTCTTTATCATTGAGAGTAAAGAGATTACTATTCGTTGATGCTGAGTCATATTAAAGACCTTGCGGCGAAGCTTGCCCCGCGCCTGATCGAAATTCGGCGGCATATCCATAGCCATCCAGAACTGAGTGGGCAAGAATATCAGACTGCTGCCTATGTAGCGGGGGTGATGTCGTCTTGCGGGCTACAGGTGCAAGAACTGGTTGGCAAGACAGGGGTGGTGGCAGAGCTACAAGGTACCGGAGAAGACTCCCGGATGCTAGCCATTCGCACCGATATGGATGCGTTGCCGATTCACGAACGCACCGGGTTAGAATTTGCCTCCCGCCAGCAGGGCATCATGCACGCCTGTGGACACGATGTTCATACAACGGTGGGGCTGGGTACGGCGATGGTGCTGGCACAGCTTGGGGTGCCACTGCCAGGAACGATGCGGTTTTTGTTTCAACCTGCGGAGGAGACGGCGCAGGGGGCAAGCTGGATGGTGCGGGATGGGGTGATGGAAGATGTCACATCTATCCTCAGCGTGCATGTGTTTCCTACGATCGCCGCTGGGTCGGTGGGTATTCGCTACGGGGCGCTCACAGCGGCGGCAGATGACCTGGAGCTAGTTGTAATTGGTGAGTCAGGGCATGGGGCGCGTCCCCATGAGGCGATCGATGCCATCTGGATTGCCTCGCAGATTATTACCACTTTGCAACAGGCGATCAGCCGTACCCAAAACCCGCTGCGTCCGGTGGTGCTCACCATTGGACAAATTCAGGGTGGGCGTGCGCCAAATATTATTGCCGATCAGGTGCGGATGTTGGGCACGGTGCGATCGCTTCATCCCGACACCAGTGAGGCGCTACCAGAGTGGATTGAGCAAATTGTATCTAGCCTCTGTCAGACCTATGGTGCAAAATACGAGATGCACTATCGGCGGGGGGTGCCGTCGGTACAAAACGACCCAACGCTAACGCAGATTGTAGAGTCAGCGGCCTCTGAAGCCTGGGGCAGCGATCGCGTCCAAATTTTGCTAGAACCGTCCCTTGGAGCCGAAGACTTTGCTCTCTATCTAGACCACGCTCCCGGCACTATGTTTCGTCTGGGTGTAGCGTCCGCAGATAAACAAAACTTTCCTTTACATCATCCCCAGTTTCACGTCGATGAAGGGGCGATTCTTACGGGCGTAGTCACAATGGCCTACGCCGCCTACAAATATTGGCAACCGTAGAGACGCGATTAATCGCGTCTATTTCTGTCCTAGGAATTCAACCAATGGTAGAAATGTGGCAATCAATCGTAGAGACGCGATTAATCGCGTCTCTACCCAAATCGCGGGAGACGCGATTAATCGCGTCTCTACCCGAATCGCGTCTCTACCTATTTTTGTCCTAGGAATTCAACCAATGGTAGAAATGTGGCAATCAATTCTGCGCGGCTGACAACCAGCGTGGGGTAGGGGCGATCGCCATAATTTTTGCCTGCTTCCAGTGGAAAAAGGGGATTGGGTTCCAACGGTTGCCAGATTGCGCCTGCCGCTTGGGTAATCACCCAGACAGCAGCAATGTCCCAAATTTTGGGGGTGGCTTCTACGCCGCCGAGGGTGGCTCCAGCGGCAACTGTCAGCAAGTTGTAGGTAGCCACGCCCAGCATCCGAATTTTGCTGGGGAAGGGCTGCTTCAGCACAGCAACACTGCGGGTGCACAGGTTAAAAAAGTGGTTAGGGCTGGGCGCATCGGGACTAGTGTGAATCGGTTGGCCGTTGCGAAAGGCTCCGACTGGCCCCGTTAGACCAGACTCGCCATACCACCAGCCGTGAAACGATTGCCCTAGCGGCGGCAGGTGAACGTATCCAAACACAGGCGTGCCTCGGTAGAGCAAGCCCAGGGAGATGCCCCAAATCGGCAGACCCCGCGCAAAATTGGTCGTGCCATCGAGCGGGTCGATTACCCAGCACCACTCGCTACCCGGAAAGATATGCTCCGCTTCTTCGCTCAGCACCCCGTGATCGGGAAAGGTGACGGCGATCGCCCCTCTCAACTCTTCATCTGCCCACCGATCGGCTCGTGTCACCAGGCTACCGTCGGCTTTTTCATCGGCCTGCACCTGGCCAAAGTCTTTGAGGAGCTGAAGGCCGACGCGCTGGGTGGTGGTTTCGGCAAAGGTCAGAATCGTAGGCCAATCCATAAGTGGGAAGAATTAAGGATGAGGGATGTTGGCAAATCGGTTACCCGATGGCGGTAGGGGCGAAGCATTGGGTCAGTCCCTCTCGGTCATTCTGAAACGTATAGACCCAATGCTTCGCCCTCCAAGACATTGCACGTTAATCCAATTCGGCTTGCAGGACACGGGCGATCGCCTCTTTGGCCTTGAGCTGAAATTCTTGTACATCTACACGGTCGAGCAGGCGAACGGCAATGATCATCCCTACAATAGGCAGAGCAAAGACGAAGCTGTACGCAAGGATGGGGGTACCGAACACAATCCTACCCAGGTCTAATGCGGCTCCACCCAAAACGGCAGCGACGGCGCGTGCCAGGGCTTGAGCCAGTCCCCATGCTCCGACGAACGTGCCAGCAGTTTCGGCGGCGGTGAGGTCGAGCATGAGGCTGATGGCTCCGGTGGTGACAATGCCGGACGCTAGCCCAAATAAAATCATTACCAGGTTGAGCAATTTAGGATTGGCGGTGAAGCCCGTCAAAATAATCAGGGCAAAGCTGGCGGCGACCAGTAAACAGCCCAGTTTTGCCGTGTTGTGTTTACCCAGGCGCGGCACAATTAGAAACCCGGTAGCAGATAGCCCCATCAGCGTGCCGATGCCCCAGAACGCATTCAGCCGGGTCGATTCGCTAATCGTCATGCCAAATACCTCGCCACCAAAGGGTTCCAGCACCGATTCTTGGAGGAAGAGGCTGACGGTCATCATGATTAAAAAGCTGAAAAATAGCCCCGTTTGGCGGCTTGCAGTAAGGATTTTGAGCGATCGCCCCAGCGTAATCCCGTCTTCGCGATCGGCAATTATAGAGCGGGAACGGTAACGAGAGTAGGTCTTCTCAACTCCAACAGTTGCTGCAATAGTTAGCCCAAACACCACCGCCGGCATGATCAAAAAGATCCGGTTGATGGAGTTACGCACTAGCTCTAACGGCGCGTCCGAGTCTATCTGCTTTAGCAACACGCTGGTAATAATCGCCCCAACGATAATCCCCACCATCAACATTGACCAGACAATGCCCACTAGCTTAGAGCGGTTGTCTTCATCCGACACATCCACTAGCATTGCCGTGAAGGGAGTAGAACTGGCGCTGATC
>JBBQFG010000215.1:0-8842 GCA_038321765.1 Elainellales cyanobacterium
CTAAAAACTGCTGAGCTTGCAAAATCTCATAAAGATTGACATCCTTTTCTAACAAACAGGCATGACCACTGTTGGGTAATGTCGTCAGTTTTGCATTGGGAAGCCGACGCACCAATGCTTTTGCATCTGGGATAGAGGGTAAGAGGCGATCGCTACCACTGGCAATTAGCAACACAGGCTGCCTCAGACGGTCGAGCGGTAAATCGCTTAGTCTAAACGACTGTAGCAAAGATAACCGCCACAGCGAGGTTTCCTTGGGAACGGTGCGAACAGCGGTAAAAAACGCCTGGTGATCTCTAGGCGAAATTCGATTGAGGTCACCTAAGAAAGGCAGCAACCCTACAGACGACCACTCATACAAGAAATTGGGGAACCATTGAATAATTTGCCCACCCCAGAGCATCCAAGGGCGACGGTCAAAGGATGAAGCTGGGTTAATTAAAATAATTCGGTCGAACAACTCCGGAGCCTGGGTAGCCACTTTCAGCGCCAGACAACCCCCAAACGATTCGCCACACAAGTAGACGGGTCGCTCTGCGGGACGGTGAGCCATTTCCGCTTTAATTAAATCTAAAACTTGTGTCATCAGCTCATCCCAAGGCGTTTGATCATCGGGTGGAATTGCCAGACAGCGAACATCAAACCCAGCCTCTAAGGCTCCTGTTTGAGTTCGCAGAAGCTGCCCCGTGCCATCCATCCCCGGCAGAAAAATAAACAGCGGATTCTGAGGGCGCAATCCAATAGGTGTTAAAAAACAGAGAGAACTTTTAGTTTTTGGTGTCATTCTAAGCACAACCCTGGTCAAGAAGATGAGCAATCTCGGTTTGGCAATACTGAGTCAGCTCATTAACAACTGTTTTACCCTGTTTACCTCGGTATTGCTGCCGCTGTGATGAGGTTACCCAATATGGCCGACCGACTAAAACCCTGACTTGATGATAAAACACCAGCGGATGCCAACCCAGTTGCTTAAACAGGGGTTCAGACGGGTCGAACAACCCAAGCAGTGGCAGGGGAATGGCCGGACAGGCGGTTTCCTCACGGGCGGCGATCGCCACAGGTAAAACGGCTAAGTTTCGTGTCAGCGAACCAGCTAGATCTCGCGTCGGCGAACCTGCTAAATCTCGCGTCAGCGAACCTGCTAGATCTTGCGTAGACGATCGCTCAAATCCATCTGACGCTGGTCGGCTAGATAAATCAGATGAAGCAAATTTATCAGTTCGCAACGCTAAATGGGCAAAGCCACGCTGAAACTCACCGACCTGATTTGGCTCAGTTTGCTGCACCATCGGCTGTGCCCCTTCCGGAAAAATCCCCACCGTTTGCCGAGATTGAATTAACTGACTGGCTTGCCGCAGAAAGTGTTGCTTTTGCGACGCGCTATCTAACGGAACACAGCCTAAAGCGGTCACAATCTCACGCAAAACAGGCACTTGACCCATGTAGTGGTGACAGGCAAACCGAATAGGCTGGCTTAAAACCGTCATTAACAGAGGAGCATCCATAAAGCTGCGGTGGTTGCTTACTACAATCAACCCACCGTCTTGAGGAATCCGCTCCGCATAATTCAAAGAAACTTGGGTTCCCAAACTAGACAAGAGCATGTGCGAGAGCACCAGAGGAGTTTGTGGCACCATGTTTGAAGATAAAAGCAATCTAATCTACCTGTTTCACGGGTGAAAGCCTCTGAATGGCTGGATCAAGAGTCATTTTGCAGTCTAACGCGTTCAACGACTCCAGCAACCCTACTGCCGGCAAATTATTTGGCACAGCGGGTAAAAGCGATCGCACAGAATCACAAACAGAATCACAATAAGTCGCATGTAAGTCGCATGAACTAGCAGCAAGACGACTCTATTCTAAATCTACCAATTTCAACGATTCTGGCTTGTGAGCGGCTTCCTGGCCAGTTTTGTCACTGACAACCAGATATTGTGGATTAGCTTGATCAGCAGCAACATGGTGCCCCTTAATATCAGTCGGTTCAGTCAGCTTTTTCTTAACGACCCCTTTAATCCGCCCCTGTGAGCTGTTCCATTCCACTGAGTCGCCTTTTTTAAATTCGTCTGTCAATGCCTTGCTCCCTTTTCAAGCGGCAGGTTCAATATCTACCCTAAAGACTTTCACTCTAATCCATCCTCTATCTAGAGTCATGATTGCAGTCCGCCTATCAAGAAGTGATTGAAACCTGGGATTGCTGAAAGTCGTGGGATCAGGTCTAGGGCACAACCGTTATGGATAATCTGTCAGCTTGGCGAGGCAGCACTCGCCCGATCGCCTGACTGTGGGGGTATCCATGAGTGCGAAGGGCAGTCAAACACTCGCTAGCCGTTTCAGCAGGTATGCTAGCGAGCAGACCGCCGCAGGTTTGGGGGTCACACAAAATGGGGAAGACAGAACGAGCGGTAATTGAGGTCAGGTTTTGAATTTGAGTAGCGGCCTGAAGATTTTGGGGGTGTAGGGAGCTGACAATACCCTGATGCAGAGTGTCACGGGCACCGTCAAGCAAGGGCAGGGCACTAAGGGCAATGGCGGCAGCGACCTGAGATGCGTGCAGCATTTCGTTGAGGTGTCCTACCAGCCCAAACCCTGTAATGTCGGTGCAGGCAGTAGCTCGGTATGTGCGAAGCAAGGCGGCAGCAGTTTGATTGGAAGTAAGCATAGATTGAATGGCAGCCTCAATCCAGCGGCCTTTGGCTTTGAGCTGCATGTCAGCCGCGAACAGGGTACCTGTGCCAAGGGGCTTGGTCAGAATGAGCACATCGCCGGGATTCATACCGCTTTTGCGAAGTAGGTGTTGAGGTTCGGCCAGTCCGTTACAGGCGAGGCCAAAGGACAGGTCAGAGCCTTCGCTGGTATGTCCGCCAATCAAGACTGCGCCTGCTTGGGTCAATACTGTAACAGCCCCAGCCAACAGTTGATACAGCAGCTCTTCATGCTTAGCCTCGGTTGCGTAGGGCAGAGTGGCGATCGCCAACGCGCTTTGGGGGGTTGCTCCCATTGCAAATAAATCGCCCAGAGCGTGGGTGGCGGCGATTTGGCCAAACACAAACGGGTCATTGACTAATGCCCGAAAGTAGTCAACGGTTTGTACCATCACCTGCCCAGCCGGAACGGTGATCACAGCGGCATCATCGGGGGCATCTAGTCCAATCAAAATATCGTCGCGTTCCAGCCCCCCCAACTCTTGACGCAGGCGAGCCAGCGATCGCGCCAACACTGAACTGCCAACCTTAGAGCCACATCCGGCACAGGGCATGGTAAGCGGAGATGTTATTATGGATTTCTTGCTACTGGCGATCGCCCCGTTCTCCATCCCCGCTTCCATTGGTTTGAGCTGGGCAAACTGATCCATAAATGCCCGATCGACTCGATCCTTCCACTGCCAGATCCACGCTGCTGCCCCTAAGCCGATCGCTCCCCGTGAGGCTACGGCGGTGCGATCGCCCAACCCAATTAAAATTAGGAACTCTTTTTGAGGCACAAAGGGCCGAAGCGGCTGCTGCTGAAGTGCCCGCCTTAGATTGGCGTAGAGCGGCTTGCCCTGACGCACAGCAAACACGCCCGCTTTAGGACGCGGGTGATTGACCATAGTCGCCACGTCACCAGCGGCAAACACCTGGGGGTGTGAGGTCGATTGCAGCCAGTCGTTGACTTGAATAAAACCGCGATCGCACGTAGCCAGTCCCGACTTACCCAGCCAGGGCGCTGCCGCCGCTTGCGTCACCCAAAATAGCGCGTCACAGGCCACCTTCAGCCCCGATTCACACTGCACCCAATCCTCTCCTACGTCGCTTACCGCCTGGTTGAGATGTAGTTGAACGCCACGATTTGCTAGAATTCGCTGCATTTTTCGCCGCACCCACGGTCGGCGTTCGGGCATTAGCTCGTGCCCTCGCTGAAATAAATGTAGGGTTGGATCTGGAAGAAATACTCCCGACTGCTTCCCAATCTGCTGCATCCGCGACTGCACGGCCAGCGCCAGTTCCACCCCTCCTGTGCCGCCGCCTACAATGCCCAGCGAGAGGGAACGTCCCGACCTGGCATTCTGGCGATCGCCTGCCTGCTGCGTCAACGTTTCTACCAGGGCATCCCATCGGCTTAAAAACTGCGAAATTGGCTTGACTGGAATGGCGTATTCTGCGGCTCCCGGCACCGACGCGGCGGTCGGCGTACTGCCAATGTCGATTGAGAGCAGGTCGAATGCGATCGCCGGACGGTGAGCGCAGATTACCCGATTGTTCTGCAAATCTAGCCCGATCGCCTGATCTACCACCAGCCGCGCCCCGGCAAAGTTCGCGAGTGGTCGCAGGTCAATATGGCAATCGTCAAAACCATACAACCCCGCTACATAACCCGGCAACATTCCCGAATAGGGGGTGTCGGTCACATCCGTAATCAACGTCAGCCGCACCCCAGGGACGGGATTCATGCCAAACTTGCGTAGGGCGATCGCATGGCTATGACCACCGCCAATCAGCACAAGATCTTGAGTAATCGGATTAGGGCGCATGGAGATCCATAAAAATAGATAGGAAAAAATAGATAGGATTAGAGGTGCCGCCTGATGTGAAGGAACCAACTCTGCCATGCTAACCACGATACCGACTACAACGCCGACAGGCGACCTGCCGTTTTTGGGAGATGAGGTTGCTGCCGAGTATGATGCTGCCCGTGTGGTGATTTTGCCGATTCCCTATGAGGCGACGACAACCTACCGCAAGGGCTGCGAGAATGGCCCTGCCGCCATTTTAGATGCCTCGCACCAAGTGGAATATTACGACGAAGAACTCGACCGAGAGCTGTGGCCTGTGGGAATTTACACCCACCCGGCGATCGCCAACACCATCGACGGCCCCGTTTCTGCCGAAGAAATGCTGCAAGTGACCCAAGATACCGTGGCTCGGCTAATTGCCGACGGCAAGTTTGTCATCGGACTAGGCGGCGAGCACAGCATCACAACAGGTTTGGTTGCCGCGTACCATCAGGCCAACCCCACCGAGCCGTTTACCGTTGTGCAAATTGATGCCCACGGCGATCTGCGCCACGAGTACGAAGGCTCAATTCACAACCACGCCTGCATTATGCGCCGAGTGGTGGATATGGGGTTGCCCACGGTGCAAATCGGCATTCGCAGCATTTGCAAAGAAGAAGCCGAGCTGATTAAAGAAAAAAACCTCACCGTCTTTCGGGCGCGCGAAATGGCTATGCAGCCCGACTGGATTGAGCAGGCGGTGGCTGCTATCCCAACTAGAAAAGTGTTTTTCACGATCGACTTAGACGGCATTGACCCTACTCTAATTCCGGGGGTGGGCACTCCTGAACCTGGCGGACTCAATTGGTACGCCTTTATGACTTTTCTCAAGCAGGTGTTTGAGTCTCATGAGGTAATTGGTTGCGATGTAATGGAGCTAGCCCCCATTGCGGATTCTGTCGTCTCGGAGTTCACAGCGGCAAAGTTGGTTTATAAATTAATTGGGTATCAGGCGATCGCCCAAAAGTGGTAATTCGTACTGAATACCTTTTACGGGTGATTCGCACTGCGTAAAAAATCCAAATCGCCTGATACAATTCGTGGCACGTCCTCATCTCCGCCCTTATCTTTGGTTCTTATGGAAAAAACTGGCACCCCAATCGGCAGCTATGCTCCAGATTTTGAACTCCCTGGTGTAGATGGCAGCGTGCATCACCTCGCCCAATACCTCAAGCAGTTCAAGGCAGTCGGTGTGGTATTTATGTGCAACCACTGCCCCTACGTGCGGATGTATATCGATCGGCTGAAGCAAATTCAATCAGATTTTGAGGCACAGGGAGTAACGCTAATCGGCATTAATCCCAATGATGAAAAGCGCTATCCCGAAGACAACTTCGAGAGCATGAAACGCTTTGCTGCCGAGTATCAACTCAACTTTCCCTACCTGCGCGATATCACCCAAGATGTCGCCGAAGCCTTTGGGGCAGAGCGTACCCCAGAAGTATTTTTATTAGATCAAGCAGGCGTTCTGCGCTATGGCGGCTCTGTAGACGATAATGCCCAGAACCCAGCAGGTGTCAAAGCACCCTACTTGCAAGAGGCGATCGCCAATCTGCTTACAGATTCACCTATCATTTCCACCAGCACTAGCCCGGTTGGTTGCACTCTCAAATGGCGACAGAACTGATTTGACTGGGTCTGAATGTTTGAGTTGAATGATTATTTCCCACAAGTACAAGTTTATTTTCATCAAAACGCGCAAAACGGCAGGTACAAGTATTGAGGTGTTTCTATCTCAGCATTGTGCAGCCGACGATATTGCTACACCCATTTATCCGCACGTTGAACCCCACCTTTCTAGAAACTATCAGGGCTTTTGGAACCCTTTGCCAGAGATGGTTTATCGCAAGGGCTGGAACATTAATAAAACAATTAGCGATGTTTTAAAGCGGCGGAAATTTTTTAATCACATGCCTGCAAAGGTTGTTCAGGCTAGAGTCTCTAGAGAGATATGGCGCAACTATTACAAGTTTTGTGTTGAACGAAATCCTTGGGATAAGACGCTTTCTCACTACTACACCGTTAACGTTCGGACTAAAAAAAACCTTTCGTTAGATGCCTATTTTCAACAGCGATCGTTCTGCGTTGATCATCCTAAGTACCTGGATGAAGACGGGAACTTTTTAGTCGATCGAGTGGTGAGATATGAATCGTTGAGCCAGGAATTAGGCGAGGTATTTGAGCAATTAGGGATTCCGTTTGATGGGTCGTTAGGTGTATACGCCAAGGGCAATTATAGAAAAGATAAAAGTCCCTATCAAGATGTATTTTCTACTAGCCAAGCAGAGATGATTCGGAAAGCATTCGCGAAGGAAATCGCTTTGTATGGCTACAGTTATGGCGATTCTAATTCTTGAATAAAGGGTGACAGTTCCTCGTTTCTATGGGCAGATGGTGGCAAATGGAGCGATCGCCACAACAAGTACTAGCTCGCGCTGCATCATCTACCGAGTCAACGATCTTTTAGTTATCAATTCGGTCACTCTCCAGGTTGTTTAGGGTGCTTTGGGAGTCTCTTGGTTTTGCTTCACTCGCTCTAGCAATCCAGGAATTGCCAAAAGCTCTTTAGCTGTAACCTCGCCCTCAGCGTCTGCTAAATAAGCCGCAAAGTCAGCAAGTGCCTGTAGTTGCTCTGGCGATAGTTGTTGAAGTGAGTCCTTAAGCTGTTGCTGTAGCTCTGCCGCAGATAGTTCATCTGCTGACAAGCTATCGTCCATTGCAGAACTGTCATCAGTATTCATTGCTTTGTGAGTTTTAAGGTTGAATCTCTATTGTAAAGCAGCCAGTTGATACAAGATATTTGGGAGCGATCGCACAGTGCTGAGAATTTGGGGCGATTTCCTAATCGGAAGGCTACGCCAACGCACTCCACTGAGAATTAGAGAGGCGATCGCGAGGTTAAGTTTCTGAACAGTGTTGGGAAAGAATGAGGTATTGGATTAACTACTCATAATGCGTCCACATCCGCAAAATCTTTACCGTATCTTCGGACTCAATCACCTCGTACACAAGACGATGCTGAATGTTGATTCGCCGTGAATATACACCTGCCAAATCTCCCACCAATGTCTCGTAAGGTGGTGGATTCTGAAACGAATTAGTTTGAATGATATCGAGTAACGTTTGCGCTTTGTCTCGTAAATTACTAGAAGTCAACTTCTTAGCATCTTTTTGTGCCTGTTTTGTGTAGACCAGCTTCCAACTCACCACTCCAACTCCCGATCGCACTCCTCAATCGGTGTTGCTAGTCCTTCCCGAATTGATTCCCGCATCCCCGGCACTGAAAGAAGATATAGCGTTTCCTGCACCGATGTCCAATCCGCTTCAGACAGCAACACTGCATTGCTATTCTGTCCCGTAATCACAATAGGCTGATGCGACTGGCTTACCGAATCGATCAAATCTTGTAACTGCTGTTGTGCTTCATTGACTGGGATCATAATCCTTTAGCCGTAACACTTAAAACACCACATCAATTATATGAATACTCAACAACTGATAGCGATCGCCTTTTATCTCATTCGATCGCCACCCCCTACAATGCAATTGTCAACACTCAATATGCTATTGCAGCGTCTACAATCCCATTGCAAGCAATCTTTTTTGACAGGAGGGTGAAATGAAACTGGTTGTCCACAAAGAGAATGACGCACTGTATTTGCGCCTAGACGATACTGCCATCGTCGAATCTGAAGAAGTCAGCGATGGCATTATCCTGGACTACAACGCTGAGGGTAAGGTTGTGGGGATTGAAGTGCTGTATATCAGCCAGAGAAGTCCCAACTCATGGCAACAAATCCTTCTAGAAACCACTGCCTAAAAACTCTAAATTCGCTGCAAGGACGTAATTTTTGGGTCAATAATTTTCTGACCAATTCCCGGAAACTTAACCGCCAAACAGATCTTGTTACCTGCGCCAAAGATGTGGGTGACATGGCCAGCACCGTAAGCTTTGTGAGAGACGCGATCGCCCACTGTCCAGTCGTCGGCGTGGGTGTCGGGTGCATTTTCGGCGGCGCGTTTTTCTTTGATTTCGCGGATGGGGGTTGCCATTTTTTTGGGTAGCGCCGTGGCTGCATTGGTGAGCAACAGTTCGCGGGGCAGTTCGCCCAAAAACAGCGACGGGCTGGCAGGTTCGCGGCTGCCATAGAGGCGGCGTTCGCGGGCAAAGCTGACAAACAGGCGTTCTTTGGCGCGGGTAATGCCGACGTAGCAGAGGCGGCGTTCTTCTTCTAATGCGGCAGGGTCTTCCATTGAGCGGAAGTTGGGGAACAAGCCCTGCTCTAGACCCACCAAAAACACCACAGG
>JBBQFG010000216.1:0-8838 GCA_038321765.1 Elainellales cyanobacterium
GAGATTTAGGGCGATTTTTGGGCAGTAGGGGCGAAGCATTTGCACTCGAATTGACGCTGCGTTGCCAGAATATTGATGCAAATGCTTCGCCCCTACAGAATATTCGCGATCACCGGAAAGATGTCAAATGAGTTCTATAAAGCTTCTACCGTTGGCGATTTTTCTGCTGATCTTGTAATCAAACGCTTCCCCATACAAGTCGAGCGCTCAAAAAGACTCCCAAGCCAATTAACACCAGCCAATCCAGCCGTCTAAACTTGAACTGGTGCCATTTAACGTGGTGCCGATTAGGGCTGGTAAAACCACGTACCTGCATGGCACTAGCTATTTGCTCGGCACGCACCAATAAATTGTCGAGTAGTCGTTCTGCTACCGTTAGCCACACTTGCGTGGTGCCTCGAAAGCCGATTTTTCGCCAATTAATTGCACGGGTTCGTACCGATCGCACCAGATTTTGCACCTCTTCGAGCACCAATGGAATAAACCGCAGCGATAGCGTTAGGGTTAACACAATCTCGGTAACAGGCACCTTCAACCGTCGCAGCGGGCTAAGGATACTTTCTAGCCCAGCGGTAATTTCTTCGGGTGCAGTGGTGAGCAAAAATAGATTAGTACTGGCCAGCAACGTAAAGACTAGCGTGCCTACTCGCACGGCTAGATTCAGAGAGCGTCGGGTTACTTTTAGAAAACTGCGGTCAAACAGCACATACTGATAGGCGGTTGGCTGCGGCAGTGGGGCGGGGCTAACGCTGGGAGCAGGCGCAGGTGAAGAGCTTAGAGTGCTGGGTGAAGCGATCGCCCCCTCATTTTCTGGCAGCCGAGGTTGGTGGTCAACTTTTAGCCCATCGGGGGCAAATAGGGTAACCCCAAATAACAGCATGCTGAACAGAGCTACTAAACCAATTTGCCGCCACCAGACTCGTAAAGGTAGCAAACTGCTAACCATCAGCACCAATAAACAACCTACCAACCCCAATCGCCAGTATGGGTTAGCGGCGATCGGGGTCAGCAAAAACGCCATTAACCAGGCTACTTTGATGCGGGGATCAATGCGATGTAGCCAGGTGATAGGTTGCTCTAGATATAGCCCAATGGGAAGCGATCGCAGCAGATCCATGATTATGTTTTAGCAGTTAAGTAGATGGGCTTAAGTAAATATAAAATCCTAAAACCCTGCGCCACCCGCTGCGCGGGTGGCGCAGGGTTTTAGGATTTGGTTTTTATTTAGGTTGAACTACTTAGCCTGTAGCAAGGAGCGTTTGGTAAACAGCCAGTGAGTCTATTTGTAGTGGTTCTTGTAGTGGTTCTTGTAGTGGTTTAAAGAGGGTGTTGATGCCAAAAAACAAGACCGCCTAAAGCAACATCCCACTATACCTTTGTAGCCCGGTTGGCCGTGTTTCGCTCCATCTCACGGGTCTTTTTGCTGCGCCATAGGAGGCGAAGAGGTGTCCCCGTAAAGCCCAGGCTTTTACGAAACTGCCCTTCTATGTAACGCCGATAGTTATCGTTAAACAGCTTTGAATCATTGACAAATAGAGCAATTGACGGCGGTTGAGTAGAGACTTGGGTGCCGTAATAGATCTTGCCTTGCTTGCCTTGACGGGTTGCAGGTGGGGAGTGCCAACCGACTGCGTCTTGTAACACCTCGTTAATCACCGAGGTTGAGACGCGGCGGCGGTGTTGCTCAGCAGCAGTATTAACTAGGTCAATAATCTTTTCAACCCGTTGACCGCTGAGGGCACTAACAAAAATCATCTCTGCCCATTCCGTAAAGTGCAGGCGATCCTTTAAATGCCGCGAGTAGTCGTAAATTGTGTTTGAATCTTTCTCGACCGCGTCCCATTTATTGACAACCAAGATGCAAGCGCGCCCGTCGTCGGCAATCCGCCCCGCCAATTTCTGATCTTGTTCTGTGACCCCATCTAGCGCATCCAGCACCAGCAAGACAACGTTGGCTCGCCGAATTGCCTTGAATGCACGGTTAATGCCAAAAAATTCAGGTCCATACTCAACTTGCTTTTTCTTACGAATTCCAGCCGTGTCGATCAATCGATACTGTTGCCCGTTGCGCTCTACTACCATGTCAATGGCATCGCGCGTTGTACCAGAGATAGGGCTAACAATTGCCCGATTTTCGCCAACAAACGAGTTTAGCAAGCTAGACTTTCCTACATTTGGCCGTCCTACGATCGCTACCCGAATCTCTTCCGATTCTTCTAATTGCTCGGTAGGAGGCAAATGGGCGACTAGACGGTCTAACAATTCGCCTGTACCGCTGCCGTGGATGGCAGATACGGGGTAGGGTTCGCCTAATCCCAAACTCCAAAAATCTGAGGCTTGAATTAACCCTTGCTCGACCGATTCACACTTGTTAACGGCTAGAAGAACAGGCACCGAGTGCTGCCGCAGCCAAGTGGCGATCGTTTCATCTGAAGTCGTTAGCCCGACTTGACCATCAACTACCATAATGGCGGCACTGGCTTCTGATAGCGCCGTCATGGCCTGCTGCCGAATCAGGGGCAAAAATTCCGTATCGTCGTCAAAGACTAGCCCGCCTGTGTCCACTACCAAAAAATCCCGATCTTGCCAAAATGCATCCCGGTAGGTGCGATCGCGTGTTACCCCCGGTTCATCATGGACGATCGCATCCGTCATCTCCGTGAGGCGGTTAACCAGCATTGATTTGCCCACATTTGGGCGTCCGATAATCGCAACAACAGGGAGAGACATAGGTAGGAAGAGAGAAGGATGAGGAAACGGAGCCTGTTTCTAAAAACTATATAGACTAAGGCAACCTTACCATTGTGACGCAGAAACTTAGAAGTGGTGTGAGTAGGTCGACAAAGCAGAGGATTAGAGTGTCCCGCTTAGCCTAAGTTCCGAATGCCAATCTGCGCCTGTCGTCGTAAGCCTGTTGCAATCCGGAATAGTTCTTGCCCGGTGTGAAGATACTGTTCGTTATAGCTAGAGGTAAATCGTTCTAGCTCATCGATACCGTCTCCAACTTGATCCAGACAGTAATACAAATCTGCGGCCACACCTGCCATGGTGGATGGGTTAGGAATGGACTTGAAATAGCCTTGAGCTTTTTGCAGCAGTTCCCGACAGTCATCTAGATAGAGCTGAAAATCTTCTAATAGCTCATCGTCAAAAGGATCTGCCGATAAATCGTCTAATTGTCCTTGTAGAGGATGCAGGATCTCATACAGCAAGCGGTTGACAGGTTGATAGACCCGATTTAGCCACAGCTTGAGTTGTTCATCAGTGGTGTACCCGGTTTGGCGCTGTCGGTGTTGCGCTTGCGCGTCTGCCGTCCGCTGTTGACGAGTCTGATCGGTGTATCGAGCGCCCGACGATAAGCGGCTATAGGTAGTGAATTGCAGATCGTAGGTATGGCGACGGTGCGGGTCGCCCAACACTTCGTACGCAATGTTAATGCTAGAAATTTGATCGTGGTTGGCGACTTCTGGGTTCCGATCGGGATGGAAGCGCTTGACCATCTGTCGATAGGCTTGCTTAATTTCTGCTTGGGTCGCTGTCGGACTCACCTCCAGCGTTTGGTAGTGATTGGGATATTGCATAAAATCATTGTAAGCCGTCATCCCAATCCCTTAGGCTATCCAGCAGGGTATTACGAAGCGTTAGGCAGAGTTGTTTAACTCATAAGTAGATGGGCGTAATTAAATATAAAACCTTAAACTTCTGCGCCGTCCGCGCAGCGGACGGCGCAGAAGTTAGGGTTTTATGTTTATTTAAGAGGATGTTTTAAAAGTCCCGTCGCTGGTATAAAAACGGTATCGATCCCCCTAAATCCCCCTTTTTAAGGGGGACTTTGAATCCAGTTCCCCCCTTTTTATAGATGCGAAGCGGCTTCCCGAAGGGTAGGGGGGCTAGGGGGGATCACTCAGTGCCCAAAATCACAGCCAATCACTTTTCAAACATCCTCTAAGTTGAACTATTTATCGAGATGTATTGTGTTAGATGCCTTGAGAGATTTAGCTGAGAATTCCTGATGCCATTAGCTCCGAATCTTGAAATAGAGGGGTGCTGAGATAGCGTTCGCCAAAGCTAGGCTGGATCATAACAATCAGCTTCCCGGCATTTTCGGGGCGGCGACCGACTCGAATTGCCGCCGCTAGTGCAGCACCGCTGGAGATCCCCGAGAGTAGCCCTTCTTCTCGCGCTAATCGGCGACCAAAGGCGATCGCCTCCTCATCAGGAATGGTCACAACTTCGTCAATAATTGACACATTCAGCACTTGCGGCACAAACCCCGCCCCAATTCCTTGAATTTTGTGAGGGCCAGGTCGTCCTCCCGACAGTACTGGACTGTTTGCTGGCTCTACGGCGATCGCCCGAAACTCTGGCTTCTTCTGCTTCAGCACTTCAGCCACACCCGTTAGCGTTCCACCCGTCCCGACCCCGGCCACCAACATATCCACCTCTCCGTCGGTATCGTCCCAAATCTCCAGAGCTGTAGTGTCTCGGTGGATTTGAGGGTTGGCCGGGTTGCTAAACTGTTGCAGCATATACGCATCGGGCGTGGAACTGACAATCTGCTGTGCGCGTAAAATGCACCCGCCCATTCCCTCAATACCCGGAGTCAGTTCCAATTCTGCCCCATAGGCTCGCAGCATCGCCCGACGCTCCGAACTCATAGTTTCTGGCATGGTTAAAATCAATCGATAGCCTTTTGCTGCCGCTACCATTGCCAGCGCAATCCCTGTATTGCCCGATGTTGGCTCCACCAATACCGTCTTACCCGGAAAAATCTTGCCATCCCGCTCTGCCACCTCAATCATGTTGATGCCAATTCGGTCTTTCACAGAGGCAGAAGGATTCATGCCTTCTAGCTTTACGACAATTTGAGCGACACAGTTTTCCGCTTGCGGGATGCGATTTAGCTGTACTAGTGGAGTACGGCCAATCAATTGGGTCACGTTTTGAACAATACGCATGGGTCAAATAGCTCCTGGCTTCTCTAGATATAGTACATAAAGTCTAGCTGTCGTCTGGCATCTCGCTGATCAGCCAAATCTTGAAGCGTATACTTTTGCAGAACAGAGTCAGCCGCCTGTCTAGCTTCTTGCCAAACCTCCCAAATGACCAGCCCTTCGACAGATTTTGTCTCTCGACCTGTATCAGGAGGCTGAGAATCTATCCCCTCAATACAATTGATGGCTTCCAAGAGCGTAATTTTCCACGGATCACGCGCCAGAACATATCCCCCTTTTGCACCTCGCTGGCTACGCACTAAGCCCGCTCGCCGAAGCGTTGCCAGTAATTGTTCTAAATACCGATCTGGAATACTTTGTTCGGCTGCAATTTGTCGAATTTGCAGAGGTTCGCCACTATTAAAGTGAGCTGTCAATTCTAACAATGCCAATAGGGCATATTCGCTTTTACACGAGAGTTCCACAACAGTTTGGGATGTAGGCTATGTCTAGTATACCCCGGCTCTCCGCTGGGGTATGTAGGTTTTCAAGCAAATAAAAATTAGCAATTAAAAAGCCCTGCACTAGGCAGGGCTTTTTACTAATCTCCAAACAGGCTAGTTACCACTAAACCTGGAACTTAGAATCTGAAGGACGTACGCAGGACACCGATGAAGATGTCATCGCCGGTATCAGCAACATCCGAAACCCAGATTACGCCAGGTGTTACCGAGATGTTGTCGGATACAGCGAAGCGATAAAACACTTCAGTGTGGAATGCGCCAGCGTTGTTGCCGGAACCAATTTGGTTGCTGAAGCTACCGGTGTAAGGAGGAACACCAGCAATGATACCCAACAAGCTACCTTCAAGACCTAAGTCTTCAAAGCCCAACGTCAATGCATAGCTCCAAGCTTCGCCATCGCCACGGAATTCAGCAGGGCCAGCAAACGTCCGAGTGTCGACGTACATACCCCAGCCGCCAATGTTAACAGTGTCTGCTAGAGCGTAGTTGACGCTCACGCCATACCCGTTGTAAACGGAGGGAGAAAACACACCACCATCCACTTCAGGAGAAGTGTAAGCATTGACGTAGGTCAGTGCCAATGTCAAGTCGCCAGGAGAGAAGGTCAACTGACCGAAGGCAGAATAACCACCGTCGAACAGGCCAGAGCTGGGGTCTGGATTGCTGCCATCACCAGTCAAATAACCCAAGCCAAGCTGGATAGAATCAGCTAGGTCAAGAGTTACACCAAAGCCAATGCTTTGCTCGTCTGCACCCAAGTCATAGATTGGGTTGTAGCCAAAGTAGGACAAGGAGCCTTGCTCTGCATCATCGAAGGGGCTAACAGAGGTAACGATATCGCTGATCCCTTCACCCTGAGCACCCAAGTAAACCGTTGCAGGGCCAAGTGGGAAATAGTATTCCAAGCGGCTAATTCTAACGTTGAAATCCCCACCACTGTCAAACGAGAAGTCAGACTGGTCGGTGAAGTCGGTGCTAGCAGGCGCAATTCCAGCAGCAGGGATGCCGTTGAAGTTGTTGAAGTTACCTGCTTGTAAACGAGCTCTCAAACGGTCTTCGCCGGTGAAGCTAGTGTCAAAGTTCAAACGAACTCGGCTTTGGAAGACAGTGTTGTTAACATCTTCGATGCCACTGTCGCCAAAAATGTCAGAGAAGGCAAAGATAGTGCGGCCATTCAGGACTGTGGTGGTCGAGAACTGGTTCTCTTGTAACTCACCCACTGCAGCCTCTAAAGCATCGACACGACCCTTTAAGGTTGCCAATTCAGCGGCGAACTCTTGTTGCAGTGCTTCAATCCGCGCCAAAGCATCGGGGTCAAGGCTGCTTAAACGGCCAGTTAACGCATCCAAACAGGAAGCTAAACCAGCAGCAAATTCGTAGCGAGTCATTGCCCGACCACCCTTGAAGGTGCCGTCAGGATAACCCTCAAGACAATCTAGACCACCTTCGGCTTCAGAGTTAGCCAAGAAGGATAGCGCTTCGTACGCCCAGTCATCAGGGCTGACATCAGAAAATTCGGTTACGGACGTTACCTGAGCCAAAGAACCAGCGCCATTACCTTCGTTGCTGTACTGGATAACTTGATCCAATGTTGCAACGTCGGGAGTGGTCACAGACTGAGCAATAGCGTCAGCAGGTAGTCCAGCAAGCTGAACGGTTTCAGCAGATGCTTGTGCATCGGCAGAAATGGCATCAACTGCAACAGCATCTGCGGCGATCGCAGGGCTTGAGAGAATAGCAGCTCCCAAAATAGCTGGTGCAGCCAGCAAAGAGTTCCAGAGAACCTTCGATAGCATTATATTTTCCTCACACCTAAATCTAAAGAACTCACAGTCCACCAACTTTATAACATTACTCTGAGAGAACGTCTATTCCTCATAGAAGAATTTTTGAAGTTCTTAAAATTAATGTTTACCAGCCAATGAACCATAAAACTTTGTACATAACGAAGTTTAACAGGTATGGCCGCCTTTAGAACGGTAATTTAGGTTAAGGAACCATGAAATCTAACTGTAAAATTTCCGTCTGCGGAGGGTATTTGCAAAGGAGCAGTTCTCCTATGTGAGCCACTTCGGAAAAGGTTGTTAGCCCAACCCAGAGATTACTGCCGCCAGTTCAAAGTCTGTGTTGGTCAACCCCCCAGCGTCATGAGTCGTGACAGATACGGTGACTTTGTTATAAGAAATGGCGATATCGGGGTGATGTCCAGCGGCTTCCGCTGGTTCTACGAGTTGGTTTACGAAGGCGATCGCTTCGACAAAATTTTTGAAGGTGCGAACCAATTGAATTTCTTTGCCATACAGTGCCCAATTAGGTATCTGCTGTAGCTTCTGCGTAATCTCGGTGTCACTTAATAGCTGAGCCATGTTTTTTCCCTCCACCGTGGGATACCAATTCGGCTTGATGAATGTGAACGAATATGAGGCTTAAAAATACTCTAGATACTCTGAACAACTTGGATAACTCTAGTGAGACTCAAGAAACTAATATGCAAAAGTTCCTATAAATTTGCCTCCAAAAACTATCCGCTCCCATCGAGGCGAGATCCAGCCGAGGCTTTCACAATGCGATGGGAGCGGTGTAGCGGGTCTTCAAATTAGACTAGACTGCCGGGAGGAACTCTTGAAACTGACTTAAGAATCTCCCAAAACTTGGTTCCAGTTAAAACGGAGTCAAGTTACGAGAGAACAGCCCCGGCGCGCAGCCAGATAATTCCAACTTGATGACCCATGGATTTACTACTATCTTGCACGGGCAACACCTCCTGTTTACCTAAGTGGATATGACTTTTAGGGCGAAGCCTCGCTAGGACAAAGCCTTATTAGGACAGGGCTTTGAATTGTCAAAGCTTGATGAAAATATAACACACCCGTTTAGTTGTGGGGAGAATTGCATAATTTTCTGGGGAAAGCTCCTGTATGGCTAGGCTTTCACTTGTGCAGAAGGTTTACTTTGCGGAGATTTTATAGAAATAATTAGCCAATGGACTAGCGTATCTTAATTTTAATTGTCTTAAATTTAAGGTAGTGGTAGCGATGTAGGGATTTTTTGATGGGCGGGCGTAGCCCGCCCATCAAAAAATACGTAACAAATTATGACTCCAAATTTAATTAAAGTGGCGATCGCTGTAGATGCCGAAAGAATCACCCAAATAAAAGCCCCTACTGTATCGCAGGGGCAAATCCAACTTATTCAGATGAAACAGGAAAATAATCTATTTCCTGATAAACCACTCTCATTTAGAGAGCGTTACCACGTGGCAGTACCTCTTCAGGGAAGATAAAGTTTTCGTGAGGCTGGTCTTGAGGAGCCATCCAAGCGCGGATACCCTCGTTCAGCAAAATGTTTTTGGTGTAGAAGGTTTCAAATTCAGGGTCTTC
>JBBQFG010000217.1:0-8834 GCA_038321765.1 Elainellales cyanobacterium
CCGCTTCGCGTCTATAAAAAGGGAGGAACTGGATTCAAAGTCCCCCTTTTTTCTAGCGCAGCGGCGCGCCAGCGCGGGGATTTAGGGGGATCGATACCGTTTTTATACCAGCGACGGGACTTTTAAAACATCCTCTAAGGGAACAGCGTTGAAATAAGATACCGGCTCAAGCAGAAGGCTTATCATGGATTCCCGCCTGCGCGGGAATGACACCGGGATGATTTTTGTTTGCTGATCCCTAAGGCCAATAATGCTGCAGAATCCATCTCCTGCAAGGTCATTAAATCGCCTTAGCCCTGGCTCTTTGTACTGCTCATCTGCAAAAACGTATCTAGATCTGTAAACGAGCCAGCATAGGTAACAGTTGGCATGTCATAGCCTTTAAGGCTAACGGTGTGCTGTTTAAATAAATTGGAATTGGCCAGAGAAGAGGCCAAATATTGATAAGTGGTTTCACCCAGCGCCACATCCATCCCAATTTGCTTGGTTGACGACTCTAATCGAAACGCCGCATTCACGGTGTCGCCCAAGGCCGTATAGTCAGGGCGATCGCCCGTCCCTGTGTTGCCAACCATGGCATAGCCCGTGTTCAACCCTGCCCCCACCCGCAGCGGGAAGGGTAGGGGATATCGTTCATGCAGCTTACTGGTCATTTTATGTAACGCGCTTAGCGCTTTGGCAATGCGGATCATTTCCTCAGGGCTAATGCCCTGTGCTCCATGAATCCAAACCGCCATAATGGCATCGCCAATATACTTATCAACCCAACTGCCATACTCACGGATGATATCTCCAGCACAGCGGAACCAGGTGCCAATCGCCTCAGACAAAATCTTTTCGTCTAGCTGGCGAGTCATCACTGTAAAATCGCGAATATCAACTACCAGGACTGAGATCAGTCGGCGCACATGGAGTGTCGCTGTTGCTGTAAATTCCTGAGAATCAATCCCTAGAGACGAGTCGCTCAGCGGCGACAAATCTGGGGAATAAAACTCTAACTCAGTTTGCCCAAACGTGAGGCGATCGCCATTGTGTAGCGTCACCGGTACGCTCACTCGCCGCGCATTTACAAATGAGCCATTCCGGCTACCTAAATCGATTAAGTAAAACTCACCCGTCTCCATGCGCTGCAGCATAGCGTGATTACGGGAGATCCAGCGATCAGGCAGCACAAAATTGTTATCATCTCCTCGACCAATCGTCCAACAATTATTGTTGGTCAACGAGAGATAACGGTTACCTGACTCGGTTCGAAGTATCAAATGGGGAACGGGTTGTGCAGTCACTGCAAGCTAAGAAACCGCGAATTCTTTCCCTAATCATGCATCCTGATGCCCCTGCGATGCATCTAGTCTAGAGCTTTAAAAACTGAATGACGAGAAGGGTTAGCAATTTGACCACTCCCGTAGCAGCATCAGCCAAAGCCCAGGGATATCCCAGAAATAGCCAGATGGCTTGCTTTGCACTGAGCTACGTTAGATTCAGTTCTGCTCCAAATAGTACTGTCGCAAAGACCCTAAAGAGGATGCTTCAGAAAATTACACTACTAAGGTAGCCCTAAACTAGCTCAAACTACTCAAATCATAGCCTCCCTCAGGCCACGGTGGCAGCTAGCCAAAACAGACCATCTACCAAAATAGTACTTAATACTGCGCCACTGAATGCCCACCAGTGAAGCTGAGGCGATCGCAAGGGCCAACACCCGACACTCAAAAGCGTGATCACCAGCACTAATGCGGCACCCATGCCCCAAGGGGTGTACATCTGAGCCAAAGCAGCATGAAATACAGAACCTACCTGCGTCGGGTCATGTTGAATAACCTGGATTAACTGTCGCCAGTATGGAATTAACTTAACTAAGTAAAAATATAAATCGGTCAGAGCGGTTCCCAGTAAAGAACCCAAATAAAACCAGTCTCCTACCTTGTCTTTGGAACGACCTAGCGTCAATAGAACAAATGGCAGACCAATTGCTTCAACGGGTAAATGAAAATAAGGTTCCCATCTTAGCCAACCCCAATAGACTGAACCAGCCAGCCATGTCCAGGTAAAGCCAATTAACAGGTCGCCCCATACACTCCACTTCGGTTGAGAGCGCAGCGATCGCCCCAAACCAAACAAAATTGGGGTTAGCAACAAACTCACCCAAGGGTAAATCTGAACCAGAGGTGCCTGAATAAACACTGGTACCGAGATTAAAAACACGGATACCGCAAACACCACCCAACGTTTGGGAACCGACGTAAAATCAGAATCTTGCGCTAAAAGAGACTGCTCTAGTGCCGCCACCTCTGTAGGAGATTCCGAAATATAAGGAGAATGAGTAGTAGATGTGTAGAAAACCAAAGTTTTGTTACCGAACTTCTTATATTTTGTTTACTTTACTTTATTTAACATATTAAAACAAAGCCGGGATCGGCTGGCCTTACTACGTCGTCATACTTATTTATCATATCCCCCCCTAGGGGATAGTGGGTTAATCCAGAAGGAATATAGCTGATGGCATCCCCAAGAACAAATTTTCAGTGGACGCAGCATAACAAATGGGCGCAGCATACATATCAGGCAACTATCCCCGGTTAAACCGGTTTAATTGCGCTGACTTTTAGAATTTTGTTTTTATTTAGGTTGAACTACTTAGTAACGTATGGGGAGGCAGCCAGCCTTGGTCGCTCAAAAAGTCTCCGGGAGACGAGAGCACCTCAGGTAGAATATTTTGGAGTTACTGGAAGGGAGTAAATCGGTTGTTGACCCTAAATTTGTTGCACATGAGCTGGGGCTGGGATAGCGTAGCGATCGCTAGTCGCTCCTTACGCTCATTACTAAATGGCACCCCAGCCGGGTTCGTAGCTCAAGTCCCGGTAGCAGCGGAGAACACTAACGTGCTGCAAACGATGGGTGAGGCTATTGTGTTGGGCTTAGTGCAAGGCATTACCGAGTTTTTGCCCATCAGCAGTACGGCTCATCTCTTAATTTTCACTAAAGTACTAGGGTGGGAAACAGTCGGACAAAAATATTTTGTCGATGCTATTCAATTTGGCAGCGTTATTGCCGTTCTGCTCTATTTCTGGGCTGATATTCGCCAAATTTTGGGTGGAGGCTGGGCCGCCTTACGCCAAAAAGATTGGGATCGAGAAGAATGGAAAATTTTGCTAGGGATTGCGGTAGGAACTATCCCCGCTCTGGGTATCGGGTTCTTACTCAAAGATGTTTTACCCGAAAGCCCTCTGGTGATCGCAGTGATGTCAATTACAATGGCGCTGCTCTTGGGGTTAGCCGAAAAAATTGGGAGTCGTAAACGCGGATTTAACAGCCTCACGACCACAGACGGCATTTTGGTCGGGCTGGGACAAACTCTGGCACTCATTCCCGGCGTGTCTCGTTCAGGTTCTACCCTAACCACAGCGCTATTTTTGGGTCTAGAACGACAGGCTGCCGCTCGATTCTCATTCTTATTGGGAATTCCCACCTTGGCGATCGCCACCCTTTACCAGTCCAGCAAGGCATTTGGCGACCTGAATAATTTGTTGCCCCTGTTGGTCGGCATTGTATCTACATTTATTTTTTCTTACCTCTCAATTGCTTGGCTGCTCCGCTTCCTGCAAAACAAAAGTACCTGGATCTTTGTTTGGTATCGATTAGCCTTTGGTCTAGCAATTTTGCTGTCCTTAGCCACCAATTTAATCAAGAATGTCTAAGCTCAAAGAGGGCATTGCTTAAATTGTTCACGGGCGACACCTGCGAATAATCAAATTTAGGCAAGTCCAAGCAAGTTCAAACAGAATCTACCTCCGATCCCCATGCCTCTTAACCCCGCTATCATATCTAGCGTTCTGCCCGACTCGATTGCGGCAGAGGTCGGCTTTGAAGCGGGCGATCGCCTAGTGTCGATCAACGGACAAGCCCCCCGCGACCTGATTGACTATCAGTTTTTATGTGCAGATGAGGTGTTAGAGCTAGAAGTGCTTGATGGCAAAAACATCACCCACCATGTTGAAATTGAGAAAGACTACGACGAAGATTTGGGGCTAGAGTTTGAAACAGCGCTGTTTGACGGACTAATTCAGTGCAACAACCACTGTCCTTTTTGTTTTATCGACCAGCAGCCGCCGGGTAAGCGAGACACTCTTTATCTGAAAGATGATGACTATCGTCTCAGTTTTCTTTACGGTAGCTACCTGACCTTAACCAACGTGCCACAGCGCGAGTGGGATCGGATTGCCCAGCTTCGCCTGTCGCCGCTCTACGTATCGGTACACGCGACCGAACCCGATGTTCGCATCCGCCTGCTCAAGAATCTGCGCGCTGGACAAATTTTGGATCAATTGCGTTGGTTTCAGGAAAATCGCCTGCAAATTCATGCCCAAGTCGTAGTCTGTCCAGGAATTAATGACGGCGAACATTTGGAGCGGACTGTGCTGGATCTGGCTCAGTTTCATCGGGGGGACTTGCCGACGGTGGCCTCCATTGCTATAGTACCCGTTGGGCTAACACGCTTTCGTCCCGCCGCTGATGAACTAGTGCCCGTGACCCCGGCTGATGCTAGAGATGCGATCGCCCGTATACAGGCACTCCAGAGCCGATTTCGCCAGCAGCTTGGCTCTACCGTCGCTTGGCTAGCAGACGAGTGGTTTTTGATTGCCGGAGCCGAGCTGCCGCCCGAATCACACTACGAAGATTATCCCCAAATTGGCAATGGTGTCGGCTCGATTCGGCAATTCTTGAAGCAATTTAAGGCGGCTGCTCAGCACCTACCCACTGATGTTTCTCCTCCACGCCAGCTCACTTGGGTTGTAGGTAACGCCGTTGAACAAGCATTTCAGCCTATCCTAGAGCGGTTAAATCAAGTAAAAGGGCTAGATGTTAACTTAGTAGCCCTACGAAGTGACTATTGGGGGCAAGAGATTACCGTGACGGGGCTACTCACAGGTCAAGACTTATTGAAAGCACTGAAGGAAAAACCTTTAGGGGTAGGCATTTTGCTGCCGTCGCTGATGTTGAAACAGGGCGATACTCGGTTTTTAGACGATGTGACCGTAGATGAGCTAGAGCAGGCTCTGAATACTAAAATCTTCGTAGTGTCTGGGATTGACGACCTGATTCACACCTGTGTTCAATAGGTCAATAAGCAGTGTTGGCCGAGGTTAGTACGCTTAAAGACTCACCTTGCAAACCCAAGTAGAGAAAAACTAGTAGGCTTAAGAGCACCAGAAACGTTAGGTTTCGAGTAATTTTATGGAATACATTCATAGGAGTTCCTAGCGGTTTCAACGAGAAGGATAAAAGATCAACAAAAAGCAGGTAGTCCTAAATCATGACCCATTCAGCAACGCCCTGATGAGTTAAACGGCATTGCTGATTTGAAATATGAATTTTTTTGAGAGGGCGCTCCGCGCCCCTCTCAAAAAAATTCATATCCGGATTAAGCAACGCCAGTTAAACGATGGGATGTAAAGAACGCCTGACATTTTTGTTAGAGAGAATGGCATCCGGGTTAGTCTAGGTTAGACAGCAGTCGAGCATATAGTTTGCTTGCTGTGTGTCAACTAAGAATCCCACAGATGCTCTGCTTAGAATCGCGGACGGATTGAGATTTAACAGCTTTGTGGCCAAGTTGCAAGGCCACTCGTTCACAAAGCTGTTAGACCTGGTAATTTATGCTCTTTAGCTAGATCACAAGTTAGTTCACGATTCGGTAAGGGGATTGAGGTAAAAATTTTTTGGAAGCGTGGGCTGTGTCCGCGTTTCAAAAAATCTTTACACATTGAGGACTACGCACGATTCTTAGTTCAGATGATGAATAATCGTTGAGCATTGTTGGAATAAGCATGAAACTGGCAGCGCGAATTGAGCGAGTATCGCCATCCATGACATTGGCGATTGACTCTAAGGCAAAGGCGATGAAGGCTGAGGGGATTGATGTCTGTAGCTTCAGCGCTGGTGAGCCGGACTTTAATACGCCCAAGCACATTGTTGAGGCCGCTAAGGCAGCGCTTGATGCAGGCAAGACACGCTATGGGCCTGCGGCTGGAGAGCCACGACTACGAGAGGCGATCGCCCAAAAGCTTCAGCGGGACAATGGGTTATGCTACGGCGCAGAAAACATTCTGGTGACCAATGGCGGCAAACAGTCGTTGTTTAACCTGATGATGGTGGTCATTGAAGCGGGCGATGAGGTGCTGATTCCGGCTCCGTACTGGCTCAGCTATCCCCAAATGGTGAAGCTAGCTGAGGGTACGCCCGTGATCGTACCGACTAAGATTGAGAACGGCTTTAAGATTTCTCCTGAGCAGTTGCGTCAAGCCATTACGCCCAAAACCAAGCTGCTGATCTTTAACTCTCCGTCTAACCCCACTGGCATGGTCTATACGCCAGACGAGGTACGGGCGATCGCCGCCGTTGCGGTCGAAATGGGTATCTGGATTTTGGCCGATGAAATCTACGAAAAAATTCTCTACGATGGCGCACAGCATCTGAGTATTGGGGCGGCTAGCCCTGAAACCTACGAATGTACAATCGTCAGCAGTGGCTTTGCCAAAACCTATGCCATGACGGGCTGGCGTGTTGGTTTTCTGGCGGCTCCCCAGCCAATTATTCAGGCCGCCACTAAGCTTCAAGGGCACAGTACTTCCAATGTATGTACGTTTGCCCAGTATGGGGCGATCGCCGCCTACGAAGGCTCTCAAGACTGCATTCAAGAAATGCTAGTAGCCTTTGCCGAACGCCGTACGGTGATGCTAGAAGGGCTTAATTCTATTCCTGGAATCCGCTGCCCTCAACCCGATGGGGCTTTTTACATGTTTCCCAGTATTGCCAAAACTGGGATGAAGTCTCTGGAGTTTTGCGATGCCCTGCTGGAATCTCAGCAAGTAGCTCTAATTCCAGGAATAGCCTTCGGAGCGGATGACTGCATTCGCCTTTCCTATGCTACCGATATGGACACGATTAGACGGGGAATAGAACGCCTGTCGAAATTTACTCAATCTATTTTGTGAGTAAGCTCCTCCGAAGATCCAATATGAATGGAAAAGGCACTCCCTCAGCAAAGTGCTTTTTCAGACATTGCTAAATCCAGATATAAAATTCGGTGCGGGTGCCACACAGAGCGCGGCACCCGCACCGAATTTTAGGTAGTCCTAGATTTATAGCTCAAACCAGTAACGCCCTTTTTCGTTTATGGGCTTAAAATTTGAAATTTATTGTTCTTCTAGTCAATGTAACCCATTGGCATTTCGCCATTGTCTTGAGCTAGGTTGTTTGAGGCGATCGGGCGACCACCCATCAGTAGGTCAGCATTCATCAGGCGAGGATCGCTGGCAACAATGGGGCGACCACCGGGCAGGGTCAGGTCATCTCGTACGATTAAATCGCTCGCAAAGATAGGGCTTTCTCCGGGGAGAGCCATATTTAAGACTTCAAGGTGGCTGGCCATGATGGGTCGATTTTTGAGAATTGTGCCGTATACCTCAAAGTGACTCGCTGCAATTGGGCGAATACCCGACGAAGTAAAATTACCGAAAATTTCTATTTCGGAGGAACTGGAGGGGCGATCGCCATCAAAAGTGGCAACATCAAGCGCTCCACCTTGGGCAGATTTTGAGTTAGACGATAGCGAAAGTGCGGTTGGCTCACCTTTGGCATCAGCGGTTTTGGCGGTAGCAGCCTTAGCGGGTTCGGTTTTTTCTACGTTCACGGCGTTGTCTGTCTCTTTCTTTGTCTCTGTCACGGTTGTCTCCTTTGAGGCGCTTCTAGTTCTGCGCCCAGTACCTCTTCCTGTTTCAGCACTTTCCACGAGCTGACACCTCTTGAAAATTTGTCCATCTGTGCGATCGCACAGAGCTTTTGGCCTCAAACCGCCCGCATCGTTCCTGAAGATCGTGAACAAACTGATTTCTAACGGCCTCGTAAAAGGGTGATAAAGCTACCCTTTTACAGAAAACTATTGGGGACTAATTTGACTCACGAGCTTAAGCTGCGTAAAGACAGTCGATGAGATCAATAAAAACTGTAGATTATTGCTGAAACCATTATACGGGGTAAGTGCTTACAGCAAGTTCAGGTTCTGCTATGGGGATCATAGGAATGTTTTAACAATCGATATGAGTAGGTTGATACTTAGATCAGCTAGTCAGTTGATACTCAGAGTCAGCTAGTCAAACCTCAGATCTTTAGCTCTATGCGGCCTGCTCAGTCATCAACGCCGTGCTTTAAGAAGCTATTTCAACGGTTAAGTTTTTGTGCACGACCCACAAGAAATTAGCTTTCTAATTTCTAAAATACTTTTAAGCAGCGGCATTGCTTAATCCGCTATGAGTTTTAGTTTGGGAGGGGCGCTCAGCGCCCCTCCCAAACTAAGAGGATGTTTGAAAAGTGGTCTGCTGTGATTTTAGGCACCCGTTGATCCCCTTAGCTCCCTACCCTTCGGGAAGCCGCTTCGCG
Source organism: Elainellales cyanobacterium (assembly GCA_038321765.1). Classification (GTDB taxonomy): domain Bacteria; phylum Cyanobacteriota; class Cyanobacteriia; order Elainellales; family Elainellaceae; genus CASBQJ01. The sequence goes on from JBBQFG010000217.1 coordinate 8,440, forward strand.
TCTATAAAAAGGGGGGAACTGGACTCAAAGTCCCCCTTTTTAAGGGGGATTTAGGGGGATCTAAAACGTTTTGCTACTAACAATCAGACTTTTAAAACATCCTCTAAAACTAAATACAATCAGCAGCACCTAAGCAGCTTCTAAGGAGATTTTTTGCAAAGAATTTATTGCAATGGATGCCGTAACGCAAGCGTCTCGCCTGCGACAAGGTCAAGATGCCCACACTACGTCGGGTAATTTCTTTTATGGAAATCATCTATAGAACCCATTTGACATCTAATTAGAATTGAGATTTAGGGCGATTTTTGGGCAGTAGGGGCGAAGCATTTGCACTCGAATTGACGCTGCGTTGCCAGAATATTGATGCAAATGCTTCGCCCCTACAGAATATTCGC
>JBBQFG010000218.1:0-8803 GCA_038321765.1 Elainellales cyanobacterium
AAAGCTCCTGCGACATCGCTCAATTTTCTTGGTTTCTCATGTAAGATGCGTCAATCCTAGCTCTGAGTTGGAAAAAATGCGTAAGCCCACTATCAGTTTAAGGGGTACAGGGAATTGACGAACAGAGTGTAAGGTTTAGGGGAAAACGGGTCGCGGGAAAACGGATCGCGAAAATTGACTCAGAGCATTGCTAGTGGTGTTGTAAGTAGTTCAACTTAAATAAAAACAAGATTCTAAAAGTCTGCGCCGCCCGCTGCGCGGGCGGCGCAGACTTTTAGGGTTTTATGCTTAATTACGCCCGCCTACTTAGTCATAATTTTTGAGAATTATGGCAGTCCTCAATGATTTGTGAAAATGAATTGCTATATGCAGATTGCTTAAACACAACCTATCCCCTAACCCATGCCCATGAATCTTCTTCTCAGTAACGATGACGGTATTTTTTCCCTTGGTATTCGCACTCTAGCAAACACCTTAGTAGCGGCAGGGCATCATGTGACGGTTGTCTGTCCCGATCGAGAGCGATCGGCCACCGGACATGGCTTAACCCTGCACAAGCCTATCCGAGCCGAACAGATTGAGTCAGTCTTTCAAGCGGATATCAAGGCATGGGCCTGCTCTGGCACCCCCTCAGACTGCGTTAAATTAGCCCTGGGTGCTCTCTTAGAGCAGCCCCCAGACATGGTACTCTCCGGCATCAACCACGGCTCCAACTTGGGCACGGATGTTCTATATTCTGGAACTGTTTCAGCCGCTATGGAAGGCGCAATCGAAGGTATTCCCAGCGTGGCCTTTAGCCTCACCAGTTTCTCTGGCCAAGATTTTCAGCCCGCTGCTAATTTTGCTAAGACATTAGTACACCATCTCGATCAGAACCCCCTGCCACAGCCAGTGTTGCTCAATGTCAACGTCCCTGCTGTGCCCCAGGAGGCGATCGCCGGGATCACTATTACTCGCCAAGGCCTGCGCCGCTACATTGACCAATTCGAAAAACGCATCGATCCACGCGGCAAAACCTACTACTGGCTAGCAGGAGAACTGGTAAAAGACGTACCTCAACCTGCCTTAGAACTCCTGATTACGGCAGATCAGGGCAGCAGCACGTTAGATAACGAATGGCTAAACAACTTACCTACTGACGTAGAAGCCATCCGTAGCAACTACATCACTATTACACCCTTGCAGTTTAATTTGACCTGTGCCTCAGGGTTAGCCCATTTGTGTGGCTGGCAACTAACCCTTTAACCTCAGGCTATTTTTTGAAAGCTCCACTCAGTGAAGCTTTCAAAAAATTAAAAAACACCTTGGGAAATCCAATTAACGCGAACGACCCAGCCGCAGACCTACGTGTAGACAACTAAAGAAAATCTGAAAACTAGAGAGATTTTGTTTAGTTTCATCGAAGCTTTATACTGAATAATGGTCTAATCTATTTAAAAGTCATACACTATCAAGCTATATCCCCCTCTATAGCTTGAGTCGGTTGACGCGATCGCATCTACCGCCACCCATTGTTTTTATTGGGTGCCTATACACACTCAGCCCAGTCGCCCAGGTCTGTGCCGATACAGCAATTCCCAGTTTGATAACCCAAATGTAAAGTGGGCATTGCTAATCATGAAACAGAGTTACCAGAAATAGAGCAAACACAGTTCGCTCTGTTTCTAACGAGTGCATCCCAGTTTTGCAAATTTGCCCACCCTGCGGGATGCACCCGTTTCTAACAGCCCGTTTCAAGTTGCCGAATCTAGGTAGGTAATCGTAATATTGGGCATTCTTATATAGAGGTAGCTAGAGATGGGTTAAGGTGTCATTGTGAATAATCTTCGTTAATTTAAAATGAAGCCTTTATTTGCTTACATCCCGGTGTCATTATGGGCAATATATCAGTGATGGTCTGTCCAGTCTGGGCTAGACTAGACCTAATGTTGTAATTGGCGTGAAGTTTACTGACAACCCTCCACTGTTTATGTAGTTAGCTAAGTGCGCTAGTTAGCTAGGGCGTTTGCCGCTATCTGCAATTTACCGGTGAGGTTAGGTGATACGCCCGTCTCAGTGCTGAAAGCAGTTGGTAATAAGTATGGATAGGTCTCGCACTAAGAGACTCGGCGGAATCCGGTAGGAACACACATGTCTAGCGTGAAAAACCAGTTCGAGGTTCAGTTCTGGGGCGTAAGGGGAAGTATTGCCTGCCCTGGCGCGGAGACAGTGCGCTATGGAGGCAACACCTCTTGCATAGAAATGCGGGTGGGCGGAGAGCGGCTAATTTTTGATGGAGGTACCGGACTGAGGGTACTAGGGCAATCTCTTCTAAGGGAAATGCCACTCCAAGCAAATATGTTTTTTACCCACTCTCACTGGGATCACATCCAGGGGTTTCCCTTTTTTGTACCCGCTTTTGTCAAGGGCAACCGATTTAATATTTATGGGGCAGTAGCTCCAAATGGATCGACCATTGAACAGCGCCTCAATGATCAAATGCTCCATCCCAACTTCCCCGTGCCGCTACAGATTATGGGTGCAGACATGAATTTCTGCACGTTAAAGGTCGGAGAGCCTGTAACAATTGGCGACGTGCTAATTGAGAATGCGCTGTTGAATCATCCCGGTGAAGCGGTGGGCTACCGAGTGAACTGGGAGAACCACGCTGTTGCCTACATTAGTGATACCGAGCACTATCGCGATCGCCTGGATGAAAACGTGCTGTGGTTGTGTCGTGATGCCGATGTGATGATTTACGATGCAACGTACACAAATGAGGAGTATTATTCTGAAAAATCTAGCAAGGTTGGGTGGGGGCACTCGACCTGGCAAGAAGCTGTTAAGGTCGCCAAGGCTGCGAACGTTAAACGGCTGGTAATTTTCCATCATGACCCGCTGCACGACGATAACTTCATGGATCGGATCAAAAATGACACCGCCCAACAGTTTTCGAACAGCATCGTAGCTTGGGAAGGGCTGAAGCTAGATTTATTAGCCGAGTCTCCCGTCGATACGTCAGCCACCACGCCCCACACCAAGGTATCGGCTTAACGTCCCGGTTTTCCTGCTGATTTTTTACTGCTGACTCTGTAGCAACACGCCCTTAGATTGGCTAACGTCTGAGTTTTTGGGGGTCTAAGTACGTCGCGTTTGCAATTGTGTGTAAAGATGTAAAACGTGTGGATAACCTCGTCTTTAGATACTGTTGAAACGCCGACAACCGTTGCCCTTGGAAACTTCGACGGAGTTCATTTGGGGCATCGGCAGGTGATCCAGCCAATTTTAAGGTCAGCCTTAGCAGCGAGAGACGGCAGGGCTGTAGACTCATCTGACTCGGTAGAATCACTGAGTTACTCCACAGTGGTAACCTTTAATCCCCATCCGCAGGAATTTTTTACGGGGCAATCCCGCGAGTTACTGACACCGCTTGATGAAAAAGTTCAGCATCTCCAGCACATGGGTGTACAGCAGTTAGTGCTGTTGCCCTTTAACCAAGATTTAGCGGCTCTCACACCAACAAATTTTGTAGAGCATGTTCTAGTACAGGCCTTGGGAGTACAGGAAATTAGTGTAGGGCAAGATTTTTGTTTTGGCTGCAAGCGGTTAGGCACATCTGAGGATTTGAAGGCGATCGCCTCCCAGTACGGCGTGACGGTTCATATTGTGCCGCTACGGACTCTGAAGGGCGATCGCATCAGCAGTTCTGCTATCCGACAGGCGTTGCAGCAGGGAGATGTAGAGCTTGCTAATCGGCTGCTAGGCAGACCCTATGCCTTGGTGGGCGACGTTGAATACGGTCAACAGGTGGGTAGAACCCTGGGCTTCCCAACCGCAAATTTACGCCTGCCTGCCGAAAAGTTTCTACCGCGATTTGGAGTATACGCGGTATCAGTAATCGGCGCAGGGTTGGGAGGCGATCGCAACATCCCAGGCGTGATGAATATTGGCTATCGGCCTACTGTCGCGGGCACACAGCGGACAGTAGAAGTACACCTGCTGGATTGGACAGGCAACCTGTATGGCCAGACGCTGACGGTGAATCTGAAACAGTTCTTGCGCCCCGAACAAAAATTTGCGTCGCTGACAGAGCTAAAGGCGCAGATTCAACAGGACGCAGACAACGCGCGATCGCACCTATCAGTGTTGCGCCCTACCTCAACCTCGATGAATGCTAATCTGTGACGCTGCGTGAACGTTCTTCCTCCCCCTCCTCTACGTGTGCTATCAATGTCCACGACTGTCGGCGCACTCGGCACAGGCTTGGGGGGCGGGGTAGAGCTGACGCTACAAAATATTTCCAACGCGCTGCGGCAACAAGGTCATCACATCACCATCGTGGCTCCGAGCGGGTCGCAACTGGGTGATCTGCCCATCGTGCAAATTTCAGGCCAGCTTCAAATTAGTGCTCAAACCCAAGAGCGGACTGAAGCGGTCACGCTGCCAGCGGATGCTGTACTAGCCAACATGTGGGCCTATGCCTGTGAGGTGCAAGATCAGTATGACCTGCTGCTCAACTATGCCTATGACTGGCTGCCGCTCTACTTAACTCCCTTTTTTCGTCGCCCCATTGCTCATTTGATCAGTATGGGTTCGCTTTCTGATGCAATGGATCAGGTCATTCAGCAGGTTGGCACTCGCTTTCCGGGCACGATTGGGGTTCACAGTCGAGCACAGGCGGCGACATTTGCCGATGGCGATGGGTATCGGGTGTTGGGCAATGGGTTGGATCTGTCGCTCTACGAATTTTGCCCAGACTATGACAATTCACTGGGTTGGGTAGGGCGCATTGCCCCCGAAAAGGGACTAGAGGATGCGATCGCCGCCGCCGACCGCGCTAACCTGCCCCTCACCATTTGGGGGACCATGCCCGACCCCGACTACTGGCAGCAGATCCAGCGCGCTCATCCTCAAGCCCGTGTAGACTACCGAGGATTTTTACCCACTGCTCGCCTTCAGAGCGAGTTGAGGCACTGCAAAGGGCTGTTAATGACACCCAAGTGGATTGAAGCCTTTGGTAATGTGGCGATCGAGGCGCTGGCCTGCGGAGTTCCTGTCATCGCCTACCGCCGGGGTGGCCCCGCCGAAATTGTAACGGATGGTAAAACGGGTTGGCTGGTGCCCCCTGATAGTGTAGAAGGGTTAGCAGAAGCGATCGCCCACCTAGATCAAATCGATCGCGCCGCTTGTCGTCAATATATTGAAGCTGAATACTCAATGGCAGCTATGGGCAAGCGGGTAGAGCAATGGTTAATGGATATTCTTCATGCGTAAACGCAGACGACGACATCAGTGGGTCAATGAACTAGATAACCTAGTTCGCGGTGCCTGTGGGGGCTTCTTATTTGGCATTCCGCTGCTATACACCATGGAAGTGTGGTGGATTGGGTCGTTTGTAGAACCTATTTGGATGTTAGGAGCGATCGCCATATCCTTCGTGGTGATATTTTTAATCAACCGCACGGCAGGATTTCGTAAATCTAGCGGCATTCGATTTGAGGATGCCGCTATGGAAACCATTGAGGCGATCGCCATTGGCATCCTCTGCACCTTGCTAATGCTAATCCTGCTTCAGGAAATTACACCGCAAGTGCCTTTGGACGAAGTCCTGGGCAAAGTCATTTTTGAAGGCATTCCCTTTACGTTGGGCGTTGCGCTGGCAAACCAATTTTTGAGCGGAGGTGAATCAGATCAGCCAGACCAATCAGATAAACAAGCTGCTGACTCTGCTAAAAAATCAACCCGCCCTCAAAATACAGATGAGTTAAATGGCACTTTATCCGATGTGGGAGGCACATTGCTAGGAGCGGCGATCGTTGCGTTTAGCATTGCCCCAACGGATGAAGTGCCTATGATAGCCTCAGCAGTATCTGGTCCCTGGTTGTTAGCATTTATTGCTGCATCTCTGCTAATCTCCTACGCAGTGGTATTTGAAGCAGGTTTCGCCAACCAGTCTAAGCGCCGTGAGCAACAAGGACTATTTCAAAAACCTCTTGGCGAAACGCTCATGTCCTATTTAGTATCGTTGATGGCAGCTACGGTCATGTTGCTATTCTTTCGTCAACTTTCATTGAGTGATCCGTGGCAACTGTGGCTAACCTTTACATTGGTGCTAGGCTTGCCTGCCACGATAGGAGGAGCAGCAGGCAGATTAGCGGTATGAGCGACGTGTCTTCAAAATCTAGCGACTCTTCAGAATCTTCAGAATCTCAAGAGGCTCAATCTGCGCCAAACCCTACGGCGAACTCAGATCAGCGCACCCCGGCTGAGTGGCTCACCTTTAGCATTGCTTCCTGCTTGTTAATTGCCCTAATCAGTGCCGTAATTGCCGCATGGATTGATCCACGCCATCAGCAGCCACCCCTAATTGAGACGGAGCAGGACGGTGCAGTTTGGGAATCGTCTGGGCAGTTTTATGTCCCCTTTACAGTCATGAACACCGGGGGCGGCACGGCTGAATCGGTTCAGATTATTGGAGAGTTGGAAATTAACGGCGAAGTAGTCGAGTCGGGCGAACAGCAAATTGACTTTTTGTCGGGCGGTGAGGCCGAAGAGGGTGCATTTATTTTTAGCCAAGATCCGCAACAGGGTACTCTAACGTTACGCGCTGCCAGCTATAAGTTGCCTTAACACCACCTCTTAATCAGCACCCATTTGCTAGTCCTAAACTGGTAATGATGAGGCTTCTTGCATGAATGCTTGTTGATGCAGGAGGTCAATTTTTTGCAGCGCGGGCAAAGCCCACGCTGCAAAAATCATGACACCAATGCCACTGCCCTCTATGAATTTTGCAGGATTTTGCGACGGAGCGGACATCCTATGTATAGCGGTAGCCATGATCAATAGGACGCCTCCCTGTCATTCCCGCCTGCGCGGGAATGACGCTGGCATGTCCTAAGCTTTATGACTATGGCTATAGAACCCATTTGACATCTAATTAGAATTGAGATTTAGGGCGATTTTTGGGCAGTAGGGGCGAATCATTTGCACTCGAATTGACGCTGCGTTGCCAGAATATTGATGCAAATGCTTCGCCCCTACAGAATATTCGCGATCACCGGAAAGATGTCAAATGAGTTCTATACGCCGATTAAGTAGTTCAACCTAAATAAAAACCAAGTTCTAAAACTCTGCGCCGCCCGCACAGCGAGCGGCGCAGGGTTTTAGAATTTTATATTTAATTAAGCCCACCTACTTATGCGGAATCAAACTATTAAAGGGAGGCATTTCCACCCTTTACTAATTTTTCCCAAAGGTTTATCCAAAAATTAGGAGATGTGCAAGCTCACATGCTTTCCAAATATCTCAGCAAATCGGCCATTTCTTGAGGATTGGGCTGAAACTGTGGCATGGGAGGCGTTTTACCACTGATCACTTGCTGAATTAGCCCAATGCGCGATTTGCGGGACGAAACATGGTGCAAGCTTGGCCCAACCATGCCATCACCCGTTAACCCGTGACAAGTTGCACAGTTCATCTGAAAGATCACCTGCCCCTGTTCGGCGCTGCCATGAAGCTTGAGAACATTGTGTATGTAAGGATCGGTATGTCGAAAGATAGCAATAAAGGCGATCGCCACTACAAACGCTCCGGTGATCGCCAATAGCGTCAGCGCTAAGCGCCGGGGTCGAACTGAGGCTTCAGTTTCAGCACTTGTAAGTTGAGTTTCTAAAACTGGGTTATCCAAGAGTGCTCTAGTCAAGGCTGAATGTATACAGAATGTGTGAGTGGCGTGTTAGTTCATAACTTATCTTAAAGTTTCTTCAGCAACTCGTACAAGATCGCACTGATTTATTTCAGAAATTCTCATTTTTATTCAGTTTTTTTAACACTAGACTTCCTGCGTGAGTCGTTTCCCGGCTAAGCCGAGAAACGATTCACGCCCTCAAGAAGGCATTCATGCAGGAGGTCTACTAGGTAGACGTGAGCGGTAGTCCTAAATTGGTAAGGATTTTTTGATGGGCGGGCTTCGCCCGCCCATCAAAAAATCCTTACATCAATACCACTACCGATGTGAGCAAATGAGGATCTGAGTACACCCTACCTAGTACATAATGGCCAAACGTTACCCACATAGAAGTTGCAGGCATTTGTTGCTAAGATTCTAAGTAACGCTCATGGAGATTACACCGTGGTAGAACCGTTGCTATCTGGAATTGTATTGGGACTGATCCCGATCACGCTGGCGGGGCTGTTTGTAGCGGCATACCTGCAATACCGTCGTGGCAACCAACTGGGTCTATAACTGATTCTCAGTTGAGTTTTTGGTAGTCCTCAATTAGCAAGGATTTTTTGATGGGTGGGCTTCGCCCACCCATCAAAAAATCATTACATCAATACAACTATCGAGTTTTTATGGTTCTTAAAAAGCACCGTCCTCAGGGCGGTGCTTTTTGTGGATATGAGCTGACTTTGTGGGCTGAAGGTGCTGCCTATGTCTTACCCTGCCCCATGTATAGCCATAGACGGATTGGTTAGGACGGGGTGCAGGGGTGGAACCCCTGGCTGGGGGCCAATCCCCCACACCCCCGGTGTTCCCCCAGTCCTAACCGGTGTTGCGACCGCAGTAAAAAGTCTAAAGTCCGGGGCAGGCCGCGGCGCGGGGGCGGGGGGGCGGGGGGGGGGGGCCCCGCGTGTATTTTTTTTTTTTTATGGGTGTCTAAATCTTGTTTTGTAATTTTGTAAATGGGGGGTTGTGGGGGTTTGCCCCCCAGCCAGGGGTTCCACCCCTGCACCCCGTCCTAACCAATCCGTCTATTGCTATACAACAATTTTTAGTTGACTAAGACCCGATCGCCTGAAACCTGGTTATCTTTATGAGAGC
>JBBQFG010000219.1:0-8784 GCA_038321765.1 Elainellales cyanobacterium
GATTTACTGACCCAAATTCCTTACGTACCGCACTTGCCCCGCAGGCTCAAGGACAATGCGTCGCGCGCGGCTCTGCTAATCGATCGTTTTCCTGTCAAAGAGGGAATTGCTTGACCGCGTTTGGTCGCCGTAATTGTGAACTCAATAAGGAACCGCCCAAACAACAGTTTAGGCGGAGTGTGGTGTGAGGAGTGAACGGAAACTTATCGTCTCCGCTCACTTAATTGTAAAGGACGAACTTAAAAATTCCAGCCGATCCCTACATTCGGCTGGGAAAATTATCAGATTCTGACTTGACAGAGTAAGGCTATTTACCCATTCCGAGCTGCTGGGCTTTTTGATAGACCTTTCCTTCTGTCAATAAGGAGGGAGCAATGACAACCTCCACCTGCTGCATTTCTCGGATGTTTTTGGCTCCCAGTGTGCCCATACTGGTTTGAATAGCCCCTAAAAAATTATGGGTGCCGTCGTCGAGCTGAGCAGGTCCCCGCAAAATTTGCCGTAAGGTGCCTGTCGTGCCTACCCGAATGCGGGTGCCACGCGGTAACACCGGGCTAGGGGTTGCCATGCCCCAGTGAAAGCCTCGTCCTGGAGCTTCAGCCGCTCTCGCAAACGGAGAACCAATCATCACACCGTCCGCTCCGCAGGCAATGCACTTGCAAATGTCGCCACCCGTAATTAAGCCACCATCGGCAATGATAGGCACATAGTTACCCGTTTCACGGTGGTAGTCATCACGAGCCGCCGCACAATCAGCAACAGCAGTCACTTGAGGAACGCCAATGCCCAATACACCGCGAGATGTACAAGCAGCACCTGGCCCAATCCCCACTAATACGGCTGCTGCGCCTGCCTTCATTAAATTCAAGGCCACTTCATAGGTAACGCAGTTGCCCAACACAACTGGGATTGACATCGTCTGGCAGAACTCTGCTAAATCCAGGGGGGTAATCGATTCGGGCGATAAATGAGCCGTAGAAACTACCGTAGCCTGAATAAAAAACAAGTCTGCACCTGCTTTTGCCACCGCTTCGCCAAAACGGGCTGCCCCAGCCGGGGTTGCGCTTACGGCAGCAATACCGCCCTGCTGCTTAATTTCTTGAATTCGCTGCTCGACTAGCTCAGGTTTGATTGGCTCTGCGTACAGCTCTTGCATTAGCGGGACAAACTCTGTCTTATCTACCGATGCGATGCGATCGAGCACCGGGTTTGGATCAGCATAGCGAGTCTGAATGCCTTCTAAATTGAGTACGCCTAGTGCTCCGAGTTCCGACAGGGCAACAGCCATTTTTACGTCCACGACTCCGTCCATAGCGCTGGCAATGATGGGAATATCGCGTTCGATGCCGCCAATTCTCCAACGTGTGTCTGCAAGTGATGGATCTAGGGTTCGTTGCCCCGGAACGAGTGCAATTTCATCAATTCCATACGCTCTACGGGCGGTTTTGCCCCTACCAATTTGAATATCCACGCTGTTCAACCTTTTCATGACCCGGTAAAAATTAGACTACCAAATCTATCGAACAATTGTCGGGTCAAGATACCCGAACTATGGCAAGGAGTGCGGGGATTGATAGCCTTAACCTTGCTAAAAAGACCTCAACATCAAGGATTTGGTTCTTGTTTTGGTTATTTGAGAGTTTATATATATTCATTTCAGCGATCGCTCTACCTGGTTTTTATTCTCTTGAGAATTTATTTGCCTGTCGCGCGTTAATTTTCTTCTTCTCCGAACCCCCAGAAAGTAGTGGTAAGTAGTTCAACCTAAATAAAAACAAGCTTCTAAAAGTCTGTGCCGCCCGCGCAGCGGGCGGCACAGACTTTTAGGATTTTATGTTTAATTACGCCCATCTACTTATTGATGTAATGGATTTTTTACACGTGCATGTTAGGACTACCCCATAGAATTTGCCAAAGCTACGGGCAGCATTTGGGCTATCTAATCCAGCTCATGAGGAAAATGATTACAAAATATTACGACCTGTCTAATAATGTCAACGCAATGCCGCAAAATTATCTTCGGAAGGTAGCTGAGCCACAGCGTTCATGTATTTCTAGTTACACACGTGTGAACAGGGAATACTCGCGGTAAAGTATGAGCAGCCTTACTGTCAGACATCTCTCACTCTTCCACGTTTCTTGAAGCGTGAGATAGAAGCTGTAGAGACTTTGGCTAGCGGTTCAGGCATTCAGAAATGAGCGCCGAATTAGATACAGACGGTTACATTTTGCTTTTTGGAGGAATCCATCAATGAGTATTGTCACGAAGTCAATCGTGAATGCCGATGCTGAGGCACGCTACCTCAGCCCTGGTGAATTAGATCGGATCAAAGGCTTCGTCACCTCTGGTGAGCGTCGTCTACGGATTGTTCAGGTTTTGACCGACTCTCGCGAACGCATCGTGAAGCAAGCGGGCGACCAGTTGTTCCAGAAGCGCCCCGATGTCGTTTCTCCCGGTGGTAATGCCTACGGTGAAGAAATGACCGCTACTTGCCTACGTGACCTCGATTACTACCTGCGCTTAGTCACCTACGGAGTAGTTGCCGGCGACGTTACCCCTATCGAAGAAATCGGAATCGTTGGTGTGCGCGAAATGTACCGCTCTTTGGGTACACCCATTGATGCTGTTGCAGAAGGTGTCCGCGCCATGAAGAATGTTGCCACCTCCTTGATGTCTGGTGAAGATGCTGCTGAGGCAGGCTCTTACTTCGACTACGTAATCGGTGCGATGCAGTAGGGTACCCTCTGGTTCCTCACTCTAGCTCGATGAATTAAAGATTTACTTTAAGGAAGCAAGACAATGCAAGACGCAATTACTGCTGTTATCAACTCCTCCGACGTTCAGGGCAAGTACCTGGACAGTTCCGCTTTAGAAAAGCTGAAGGGCTACTTTGCAACGGGCGAACTGCGCGTGCGGGCTGCCACGGCCATTAGTGCTAACGCTGCCGCCATTGTCAAAGAAGCTGTTGCGAAATCACTGCTTTATTCTGACATCACCCGTCCCGGTGGCAACATGTACACCACCCGTCGCTATGCTGCCTGCATCCGCGACTTAGACTACTACCTTCGCTACTCCACCTACGCCATGTTGGCAGGTGACCCCTCTATCTTGGATGAGCGCGTGCTCAACGGCCTGAAAGAAACTTACAACTCTTTGGGTGTACCCATTGCTGCAACGGTTCAAGCAATTCAAGCGATGAAAGAAGTCACTGCAAGCCTTGTAGGTTCTGATGCTGGCAAGGAAATGGGTGTTTACTTCGACTACATCTCGTCTGGCTTGAGCTAGTCGGATTACAACTAGCAGCAAGTCCATGAGTCAGAGAATTGGGAGATGAGTTAATTACTACTCAGACCTCAATCCTCAACATTTTCTAGTCTGGGAAGTCTAGAGTGAGTTTTAGAAGGTTAAGGGCTGATATGCCTATCGGCTCTAAAATTTTAGAATTGGCTTTAGACTCCCAGCCTTTAAGGTATTTGCAACACTATAATCAATTGAAATTTCGTTCATAATTTCCTTAACATTTCACCCTTTCCCGTTCAGCCAGGAGAACTAAACCCATGCGGATGTTCAAAATTACGGCTTGCGTTCCTAGCCAAACTCGCATTCGGACCCAACGAGAGCTACAAAATACCTACTTCACCAAGCTTGTTCCTTACGATAATTGGTTCCGTGAGCAGCAGCGAATTCAAAAAATGGGTGGGAAGATTGTCAAAGTGGAACTGGCAACAGGTAAGCCTGGAGCAAACGCAGGGTTGGCCTAATGTATCAGGCATCAGCCATAGCGTCAGAGCTTCACAGGGCTGTGGGTCTTGATTTAGAGAGACATGGGTTTGACTAGAAAGCCAATACGCTTCTTGATTTAACCGGGTTGGGAGTTACTGTAGTAGCTAAAGAGTGTCTAGCGACTCCTGACCGAGAAGCCTTGGGTCAAACCCTTCAATCGATTGGACACTGATTTTCGCCATTGCTTAATCTGGGTATATTGGCCTTTAGGGTAGCTGGTTTTAGCATGGCATCATAGTAGTTCTTAGCTCTAAATGCTTGATTTGTATAAAAGAATGGTTCTGAGATTGCCAAACAAATATGGCAACCTCAGGACCATTCTTTTAATTCTTGAGGTATGAGCCACATCGAGTCAGGTATTTAGCATTGCTTGCACTCGCCAGGGTAAAAACTAGTTTTCACTCCCTTAGAACCTCTAATAATCCTTTCGGTTCGCACTAATCACCCATTTCAAAGTGACATGCTGCTTTATGTAGTTTTAGCCCTCAGCGCATTCTGGATATTTTGCTATAGCGATAGCCATGATCAATAGGACGCCGCCCTGTCATTCCCGCGCAGGCGGGAATGACGCTGGCATGTCCTAAGCTTTATGACTATGGCTATAACAGAGCTGCGATCGCTTTCAACCTGAATTATGGGGCTGGTTTGAATTGGTTCAGGTTGGAATAGACTCAGATCTCCTACTCTTGACTGAGGTGTAGTTAAAGATACTTAGTTAAAGTTAGGCAAGATATGAAGAGGTTATGGAGCTGCGGCAAAAGTGGCTTCTGAACTTTCAATGTGATGCAAGAGCAAACCGAAATGCAAGACAGAGTTATCAATATCTTGTTGATAGAAGACGACGAAGTAGACGTAATGAATGTCAAGCGAGCATTCAAAAAGATTAATATTACAAATCCTCTATATATTGCCAGCAATGGGCTTGAAGCCTTAGCTACGCTTCGTGGAAATGATGATGGCTCAACGGTCATTCCTGCGGGTCGCCGCTTGATTTTATTAGATTTAAATATGCCCAAAATGGGAGGGATTGAGTTCCTAAAGCATCTAAGGTCAGATCCGGTACTGCGTATTGTTCCGGTTATTGTTTTAACAACATCGAACCAGGATAGAGATCGGGTAGAAGCTTATGACCTAAATGTAGCGGGATATATTCTGAAGCCTGTGACATCCGCCAATTTTGCGGAAACAATGGCAACGTTAAATAAGTACTGGGCTTTGTGTGAATTGCCGTAAGCTCAACGAGATCGAGGAATGACATCTCTTAAGCTTAAGATTCTGATCTTTCTTGGCAATTTAGTAGCCAAGTTTCTCAGTACCAGAAAATATCTCAGCTTGAATTGTGCTTAACCTATTTGAAGCTGTAGTGTTTGATCCACGGTCTTTAGATCTGAACTGCTGAGCTGCAAGTCCTATGGAAGATACCTTAAGAATTTTAGTGGTAGACGACGACGAGGTAGACCGGATGGCGGTGCATCGTGCGTTGAAGGCCGCAGGAATTACGGTGGAGTTGGCAGAAGCAGAAACCTGTGCCATGGCGACCGAGGCGTTGGCTAGCCAGTCGTTCGATTGCGTATTTGTAGACTATCGGTTGCCTGACCGTGATGGTTTGGCTCTAATTCAAGATCTTCGCCTTACAGGTCAAAAAATTCCTTTGATTGTGTTGACGGGACAAGGCGATGAGCAGCTTGCTGTTGAAATGATGAAAGCAGGCGCATCTGACTATCTACCTAAATCCCGTATTTCACCTGAAGGTCTAGCGCGCATTCTCCGTAATGCCATTCGGATTTACCGAGCAGAGCTTCAGGTAGATGTAGCCAATCGCCAACGAGAACAACTTGCCCGCCAACGCGAAGATTTTGTCTCACGCTTAACTCATGATTTGCGAACGCCTCTTGTGGCTGCTGACCGAATGTTAAAGCTCTTTTTAGAACGAGCGTTTGGTGACGTTCCTAACGAGATGGAAGAGGCGATCGACATCATGATTCGCAGCAATCAAAACCTACTCCACATGGTTAATACATTGCTAGAGGTTTATCGTCATGATGCGGGCGAAAAAATGATGGCTTTTGAGGTTTGCAATGTGTCTAGCGTTTTGCAGGACGTCATTCAAGAGCTGACTCCCTTAGCTCATGACAAAGGTTTAGATTTACACGTTGTGGATGACCTACTCAGCAGCTCTGAAAAAGCTGGGAAGGTGATGGGTGACTGTTTAGAAATTCGTCGGTTGTTTGTCAATTTAATCGGCAACGCAATTAAGTTTACTGATACCGGCTCGATTACTGTTCGCCTCAAAGAAATGGCTGCGCTTGGCGAAGAGGAGGATTATGAAACGCCTCATGGTGAAATGTTACAGGCTGTGCCGCCATCCTGGATCGTGATTGAAGTGCAAGACACGGGATCTGGTATTCAACCAGACGATCAGGTTACATTGTTTGAGCGATATCGCCAGGGTAACCACAAACGCTCCGGTAGTGGATTGGGGCTATACCTAGCAAGACGAATCGTAGAGGCTCATGATGGCACGATTGGCGTAAATTCAGAGGCAGGGCGCGGCAGCCTATTTACAGTTCGATTTCCGGCCAAGTCGTAGAGGAGATAAGTAGGTGGGCTTAATTAAATATAAGATTCTAAAACCCTGCGCCGCCCACTGTGCGGGCGGCGCAGGGTTTTATAGCGGTAGCCATGATCAATAGGATACCTCCCTATCATTCCCGCCTGCGCGGGAATCCATCTGCTCGATAGGTGCGGGGGTGGATTCCCGCCTGCGCGGGAATGACGCTGGCATGTCCTAAGCTTTATGACTATGGCTATAGAATTTGGTTTTTATTTAGGTTGAACTACTTAGATCTTCTAGATAAATAGTTTCCTGCCGCGGCCAGAGAACGGTTTATACCTTCATGCGTAATCTTCATGAGGGCAGTTTATTTACATAGCGTAAGATGCATATGGTTAAGGATGGCGATCGCTGAACAGCATTGGTGTGGAGATTGGTGTGGAGATTGGTGTGGAGAAACGATTAGGCGATCGCCAGCTACATGGGCTTTTGTTGTTAGCTTGGATAGTCATTGGTACAGTTGTGCGGTTTGCCTATCTCAATAGCAAACCTCCCTGGACAGATGAGTTCTCGACACTGGTATTTAGCCTAGGTCACAGCTTCCGAACCGTGCCGCTTGACCAGGTTATTTCTACCGATACGCTACTACAACCGCTACAGGTGGCACCGTTCGGCACTGTGCAAGATGTCGTCCAATCCCTTATGAGTGAAAGCACGCATCCGCCCGTTTACTTTATTCTCTCCCATTGGTGGCTACAACTATTTCCAGCTTTACCTAGCGGCCTAGTGAGTCTTTGGGCAGGGCGATCGCTGCCTGCATTAGTTGGGGTATTTACTATTCCTGCTGCATTTGGTCTAGGTTGGCTAGCCTTTGGCTCTCGACTGGTGGGGCAATTGGCAGCGGGAATGATGGCCATTTCGCCCTACGCGGTATTTTTGGCACAAGATGCCCGTCATTACACGTTGGCAATTTTATTGGCGACTTTATCACTGGCTTGTTTGGTAGTAGTCACCCGTTGCGTACGGGATCATGTCGTGATTCCGCTGTGGCTGTGTTTAGTGTGGACGATAATTAACGGCTTAGGAGTCGGTGTCCATTACTTTTTTGCGCTGACTTTGGCGGCAGAGGCGATCGCACTTCTGTATCTGTGGTTCGACACAGAAAAACATCTGAGAATACAGGGAAAATCCCAAACGCTTGTTTCCAGAATCCGGAATTTTAGGGCTAATGTGTGGCGATTGGCAATTGTAGCGATCGGTTCACTAATTGGTTGCCTCATTTGGGTTCCCGAACTTTTAGAAAGCCAAGGAAGCGAACTCACCCAGTGGATTTTCTTTGACAGAAGCAACCTATTGATGTGGCTCAATCCATTTTTTCAATCGCTAGCAGCCTGGGTCGTGATGCTATGTCTGCTGCCATTAGAGGCAGATTTCATTCCTTTAGCTGTTGTAGCGGGCATGGTGATGCTGCCCTTCTTGTTTTGGATTGTGCCACTTTTAGGACGAGGGTTAAAGGTGCAGTTCCGAGATCCACGAAATCGCTGGGTAATTCAGCTCTTGGGAGCGTTTGTGTTGGGGGCGATCGCCTTAATCTTTCTAATTACCTACATTTCAGGCCGTGATCTGACGCGAGGCGCGCGATACAACTTTGTTTACTTTCCAGCAGTCATCGTGCTGCTCGGCGCGGCTCTCGCAGTGTTGTGGCAAATGCCTATTCTGAGCCGCCACTCTCCTTCATCTCGGTGGTTCTCCCTTCAGAATCAGTTCCCCAAACTTGGCAAAAACGCGGTGCTGTTCGTCCTGTTTTTGGGTTTGCTCAGCGCCCTTTCCGTAGCCACAAACCTGGGCTATGAAAAATACTATCGGCCTGAGTTGGTGGCAGCTCAAATGCGACAACATAGCCAAGCCCCCATGCTCGTTGCCACCAACCACCAAACCCATGTCAATACGGGCGAAATGATGGGCATTGCACGGGAATTTAGATTGGCTGCCGATGCTAGCCCTTATACGATGCCTAAATTTTTACTAGCCCATCGTGAAACCGACCCAGGGCAAGCGATCGCCACCGTTATAGAAGTGCTGCGTCACTATCCCCGCCCCTTCGACCTGTGGCTAATCAACTGGGAAGCGCTTCGGACTGAACCGGCAGCAGTTGAGCAGCAAGGTTGCCCACTTGCTTCTTTGAAAAAAGCATGGATTAACGGTTACAGCTACGACCTTTATCGTTGTCGTTGAGGCTAACAACCCGTCCTTAAAGCCTGACAGATTGTAAAATCCTCTAGAACTGCTGCTCCACAAGGATTTTAGATATAGCCATAGTCATAAAGCTTAGGACATGCCAGCGTCATTCCCGCGCAGGCGGGAATCCACCCCCGCACCTATCGAGCAGATGGATTCCCGCCTGCGCGGGAATGACAGGGAGGCGTCCTATTGATCATGGCTACCG
>JBBQFG010000220.1:0-8727 GCA_038321765.1 Elainellales cyanobacterium
GGCGCATGGACAGCGTTTCAACAGTTTGTTGGGCTGAAGGCGCAAGCGGGAGAGGTGCAACTTAGCCCGAAAGCCCAACGCAAAGCCCTGCGCTACTGGGTGGACTATGCCCGCAAGTACGGCGGTAACTCTGAAAACTACAAAACCTTCGACAAGCTGGAGGCAGAGTGGCAAACCCTGGAGGGCATTGCCAACACCCTGCGGGAACTGTCTGGCATCCCCGGCACCCTGCGGGATCGGGAAGCCGCTCAGATGCTGATTGACCTAGAAACCGCACTCAGTAATTTTCTGCTGTTCCGGGGCTACTGGGATGAGTCGATTCGCCTGGGGGAATGGTGCTACCAGGCAGGGCAGACATTGGCACAGGGTCGCGATGCCGGGTGGGGAGCGTACAATGTTGCCACGATTTACTACAGTCGGGCAGAGACCGATCGCGCCGCCACCTGGGCGAACCAGATGGCGGCGGCGATGGAGCGGGGCGGCAACCGTCGCGATCGCGCCCTCGCAATCCAACTTCAGGGACAGGTTGCCGATCAACGCCGGGACTGCGCAGAGGCAGAGCGGTGCTATCAGGAGGCCGTGGCAGCGTACCGGGAGTTGGGGGATGAGACAGCGGAGGCGAACACTCTCAACGATCTGGGAGCAGTTGCCTATCAGCAGCGGCAGTACGATCGCGCTGAGATCTACTATCAGCAGGGACTGGCGATCGCTGAAAAGATAGGAGATAAAGACGGACAAGCTACATTTTGCGGCAACCTGGGTCGGCTTGCCCTTGATCGCGATCGCCCCCGCGATGCCCGCCCCTGGTTCCAGCGACAACTTGCCCTGGCCCAGGAAGTGGGACGGCAGGATCTGGTGGCTGATGCCCAGGCAGGGCTGGCGCAGGTGCTGGAGGCGGAGGGGCGCTATGCCGAGGCACTGGATTTGGCACAGCGGGCTTTCCAGATCCAGGAGCGTCTGGGCGATCAAAATGTGGGATTTTCGCGGTCGCTTGTGGCGCGGTTGCAGTCTAAATTAACCTAGATCTGTGGTCAGGTTTAGACCTCCGAGGTTTTCAAAACCTCGGAGGTCTGGGGTGTGAGGTCTTGGGGTGCAGGTTTAGACCTCCGAGGTCTTGAAAACCTCGGAGGTCTGTTGAAACAATGCTTGCACCTGCACCCAGGCATCCTGGGCAGCGGCGGCGTTGTAGCTAGCCCGCTGATCGCAGAAAAAGCCGTGGTCGGCGTTGGCGTAGCGAAATATCTGGTGAGGAATTTGGTGGGTTTGCAGGGCGGTGGCGATCGCATCCACTTGCTCGGTAGGAATGCTGGTGTCGTTCATGCCAAAAAAGGCGTAGAGAGTGCCTTTTATATGGCTCGTAAAGTTAACGGTCGGCGCTCCACCGCCGGGACACATCGTTGTAATGCCTGCGCCATAAAACGATGCTGTGGCGGCAATGTCGGGCAAGGTCGCTGCTAAATACGCCACATGTCCGCCAAAACAAAAACCAATGCAGCCTACTCTGCCCGGTTTAACGTTGGGCAAGGTTTTGAGATAGTCGATCGCCGCCTGAATGTCGCCCAGTAGCTCTTCTCGTTTGGTCAGTTCTTTGTACTGCCGCCCCAGTTTGATGGCATCGGCTGTGTAATCCGCTTCAAAGCCGGGGGCAAGGCGCTGGTAGATGGCCGGGGCGATCGCCACATACCCCGCTCTGGCAAAGCGCTCCGTCACCTCTCGAATGTGGGAATTTACGCCAAAAATTTCCTGAATCACGATTACACTGGGAAACGTGCCTACTTCAGACGTTCTGCTCTCTAAGGGCTTGACCCCCAATGGCCTTGTCTCTAGCGGTTCTGCTTCTAACGGTTCTGCTAAATAGGCGGCGATCGCCAAATCCCCATTTCTTACATGAACATGACGGGTTTGGATATCAAAAAGAGGCACTTGACTCATAAAGCTTGGGGTAGAGAAACACCGTGCTTCTACAGTATCGCCTGATTGTGAAACTTCGGATTGAGCATCAGTAGGGCACGCGGTTCTCCCCACTGGCGCTCGATCGCGCTAACCCGAAAATCGCTACGCGGCCTCAGAAAGCCTGGAAAATCACCCGACTGGAGTGTAGACATCCATCGTAGATAATGCTGATATAACAGCAACGCTTTTTCTTTTAGCCGTTACATTTGCCACTATTGCATTTGCCAGTTCTATTAAACCTAAACCCGAATAGCTCGGAGGCTTCTCATGGTTGAGTTCCAAATCCAGCCAGATAGCGAAATTCCGGCATCTACTCAGCTTTTTAATCAGATTCGGTTTGCGATCGCCTCCCGTCAATTTCCGCCGGGGCATCGCCTGCCCAGCACCCGCCAACTGGCCATGCAAACAGGGCTACACCGCAATACCATCAGCAAGGTGTATCGCCAACTCGAAGATGAAGAGTTTGTCGATGCCCGCGCCGGAGCTGGTATTTTCGTGCGCGCGCAGGGCGATGAAGGGGGCGCTAGCGGCAACCGATCGCCCATTTTGGCGCAATATCCTCTGGCCTATAAGCTCGTACAAAAGAGCCTGGATGACTTGCTCAACCAGGGTTGTACCCTGAGCCATGCGCGTGAGCTATTTTTAGCTGAAATTGATTGGCGGCTGCGTTGCAGTGCGCGGGTGTTGGTGACGGCTCCCGGTTACGACATTGGGGCAGGTCAACTGATGGTGCGCGAGTTGCAGGAAGCCCTACAGATTCCCGTTCAGTTGGTGCCATTGGAAGAGCTGAGTGTGGTGCTCGATCAAGCGCGGGGCGGCACAGTAGTCACTAGTCGCTACTTCATTGGAGCTGCGGAGGCGATCGCCGCGCCTAAATCTGTGCGCGTGATTCCAGTTGATATTTATGATTACAGTAAAGAGTTTAAGCTACTTAAGAGCTTACCCAAAGACACCACCATCGGCTTTGTCAGCCTTAGCTCAGGGATTTTGCGGGCGGCAGAAGTCATTATTCACAGCTTGCGGGGCGATGAGTTGTTAATCATGACCGCTCAAACCGACGATGACTACAAACTAAAGGCGATCGTCCGCAATGCCCAAATTGTGGTGTGCGATCAGGCCAGCAATACGGCGGTGAAAGCGGCTATTCAGGCGGCTCGCGACGACATCATTCGGCCTCCTAAGGTAGAATGTTGCGAAAACTACATCGGCGAAAAGTCGATTAACTTGCTTAAGCGAGAACTGGGGCTAGAGTAACTTGGGCATGGCTAGACCTCCTGCTTACCAAAGCTTTTGCGTGAATCATTTCCCAGCTTCGCCAGGAAACGATTCACGTCCTTAAAGAAGGCTCGGACTTAGCCAGTTTCGCCCTAAGGTTGCCCTTGAATCCGGATGGCAGTGCCTGTAGCCGTAATCAACAGCAGCACCCCGGTTTCGTCGATGTTGATCGTGTCTGTGTTAATCGTGATGCCAATGACTCCGTTTGCTCCTAGCCGAGCAGCCCGTTTTTCGAGTTCGGCGATCGCATCTTGCTGCCCCTGTTCAAAAACGCGTTCGTAGCTGCCAGTGCGCCCGCCAATGAAGTCGCGTAGCCCTGCAAAAAAGTCGCGCAGCGCATTTCCACCGTATACCACTTCAGCGGTGACAACGCCCAAGTATGCCTCGACGATCGCCCCCTGAATCACATCAGTTGTTGATAGAATCATGCCTTGCCTGCTCAGGATGATCTATTTGGGTCATCCAGTTAAGTACCTAGACATGATAAAACCAAAATCGCGGGGTTGCACGACGCAGAATCGCATCTCTGCCCACGGGACTTACGCAGTTGAATGAATTTGCGAACGCGAAGCGCCAGCAAATTCATTCAACTTTCTTGGTTCTTTCGTGTTAAAGCGCGTAAGTTCTAACTTTAAAGAATTTGGGATTACTGTTTCCAAATCACCCTAAATCAGCTAAATATTAACGAGTGTTATTAACGGCACAATTTATTTTTTGTGGTCGCATTTTACTCACGATTGTTATCACTTGTGATGGCTATCGTCATCAAAGTTAGGGCATGTGATAGGTTGAACTCGCACTCCACGCAGATTCAAAATTATCAATCTACTTTTACATCAATCTACTTTTACTAAGTTGACGATGGCTGATCAGTTTTGCGGCAGTGTCTAGTTGAAATATGATCTGTACCGGAGCGGCGTGCAACCCACACTACGTCGGCACAGGTCATAGGATTCAGTACTAGACTTACAGCGCCAGTTTTGCCCTTATCTATGCTTGATTGTGAATAAGCCAATTCTATTAACCTTCAGTGTCCTGGTTAGCGGACTGATATTGCAGTTGCCTCAAGCCGTTACAGCACAGGTTCTATCGCCTGAACGTCAGCCTCTGCTGCGCCAGACCATGCCGATGCTACCCGTGCAGTTAGCTCAAGCCTCGCAGTCGCAGCAACAGCAACAAGAAGTTACCCGTCAAGTGAATGCGCTGTTGCGACAGGGCAAAGAACTGGTGGATGCCCGCAACTATGCTGAAGCAGTGGGCGTATACCAACAGGCGGCTGGGTTAGAACCCGATAACGCTCGTATTTTTTCGGCCATTGGATTTGTGCAGGCGCAGCAGGAAAACTTTCCGGCGGCAGTCGTGGCCTATCGGCAGGCGATCGCCCTCGACAACGATAATGCAGCGTTTTACTACGCCCTAGGCTTTTGTTTAGCCAACACAGGAGACAACCGGGCTGCGGCAGATTCCTATCGGCGAGCCACTACCCTAGATCCCAACAACATTGATGCTCAGGTGGGGTTAGGAGCCGTGCTATCGCGCCTACAAGATTACGACGGAGCACTCGTGGCGTATCGACGGGCTGTGGCTCTGCGCCCCACAGGCAATGGTCGCATTTTAGAATCACTGGGCACCGTTCTATTGCAGGCAGAGCGCTATGACGAGGCAGTGCAAATCCTGACACAAGCGGCAGATATCTCTCCCCGCCGCGCCCTAATTCACGTCAATTTGGGAGTGGCATTGGTAAACCTGGGCCAAACCCAGGCAGGTCTAGACGCACTTAGGCGTGCAGCTACACTAGAGCCACGCAATGCTCAGATTCATCTCCAACTTGGAGATGTTTACCGCGCCCAGGGCAATCTACCACAGGCAATATCGTCCTATCAGCGGGCAGCCTACGCACAACCCGATTTGGTTGAGGCTCACGTGATTCTGGGAGAGCTACTGATGCAGCAAGAAGACTACTTACAGGCGGCTATCGTATATCGCCAGCTAGTAACGTTGTCGCCTACAGATGCCAACGCTTATTACAATCTGGGGGTAGCGTTAAACGAACGTCGCCGCGAACCGGAGGCGATCGCCGCCCTGGAAAGCGCCTTGCAGCTCTATCAACAGCAAGGCAATACCGAGGGTGCCGAGAAAACCGAAGACCTAATTGACGACTTAGACTAAAAACCAGCAAAGAAATGATCTTTACAGTGAAGGCGGCTTTCCACGGAACGGAGAGCCGCCTTACTTGTGCCTTTGGCTTTGAGAGCCAATTGGGGTAAAAGTCTAACGTAAAAGATGCATCAGGCCATATTTGTAGTAGTATATTTGTACTATTTAGAGCAGCCACTATGAGACAACAAACCCTAGAACCTGCTATCGTTAGCCAGCTTAGTCTATTGCCCCATAGCTCCATTCCACGCCTTTTACCCTCAGACGATCTGCCGTTAGACGATTCTATTGAGCAGACCCGTCAGCTTTTTAACCACACGGGATCAGATACAGAATTGCTGCTCAAGGTGCAAGCCATAACTGCTGCGATTCACGTTCTCTGTCCAGATATTTTTCCTACAGGCGATCGGGCATGAAGTTGGTATGCCTACTTCGCTATTGCTTAGTCGGGGGATGATTTTTGGATGAGAGGGGCGCTGCGCGCCCCTCTCATCCAAAAATCATTCCTAAAATCAGCAACGCCGAAAAATACACCCTACTAGTGCTGCCAATTCTCACCCACCAGTGATCAGGGTACGAACGAATGGCATTTATAGCGGTAGCCATGATCAATAGGACGCCTCCCTGTCATTCCCGCGCAGGCGGGAATCCACCCCCGCCCCTATCGAGCAGATGGATTCCCGCCTGCGCGGGAATGACGCTGGCATGTCCTAAGCTTTATGACTATGGCTATACTTTGAGCTACGAATTTGAACTACGAAGAGTGCGGTGGTGTGGAGCATACACAATATTCGTATAAAAGTACGTTAGACTTTCTGTTCGTTCAATCAACGGTAGTCCTAAATTGGTAAGGATTTTTTGATGGGCGGGCCAAGCCCGCCCATCAAAAAATCCTTACCTCAATACCACTACCCAATCAACTTTTGAGGCTATTTAGAATGACAAAAATGGTGTCTGTAGATGAGGACAAACCTGGCGGTAGGGAGCAACCATCCCTAGCTTTGGAGTCGCTAACATCGGCATCTCCCCCCCAGGCAGAACACCAGACAACGTCGGTACATCCGACCCACGACGTATTTCAGAGACGAGTCATGGTACAAACACCGACTAACGCCCCTTTGACCAAGCGCTGGAAAATTGAAGACAGCGAAGAGCTATATCGAATTGGAGGATGGGGCGATCCATATTTTTCGATCAATGCAGTTGGGCATGTAACGGTGTCTCCTCAAGGCGATCGCGGCGGTTCTTTAGATCTATACGATTTGGTAAATGCGCTGAAGCAGCGTAACCTGGGCTTGCCGTTGCTGATCCGCTTTTCAGACATTTTAGAAGACCGGATTGGACGACTAAATGCCGCGTTTGCTAAGGCGATCGCCCGATACAACTACCCTGGCGTTTATCGCGGTGTGTTTCCGGTTAAGTGTAATCAGCAGCGACATCTACTAGAAGACCTAGTGCGCTTTGGCAAGCCGCACCAGTTTGGGCTAGAAGCCGGGTCTAAACCAGAATTAATGATTGCCCTGGCACTGCTGAATACGCCCGGAGCACTGCTGATCTGCAATGGCTATAAAGACCGGGAGTACATCGAAACCGCAATCTTGGCGAAACAGTTGGGCAAGACGGTCATCATTGTGCTGGAGCAGGTCGATGAAGTCGATCTGGTAATTGAAGAGAGCCACAAACTGGGAATTGAGCCAATTTTGGGCGTACGCGCTAAGTTAAGCGCCAAAGGAATTGGTCGCTGGGGCACGTCGGCAGGCGATCGCGCCAAATTTGGGCTAACCATTCCCGAAATTATTCAGGCCGTTGAAAAGCTTCGCAGCGCAAACATGCTGGGCTGCCTGCAATTACTGCACTATCACATTGGCTCCCAGATCTCATCGATCAGCGTGATCAAAGATGCCATTCGAGAAGCCAGCCAAATTTATGTGGAACTGGCGCGGCTGGGTGCCGACATGAAATATCTGGATGTTGGTGGCGGGTTGGGGGTCGATTATGACGGCTCTAAAACCAACTTCTACGCGTCCAAAAACTACAACATGCAAAACTATGCCAGCGACGTTGTAGCAGAGATCAAAGAGGCGTGTGAAGAACGCAGCTTGCCTGTACCCACCCTGGTGAGCGAAAGCGGACGGGCGATCGCCTCCCACCAGTCTGTTCTGGTCTTCGACGTGTTGGGCACCAGTGAGGTGATTGCCGAAGAACCCGAACCCGCTACCGACAGCGAACATCTGATCATCCGCAACCTGTACGAAACCTACCGCGCCATCTCCGTCGAAACCTATCAGGAAGCCTATCACGACGCGACTCAATTTAAAGAGGAAGCCGTCAGCCTGTTTGGCTTTGGCTATGTCAGCCTAACGGAACGGGCACGGGCAGAACGGCTGTATTGGGCCTGCTGCGCCAAAATTCTCAGCATCGTGCGCCAGCAAGAGTATGTGCCCGATGATTTGGAAGACCTGGAAAAAATTATGGCGTCGATTTACTACGTCAATCTCTCTGTCTTTCAATCGGCACCCGATAGTTGGGCGATCGATCAGCTTTTCCCCATTTTGCCGATTCATCGGCTGGATGAAGAACCTACCTGCCGCGCTACCTTAGCCGATCTCACCTGCGACAGCGACGGCAAGATTGACCAGTTCATCGATCTGCGAGATGTGAAATCGGTGCTAGAGCTTCACCCTTTGAAGCGCAATGACCAGATCAACCCGTCATCTGCTGCCGCACAGCCATCCTACCAGCCCTATTACCTGGCCATGTTTCTTGGCGGTGCCTACCAAGAGATTATGGGCAACCTGCATAATCTGTTTGGCGACACCAACGCGGTTCACATCACCCTAACCCCCAAGGGATACCAGATTGAACATGTGGTCAAGGGCGACACCATGGAAGAGGTGCTGGGCTATGTGCAATATGATCCAGAAGACCTGATTGAAAACATGCGCCGCCAAAGCGAACAGGCTCTACAGGAAAAACGGATTACGCTCCAAGAAGCGCAGTTGCTGCTGCAAAACTACGAGCGATCGCTTAGTCGGTATACGTATTTATCGTCCTGACTGAGCAGTTCTAAATAGTTGAGCGAGAAGGGCAACACGCCCTTCTCGCTCAACTATTTCACCCCTCGATACTTTTCCTCAAACCTGACGTGGTAGTCCTAAATTGGTAAGGATTTTTTGATGGGCGGGCTTCGCCCATCAAAAAATCCTTACATCAATACCACTACCCCTGACGTTAAACGAAAAGGGACTGTTTGGTTGGTGCGATCGCTAGGAAAACCATCGGGGGAAATAAATGGTTTCACTCGGCGGTTGAGGACTGTATAAGCCAGAAAATCCAGGAATG
>JBBQFG010000221.1:0-8631 GCA_038321765.1 Elainellales cyanobacterium
CCTCATGCCACAACTGGCCGGATGCCACACCATTGCCACGAGCAGCTTGCCGCTACCTGCCGACCAGGTGCTGCCCCTGCTGGTGCAAGACGCCTACGATGCCTTGGCATTGCTGGCTAATCCCCTGAGCGGTTCTGCCTATCTCAATCTCCAAGGGACTCTCCAGTTCGGCGACCTCATCGGTCATCTGCTGTGGAGAATGAGCCGCAGCACGCCGGCTCTCATGACCCTGATGGGCGGTGTCCGCTGTGGGCTGCTGCAACCCGAACTGGGTTGGGAACAGGGTCTGATTCGATTGTTGGTGAGTCTCAAAATCAAAACGCCTAGACGAGACTGGTTTTATGACCTGGCAACGGGTGAGTTACCGGAACCCAGTGTGTTTCCACTCGCTCCTGATGTGGTTTTACAAATGGAACGCTGCACCTGGTGCCCACACCCTATACTGCTACAAGATCTGGAAACTCGGCTGTTGCAACAAATTCAAACCGCTACCCCAGAATTGCGATTATTGCTGGCAGGGACTGATATTGACTGGCTGAACCCCGATGGTGACGTGCAACCCGCAACGCTACAGCTGCAAATCGATTTTGACTTTATGCCAATCTAAGACTTTCCAATCTAAAACCTTCTAATCTAAAAATTTTTAGAGTCGCAATATATACTGAAACAACACCTTAGACTCGCACTCTTCCTATGACTGCATTCACAATCAGTCTAGAACCAGTCATTCATGTGACAGATGAGCAGTTTTATCAACTCTGCCAAGCAAATCCTGATGTCAAGTTTGAGCGGGATGCCGTTGGAGATCTGATTGTCATGGCACCCACTGGCGGGGAAACAGGGAGCTATAACGCAGAGATTGTCGCTGACTTTGTCATTTGGAATCGTCAAACCCGTCTCGGTAAGGTATTCGATTCTTCAACTTGTTTTAAATTGCCGAAGGGGGGAGACCGCTCTCCTGATGTTGCCTGGGTTGCCTTAGAACGCTGGAACCAATTGAGTCAGGAACAGCAGCGCAAATTTCCACCGATCGCCCCTGATTTTGCCTTGGAGTTACTGTCTCCCACAGATAGTTTGGAGAAAAC
Source organism: Elainellales cyanobacterium (assembly GCA_038321765.1). Taxonomy (GTDB): domain Bacteria; phylum Cyanobacteriota; class Cyanobacteriia; order Elainellales; family Elainellaceae; genus CASBQJ01. The sequence goes on from JBBQFG010000221.1 coordinate 1,086, forward strand.
TCAAGCCAAGATGCAGGAGTATATAAATAACGGGGTGCGGTTGGGTTGGTTAATCGATCGCGATCGCCGCTATGTTGAAATTTATCGCAGCAACCAACCTGTAGAAGCATTAACGAGTCCAGAACAACTCTCGGGAGCAGATGTTTTACCCGGATTATTTCTGGATATGAACATTGTTTGGTAGATAAACCTCGTCTAACTTGAAACCCGGAGTTTTCCCTCACCCTCAATCCCTCTCCCCAGGGAGAGGGACTTTGAAAGCTTTTCCGGCTCCCCTCGCCCTTTGGGAGAGGGGCTGGGGGTGAGGGGCTGGGGGTGAGGGCTAAAACTACAGTTCTCAACGTGGACTTGGTGCTAATAGAACTGGCACTAACTCCAGAGAGTTAGTTTAGCGAAGCAGCTAAATTCTGCTGCAAGCGGGCTTTTGCTGACTTAAAGGCTGTAGCAAGCTGTTCACTTTGATCGCTGCTGCAATTCTCGCGGATTGCGGTGAACATGGTGCTCTCTTCCTGACGGACGTGATCCATCACGATCTCTTTCAGTTGCTTAACTTGCTCCTTAAATCGGGGAGAGGTTGGCTCGGTTCCCTTGATGTTGTCAAGCAAGACCTTCATCTGAGCCTGCTCATCATACAATTCTTGGGTATCGTCTTGGCCGTAGAAGGAGCGCACAGCAGGATACACTACTTGCTCTTCTGCCTCAGCATGAACGGTTAAATCTTTGTAGAGTTGACCGAAAAATTCTTCAATCCGACGGGGATTGTCTGCCTTCTCAATTTCCATGAAAAGTGCGTTGGCCTTCTGATGATCCATCCGAATGATGTCTTGGACGTTCATGTCAGATTTGTCAGACGATTGCGTAATCACACTGCCTGCCACGCCCGAAAGTGCTGCAACGGCATCTTGTACGCGTGCCCACAAACCTTGGTCGGCATCTTGACCCGTCATCTCACGGACACCAACAATTTCCAAAATCCCTTTGAGCTGCTCTTGGTGAGCACGATTTTCAAAGTTGACTGTGTTCAGGGGGGTGATTGCTGCTTCTACATCAGCACCGACTTTTTGCGCTGCCTTGTGGATTAGCAAACCCGTCATCACCTGTTGATGCTTCAACAGTTCATGTTGAAACAGCTTTTCAAACATGGTTAGCTGAGAGCCAGACATTAATTTGTCAGTTTTCTCAACTAGTTCGGAAACAGTATTCGGAGTTTTTTCTTGAACGCCGTACTGAACGATAACGGTATCTAAAATTTCTAGGTTTTTCTGGTCGTCATCCAGCATGTGCTGCAGGTTCTCACGCACTTTCTCATCGGGTGCAGTGGAAAGAAACTTGCGCTCGTTGCTGATCAACAAGTTTTGAACTGCTTTCATGCCAGCTAGCTTTGCTGCAATGGAAGCTCTTTTTGTGTCGTCAAGTGTCGATACCATGGTGTTCTCCTGTACGCGTTGCAGTTCTGTTTGCATGCATAAAGTCTCACATCAGGCATTAGCGAATTCATCGCTCGAAAGGCTGAAAGCGGTTGTGCTCTCGTTATCTCTTAAGATACTTCTCTGGCTTGTCCAGGGAGTATAGGTCGGGCTTCGCTACCAGCGGGGTAATAGTTTAAATCTGCTTGCATCAGATGGTGAGGGCGATCGCAAATCACAATTTCCTCTAGCGAGTGCCAGTGCAGCCGTTGAAAGAAGCGAACGTTTTGCAACTGGACTGTGGCTAAAAACTGGTGACAACCCCAAGTGTTTGCGGTGGTGACAGCTTTGTAGATCAATCCTTTACCAATGTGCCACCCTCGGCGGTAGTCGCGATGGGTGCCCAGTCTGCCGCCGTACCACAGTCCTGGTTCTGGCTCATAAATTCGGACTACGCCCACTACTGAGTTGCTGGAGTGATCCGGTTGGGCGATCGCCACAATCGGGTAGGCATATTGATCAATGTCATCAACATCGTCGTCCTGAAACAACTGCTGCTCTTCCGCAAAAATTGAACGACGCAGGACATGGTAGGCTGCGATCTCTTTAGGAGCAATGGCCAGTTTGAATTGGTATGCCTGGATTGACATTGGTTTAGGAACTAGGATGTTGGAGGGGATATCGATCTGGATAATTTTTGACAGCTAGTCTTGACAGCTAGTGGAGTTAAAGGGGCGAAGTCAATCTACGTTTCAAAAGTAGAGAGGGCAGAACAGGCTCCGCATTTAGCGCATCCAGCTTTGATATCGGCGGAGGACATGCCTGCTTGTTTTAGTAGATTGCTGATTTGTTGGTACAGATTGAACATCCAATCGCTGTTAGGGACTGGATGTTGGGAAAGAGGGGTGCCTGTAATGGGCACAAAGGGCACCACAAAGGGATAAACACCGATTTGAATTAGGCGATCGCACATCTCGACTAATGTTTCTGCACTGTCGCCTAAACCTGCCAGTAGGTATGTGTTTACCTGCCCCCAGCCAAATACTTTTACTGCCGCTGCAAACGCTTCAAAGTAATATTCAAGCGGTACCGTTGCTTTACCGGGCATGATTGCTGCACGCACTTGAGGATCAGCGGCTTCTAAATGCATTCCCAAGCTGTCAATTCCGGCTGCTTTCATCCGCTCAAACCAGATAAAATCATCAGGCGGTTCGCACTGTGCCTGAATCGGAATGTTGATCTTCTCTTTAATTACTCTGGCGCATTCGGTTAGGTAGGCTGCGCCGCGATCGCTCGTGTGCGGCGTTCCGGTAGTCATAACCATATGTTTAACACCGTCTAACCGCACGGCAGCTTCGACCACTTCTGCAAGTTGAGCAGGGGTTTTGCGAGCAATGGTTCTGCCTGCTTCTAACGATTGCCCAATAGCGCAAAACTGACAGGAGGTTGCCGTGTCGCCATACCGCATACAGGTTTGCAAAACAGTGGTTGCCAGCACATCTTGACTGTGTAATAGGGCAATCTTCCAGTATGGAATTCCATCTGCGGTTGTGAGATTATAAAATTTAGGTTGAGAGGGGAAATTGATAGACGAAATGCGTTCTCCCTGGCGTTCCAAGGTCATGGCTTCGGCTGATGTATTGGCATTCACTACAGTGTTCACCGTATAGGGCGATTCGGCAGCGGGACTGTTGTATACAGGTACCATCACTACCGTTCCTTCTACGATCACTGCTTTATGATCAGAGGGGCCCGCCCCGCCTTTTCGTCCTGATGCGCCTTGGGCGTGATCAACTAGCTTCAATCCCACGGATTGAAGTTCTGTAATTAACTGTTGTTTTTTCATGGGGATGCGTTGTGTTAATTAACAGTCACTCATCGCAGTGACTTATCAACCGTTTTCCATCAGTTGCGGCTCTATTAATGGTGCTCCGGGTAGAGGTGCTGTGGGTAGTGGCGCTTCGAATAGAGTCTGAGGTACATTTTGGGTCAGTGATAAAGTCGATGTAGAAGAACCCTCACTCGCTGCGGCTGAGGTGGGTAAACCGGTTCCACTGATCATGCTTCTAGCGTCAGTATTGAGCTGGAGCTGGAGCAGATCTGGGCGTGCGTAGTGACCGACAGAATCCATCATGCGCTTACGTTTGGTGATCAAAGAGAAGTCTAAATCGGCGATCGCCATCCCTTCGCCTTCGGTAATGGGCGGACACAAATGGTTGCCTTCGGGACCAATGATAGCGGTATTGCACCCTCCGGTTAGTACACGCTGTAAGGCTGGCTCACTGGTAATTTCCCCGATCTGCTCAGGGGAAAGCCAGCCGGTTGAATTAACCACAAAGCATCCGGCTTCTAGCGCATGGTGCCGGATAGTCACCTCGATTTGATCGGCAAAAATTTGTCCAACCAAGGAGCCAGGGAATTGGGCGCAGTGAATCTGCTCGTGCTGTGCCATCAGGGCAAATCGAGCCAGCGGGTTGTAGTGTTCCCAGCAGGCCAGTGCTCCTAGCTTGCCCACTGCCGTATCTAATACCTGTAATCCAGAGCCATCGCCCTGTCCCCAGACCATCCGTTCGTGATACGTGGGGGTAATCTTGCGGCGCTTCAAAAGCAGACTGCCATCGGCATCAAAAATAAGCTGCGTATTATAGAGCGACCCGCCATCGCGCTCGTTTACCCCTAGCACCACCACCATGCTGTAGGACCGTGCCGCTCGACTCACCGCATCGGTAACAGGCCCTGGAACGGTGACGGCCTGTTCGTAAAGCCGCATGTGTTCTTTACCCATCAGTACAGGAGGCTGCACAAACGAGAAATAGGGATAGTACGGAATAAACGTTTCAGGAAAAACGATCAGTTGAGCGCCCTCTTTGGCGGCCTGGGCGATCGCCTGCAACACCTTCTCTGTGGTTCCGTCTCGGCTAAATAAAACCGGACTTAGCTGCACGGCAGCAGCTCGGATTGTGCGCGAGTAGTCCATAACAGGAGGTAAGGGGAGATGAAAAACTAACGAGCTTGGAGTCGAACTGATTGACTGACAAATCTCTTGAACACCTGCTGCACCGCCCTAAAATAAATTTTGGGCTCATCGCTAAAGTCCTCTAAAGAGGACTAGATTCAGGATCTGAGTCCATTTCAATGGACTTTTACGATTAGCCCAAAATTTATTTTAGGGCGGGTTGACAACGGAGCAATGAGACTTTCAGGGCTTTTGTCAGTCAATCAGGGAGTCGAGTCTGAACGTTTGAAGCTTAGAGTTTTGGTAGTGGTACTGATGTAGGAATTTTTTGATGGGCGGGTTTCGCCCACCCATCAAAAAATTCTTACCAATTTAGGACTACCAGAGTTTTAAATCCTAAACTTCAAACGTTTCACAGGCGATTCGAATGCCTTCGACAAGGTTTAAATATGTAATCTACAGAGTCCAGGTATCTAGAATGAATGCCCCTTCCTTGCGGTGCAACAACACAATGTCGAGCACGTCTAGCGGGCTAACAGGACGGATGCCAGGAATTAGAGAGGGTTCACCGTGACCGTAGAGTGCTTGCAATGCAAAGCGGCAGGCATAAATTTTGCCCCCCTCTGACATGAATTTGGTGAGCTGGTTGGTGAAATTCTGATGGCCAGGAAACGCTTCATCACCAATTTTGGGAAAGCCGCGTTGAATACCCAGGGTAACACCGGGTCCATAGAGCAGGATGGATGTTTCAAAACCCTTCCGCAGTAGACGCAGAGATTGCAGCATGTTTACCAAACCAATGGAGCCTTCAAAGGCAACTGTGTGAAAGGTAACCAGGGCTTTTTCACCGGGTTCCGCCTTGACATCGGGGAAGACTTTTTCCTCGTAATCTACAAAGAAATCGCCAGTTTGATGGGCGGGTGCGGTTACTTCAGGCATGATGTTCTCCTCAAAATTAGTGGGTTACTGTGTTAACTAAAAACTGAAACAATTGACCAGCAAAGTAAGGGCTAATAGACGGTGCCACCCATCTTGAACTTTGCTAAAATCTAGAGTCGGAAATCACGATCCTCTGGGCGATCGCACCTTGTTTGGCATCCTCTCTAGCGGAGATTACAAAACAGACGTGAAATGCTTAATCCGTTGAGGTCGGTTTGAGCTTTACTTGTGTTTGCCGTGCTGCAACATTACGTGTTGGCTCATAGAGCTTTTTGTATCTGCCATTACGAAAAGGTGAAGTCTAGTCATAAGGCTAGTGAAAGCGATCGTGCGATTTAAACGCCGCGAAAATTAATTATTTACCCCTGTCTAAATCGATAGGTAAGCCTATCTACTTATGAGATTGCAAACTAACCCTTACCTACGAACCCAGTAAAAACTCGTTAATGGTGCTCCAGTCGCTAGCGTGTGTGACGGGTGCTCTGGCCATACTGGCTACTACATAATCTGCCAGGTAAGTGGCATCGCGGGCGATTCCCGAAAACCGTCCTGAACCCCAGGTATAGAGCCACGGCAACCCCAAGAAATACAATCCTCGAATACCTGTAACGCCGCGATCGTGACCAGGGTATCCCTTGCCGTCAAACACAGGAATTTCTACCCAACTGAAATCAGCGTCATAGCCAGTGCACCAGATAACGGTACTGATCGTTGCAGCCTCACAGTCTAGGGTGAGATTTTCGTCCGGGTTGGGTTGCCAAACGGGTTGAAAGGGTGGGTCAATTGGTGCGGCGATCTGAGCTTTTTGAATAAACGCATCAATGCTTTTTTTGATGCTCTCAGCCACGGCATCGGCTTGATCCAAATGGTGCTTTAGATTAGTCTGAAATTCGAGCTGGGTGCCGTTGACGCTCTTCAATCTGCCGTGAAGCTGCATACCCTCTAGCGCAAACTGCCGTAGGTCAATTTCGCGTCCTCCGTCCCGACCAGTCACGTAATGGTTGGCTTTGGCTCTCACTTTTTCTTTTTGAGGATGCTCGTCGATCGATAGGTCGTAGTAGCCCATCTGATCCAACCAATCCACTACATCTTTACCGCGATATCGACGGGGCGATCGCGGCGCGCTGCCTACACAGAGGTGAACCTGCCTGCCAGCCAGGTGCAGATCTTCGGCAATCTGACAACCCGACTGCCCCGTACCCACGACTAGCACTGCTCCATTTGGCAAGGAGTGTGGATTTCTATATTCAGACGAATGTAACTGTACGAGTTTTGTAGGGAGCCGCTCTGCCAGTTTTGGCTGCTTAGGAACGTGGTATCCCCCCACTGCAATCACAACCTGCTCAGCAGTGTAAAGGCCTAGAGATGTTTCCACCTCAAATATCTTCTGAGACTCACTCCTGACTATTCTTAAGACCTCAACCTCTTCCTCTACGGGTGGGTCAAATGAGGCCACATAGCTTTCGATATACTGAACAATTTCATCCTTTTGCATAAACCCGTGGGGGTCTTGGCCGGGATAGGGATAGCCTGGTAGTTTACACTGCCAATTTGGGGTGACTAAACAAAAGGAGTCCCAGCGCTTGGAACGCCAAGAGTGAGCAACTTTATTTTTCTCAAAAATGATATGGTCAATCCCTCGTTCCTTTAAGCAGTAGCTCATGGACAGTCCCGCTTGACCGCCCCCGATGATGATAACGGAATAGTGGGTTTTCATTCGCTTACTTACTCGCGTGCTTGCTCAACCGTGCTGCAAGATTACGGGCTAGCTCAGGCAAGATTTTGTATCTGCAAGTACAGAAAACTGAAGTCTAACGATAAGGGCAGAGGAGGCGATCGCCCATCCAAACATCGGTCAAATAGCTTAAACTTCCTATCAATTTAGATAGGGTACAGCGGTTTTCAAGTGCATAAGGTAAGTAGTTCAACCTAAATAAAAACCAAATTCTAAAACCCTGCGCCGCCCGCACAGCGGGCGGCGCAGGGTTTTAGAATCTTATATTTAATTAAGCCCACCTACTTACAAGCTTTTGATGGAAAGCCTCACGGAACGCGGCTTTCTATCAAAAGTCTGGTTTTATCCAAGCGCAAAGCGCTGTAAGGCGGTTTATAGAACCCATTTGACATCTAATTAGAATTGAGATTTAGGGCGATTTTTGGGCAGTAGGGGCGAAGCATTTGCACTCGAATTGACGCTGCGTTGCCAGAATATTGATGCAAATGCTTCGCCCCTACAGAATATTCG
>JBBQFG010000222.1:0-8504 GCA_038321765.1 Elainellales cyanobacterium
TTGAAAATCGCTACAAAACTTATCTCAAATCTGGCTGACTTTGATTGTTAAATTTTGATACACAGAAACTGGCTAGTATAGCCATAGTCATAAAGCTTAGGACATGCCAGGGTGGATTCCCGCGTAGGCGGGAATCCACCCCCGCACCTATCGAGCAGATGGATTCCCGCCTGCGCGGGAATGACAGGGAGGCGTCCTATTGATCATGGCTACCGCTATACGTCTTATAAACAGAATTAAACAGAATGGTCTTTAAACAAGATGCCCTTACAAGTAGTTCAACCTAAATAAAAACCAAATTCTAAAACCCTGCGCGGGCAGCGCAGGGTTTTATAATTTGGTTTTTATTTAGGTTGAACTACTTACTAGACATAAGCACTGATGTCTTCGCCACATTCGTCGGCAAGATAGCACAGGGCACGAAATCGCAAGCCAACCAACTGGTCATATACGGGATTAAGCTTGCACAGGGGTGGAATATGAGCCAGTGTTCGTCCGCCAATCGTGATGTCACGCTCGAAAGGGCAGCGAGCCGGGATGAGTTTGGCAATTCGATGAGCGGATTGGCGATCGCAGATTGTAATCCCATCCAACCAGACGCGAAGCGGGTGAAGCATATTGAGGGAAAATCCACTGCATTGACCTAGCCAAGAGGTTGTACCCATAGACTCCTAGTCGCAATAAGATAACGCTGATATTGATTGCGTATGCACCCACCATACGCGGCTCTTCCGGGGGATCAATGAAGGGATTGAGAAACCCGGCTGAGTTTTCTTGAAGCTTGAGTAAAGGTGGATGCTCACTCTGTCAGGCGATCGCCCGACTTCACACCGCTAAAACCTGCTCCCATGCGTTTTAGAGCAGTGCTTATTTTTCGCCCGACGAGCATCGCCAACCGAGCTAGAAATTGTAGTCCTAAATTGGTAAGGATTTTTAGATGGGCGGGCTTCGCCCGCCCATCTAAAAATCCTTAGGGAACTGCGTTGAAATAAGATACCGGCTCAAGCAGAAGGCTTATCATAGATTCCCGCCTGCGCGGGAATGACACCGGGATGATTTTTGTTTGCTGATCCCTTACATCAATCAATAGTCCGGACAGTTTTAAATCGCCAACGACAGAGTGCGGGTTTCAGCCTCCTCGCTGAGGTCAAATGCTAATGGTGGAATGAGGGTTTCAGCCTCTATCTCAAAAACTGTCCGGAGTATTGATCAATACCACTACCCTAAAAATAAGCACCCAAATTTAGTGCATCACACCAATGCAGGTTCGGGCAGGGCACCTAGCATCCGGTAGAGCCAGTCCAACAAGTTCTCAATTTGCAGATCTGCGCTGAGCATTCCCAGGCCGCGTACCGTAATCTTTTGAGGCGTGTAAACAAAGCGAGTTTGCAGATGCCCCGGCAGCCGATCTTTTAGCAGGTTCCAGGCAGGCTCTTCCATCGGCGTTTCTAAGACTATGTGCTGTTTGTTTTCGGGCTTAATCCGGGCAAAGCCTAGTTTTTTGGCTACCTGCTTCAGCTCTACCACGCGCAGCAGTTGCAGAGCGGCTGGGGGAATCGTGCCGTAGCGATCGCTCCAGTCGGCGGCAATTTGTACTAGCTCTTGTTTGCTTTGAGCTGTAGCCACAGTCCGGTAGGCGCTCATCTTCTGGTCAAGATCGGGGATGTAGTCGGCAGGGATAAAGGCGGTTACATTCAGATCGATTTGGGTATCGTCCACCTGTGGAATTTCTTGCCCGCGAATTTCTTTAATCGCGTCCTCTAGCATTTCCATATACAGGTCAAAACCGATCGCGTCCATTTGCCCCGACTGTTCTGCACCTAACAGGTTGCCAACGCCGCGAATTTCCATATCGCGCATCGCAAGCTGGTAGCCCGATCCCAAGTGGGCAAATTCTTGAATAGCGCGCAGTCGCTGCCGTGCTGGCTCAGTTAGCTGAGACTGTTTGGGATAAAACAGCCATGCATGAGCCTGAATGCCCGCCCGCCCGACCCGGCCTCGCAGTTGGTAAAGCTGCGACAGCCCGAACTTCTGGGCATCTTCGATCAAAATAGTGTTGACGCGGGGAATGTCTAGCCCTGATTCAATGATGGTGGTACACATCAACACATCAGCATCGCCGTTATTAAACGTGAGCATGGTGGCTTCTAGTTCACCTTCCTGCATTTGCCCGTGGGCGATCGCCAGCCGTACTCCCGGCACCATTTCCCTGACTCGTCCGGCAATTTCTTCAATCCCTTCTACTCTCGGTACAACGTAAAAGACTTGACCCCCACGATCCAGCTCTTGGCGAATAGCCGACCGCACCATTTCGGGATCATAGGGTGCTAGATGGGTTTTGATCGGGCGGCGGGACGGCGGCGGTGTTGTAATCAGACTCATTTCTCGTACGCCCGATAGCGCCATGTAAAGCGTGCGCGGAATTGGCGTGGCGCTGAGGGTGAGTACGTCTACCTGAGTTCTTAAGCTTTTAATTTTCTCTTTTTGATTGACTCCAAAGCGCTGCTCTTCGTCTACTACCAGCAGCCCTAGATCTTTGACCTGCACGCCTTTCCCCAAAAGCTGGTGGGTGCCCACTACCACATCTAGCTCGCCTGTCGCTAACCGTTTTTGAATATCTTGCCGTTCGCTAGCGGAGCGGAAGCGGTTCAATAGCCCTACCTGAATGGGGTAGGGTGCAAAGCGCTCCTTCAGCGTATGGTAATGCTGCTGCGTCAGGATGGTGGTAGGAGCCAGCAGAGCAACTTGTTTTCCGGCAGTGACGGCTTTGAAAATAGCGCGGATGGCGACCTCGGTTTTGCCAAAGCCCACATCGCCACAGACCAACCGATCCATTGGACGCAAGTCTTGCATGTCTCGTTTAACGTCTTGGATTGCCTTGAGCTGGTCGGTGGTGGGCTGATACGGGAAGGAGTCTTCCATTTCTTCTTGCCAGGGCGTATCGAGCGGGAAGGCAAACCCCTCTTGCTGTGCCCGCTGCGCGTAGAGTTGCAGCAAATCGTAGGCCACTTTTTGAATTGCTTTGCGAACTTTGCCCTTGGTGCGCTCCCAGGCTTTGCCCGTCATTTTGTTGAGTTCGGGCTTGCCCTCACCCACCCCTCGAAACCGCGATAGAGAGTTGACCTGATCGGCAGCCACTCGAAGTAAGCCATCGGCATATTGCAGCACCAGATACTCTCGCGTTTCGCCGTTGAACGACAAACTTTCGAGCTTGATGAATTTGCCAACGCCGTGATTGCGGTGAACGACGTAGTCTCCCGGCTGTAGCTTGTTGGGATCGACCTGTTTTGAAGCGGCACGGCGGCGTTTGCGGACGTAGCCCGGAGTGGCTAGGGTGTGTTGCCCAAAAAATTCTCGGTCGGTAATAACAACCAGCCGGAAGGTGGGCAGAATGAAGCCTTCCAGTTCTGCCAGACCAGAGTATTTCAGTGCTGTGGGGATGCGTTGAGACTGGAGCCGTTCGATTGCGGGGTAGTCGTGGGGGTTGGGGATGAACTGGGCAGGGCAGTCGTGCTCTTGCAGCAGCGATACAGAGCGAGAGGGCTGTGCCGAGATTAGCCAGATGGAAAAGTTGCGATCGCGCTCTTCTCGAATGGTGTCTGCTAACCGCCCAAACTGGTGCGGCGTAGCGGGCACGGGCCGACTCGACAGGTTAAGACCGTTGCCCTCTTCCGCCAGCTCAGATAAATAAAGGCGATCAAACCGCTCGACCGCTGCCAACGATTCAGAGAAGGGGGAGTGAATTTTGGGGAGGGGTGTTTCGGGTTGGGACGTTTCGCGAAATGTCCCAACGGTTTCGTGCCAATGTTCTTCGGCATGTTCCACCCAGCGATCGCCATGCGCCTGACATTGATCAGGTTCATCGATTGCCACCAGCATTGTGTCTGGTAGATAGTCCAGTAGCGATGCGGGCTGTTCAAACGCCAGCCCTAGAAAACGCCGCATTCCTTCAGGCATCTGCCCTTGCTGCAACCGCTCTAGTTCTTCGGGCGACAGGCGATCGGTGAAGGCAGGGCGCAGGGTGGACAGCGAAGCGGGAGACAGCGTTCCTTGATCTCTCAGCGTTGATCCCCATCCACCTAGCCCTGCCAAAATCATCGGCGCAAAATTCTTTGCCGTTAGTACCAGCCGTTCAATACTGTCGAGCGATCGCTGCGTAGCCGGGTCAAACTCACGAATCTGATCTAAGTCATCCCCAAATAGCTCTAGCCGTACGGGCAGCTCTGACGCGACCGGAAACACATCTACAATGTCGCCCCGACGGCTCCACTGCCCTTCCATTTCCACCAAAGATACCCGTTCGTAGCCCAGATTTGCCAGTTGACGGCTCAGAGTTTCGAGGTTTAATTCTGTCCCTTTAGTCAATGTCAGACAGTATTCCCGAAACATCTCGACGGGCGGCAGATGGGGCTGGAGCGCTCGCTCGGTCGTCACAATAGCAAAGTTAGAGACTGCGGGTTGGGATGTAGAGTTCAGGGAAGACTCGCGATCGCCTGCCTCCTCACGTCTAATTCCAGCCAAATCGGCTAGGACTTGTAACTGTCCCCAGGTCATTTCCGACTCTGGGTCAAATGGTTCGTAGGGAGATGCTTCGGAGGTTGGGTAGAAGTGAACTGTGTCCCAGCCCATTGCGTCTAACTGCACAGCCCAGCGTCCTGCTTCTTCTAGGGTGGCGGTTACGATCAGGAGTGGACGAGACTGGGCCTGAGCCAGGGCAGATGACACCAAGCCCTTGGGAATTCGAGCCACGCCATTGAGAGTCAATGCGTGCTGTTGATTCAGCTTTGTGAGCAGTTCGCCAGTGAGGGGCGATCGCCCTAAGGCACGAATAATTGACGAAAAAGCCATACTTCACCAAGAACCCAAACAAAAAGCTGCCGAATCGCAGGAGGTATTTAACTTGATTTGATCTAGAAGACCCCAAAATCTGTACCCCCAATGCACGGGTAGCGCAGGTTTTGGGAGCTGGTTTTTAGTAACGCCGAGATTCTTATACAAGTTTTAGTCTGTATTTAGATTGTAGAGGGCTTGCCAGAAAGCTGCGCTCTGCTGATAATGTGGCGGGTTTGGCAGACAGCATTTCTATCAAAAATTCTCCTGTAGTATCTCTCTTCCATCGTCAGAGGATGCTACCTTCATCTATATCTGGCAATACTATCGATTGATTTATTGCACGTCGAACTGGGATGCGCTTGTACTAAGTGCTGTATCAATTAAGAATGTAAGGCTTAAGTTTGAGAATAGAAGAGAAAAGCTAAATTGCCCTGTTCTATCTCAACATTGTCCTTAACATCTGTCACACTCTTGATCGCTCACTAACTTTTTAGCCGCCATCGTTGGCACTGCTCAGAATGCCTGTCACCGTAGAAATTCTCATCGTTTTGCTGCTGATTTTCGCAAATGGCGTGTTTGCCATGTCGGAGATGTCGATTGTGTCAGCCCGCAAGACACGACTTCAGGAACTGGCAGAAAGAGGTAACAAGAAGGCACAGGCCGCTCTAGAGCTAGCAAACTCACCGAATCGTTTCCTCTCAACAGTTCAAGTTGGCATTACGTTAATTGGGATTTTGGCAGGTGCCTTTGGCGGTGCGACGATTGCTACGAAATTGGCGACAGTCATCGCTCGCATTCCAGCGCTGGCAGCTTATAGCGGGGCGATCGCTCTCGTTATCGTCGTTTTCATCATTACCTATTTCTCGTTAATTATTGGCGAATTAGTTCCCAAGCGGTTGGCGTTGGGCAGTCCAGAAACGATTGCCATGACCATGGCTCAGTCAATGAAGTGGCTGTCGGCAGCCGCCTACCCTCTGGTTCACTTGCTTAGTATTTCCACCGACGCGGTACTGCGGCTTTTAGGCATCACGCAGGTGACCGGTGAACAACTGGTCACCGAAGAAGAAATTAAGGTAATGGTGCGGCAAGGTACCGAAGCTGGCATGTTTGAAGTTGCCGAGCAGGATATGGTGGAACGTGTCTTTCACTTAGGGGATCAACACGTTAATGCCTTGATGACCCCGCGATTAGAAATCGTTTGGCTCGATATTAACGACTCTGAAGAGATTAACCGCCACAAAATGATCGAAAACGGGCATAGCCGCTATTTGGTTGGGCAAGATCACCTGGATAATATCTTGGGTGTGGCTCATGTAACGGATTTACTCACCCGTAGCTTCTCTAATCAGCCGTTTGACCTCGCTGGCAACTTGAGGACGCCTCTATTTATTCCTGAAAGTACTAGTGCCCTCAAGGTACTGGAGCTATTTAAACAGTCAGGCACCCATATCGCGATCGTGGTAGACGAGTACGGTGTCGTGCAGGGGATTGTGACCCTGAACGATGTAATGGAAGTGATTATTGGCGATGTACCCTTTGCGGATCATGCCTACGACTCACCAGCCGTACGTCGCGAAGACGGATCTTGGCTATTAGATGGAATGTTGCCGATCGACAAGCTGAAAGAATTGTTTGATCTCGAAGAACTGCCTGGCGAAGAGCGGGGAAATTACCAGACTCTCGGCGGTTTTGTGATCACTCAGTTGGGGCGTATTCCTGCGGTCGCCGATCACTTTGAATGGAGCGATATGCGCTTTGAAGTAATGGACATGGACGGCAACCGGATCGACAAAATGCTGGTTGCGGCAGTAGAAGGAAGCGCAGCAATCGGAGAAAGGAAGGAGAGTGAAGAGTAACAGCAGTTCTTGTATTGCGAGTTCTAAACCTCGTCTAACTTGAAACCCAGAGTTTTCCCTCACCCTAGATCCCTCTCCCCGGGGAGAGGGACTTTGAAAGCTTTTCCGGCTCCCCTCGCCCTTTGGGAGAGGGGCTGGGGGTGAGGGCTAAAACTACAGTTCTCAACGTGGACTTGGTTTAGTATTGATTTTAGACCGAGAGGTTAGGGCAAGGACATTTCTGGTGGTGCGCGGTGCGCGCTACCAGAAATATCTTAAGTGAAGTGGTTCCAGCTAAAGCTCTCTGGCGTGGCTCGTCCCCAATGCCGCCAAGACATAAGCTACACCTCCTAAATTGGTAAGGATTTTTTGATGGGCGGGCTTCGCCCGCCCATCAAAAAATCCTTACATCAATACCACTACACCCCAGGTTTGATACCAAATTCGGGGGCGTGTTCAATTGTGCGGCGGAGAACGGGTGAGGAAAGCACGATTAAAGTAATGACTTGGCTCTGGGTGAACTGGTCAATTAAAGATTCTAGGTGCGCTACAGACGCTACAGCAACTTTGGCAATGTAATCGTCGCTGCCAGTGACCCGATGGCATTCGAGCACCTCAGGCAAGCGTTTGAGGCGATCGCTTAGACTTGAAAAATTTCCAGCAGACGATTCAATTCGCATAAAGGCGGTAATAGAAAACCCTAGCTTGGCCAAATTTACCTCGGCTCGGTAGCCGCTGATAATTCCAGTTTCTTCCATACGGCGGATGCGTTCTACTACCGCAGGAGCAGAAAGACCCACCCGCCGCCCCAGTTCGCTATAGGAAAGGCGAGCGTCTTCCTGAAGGGCACGCAACAGGTCCCAGCCGATGTCATCCAGTAGCTTTTCTGTTTCTAAGGTCATGCTGCATTAATACCATTTTTTTAAAGGCAAGAGTACATTTCCACCTTTTTTTCGCTATTTGTAATGTCGTATACACCTTCTAATATTGATATATGCGGATAAGTCCCAAGAGGTTGATTTTTCCGAACGATAGAAGTCAAGTTGGAGGTTGGATAGTATGAAATCCATCAATCTCATGTCCAAATTAGCACCTGGCTTCGACCTGCTTTTCCGTGGGAAGTCTTTAGATTCCGCTCAGTCTTGGTTGGTAAGATTTTGGGAGCAGAAAAAGCAAGCCGCAGCCAGTTGGCTAACGTATGAGTCGGAGCTACAGGTTTGGCAAGAACCCAATCCTGATGGTAAAGATATGTGGCATGCCTATGATCCAGTAAGCGATCGCGCTTTCTGTACAGATTCAGAAAACGAAATGCGTCAGTGGATTGAAGAACGCCACTACATGACATCTGCATGACATCTGCATGACATTTGCACAATGGCACTTTTATTAGGCAGGATAAACTCTTTTGCCAGTAGTCATTGCCTGATTAGGGCGCTTGGCTAGTTTCGGGAGGGGGTACAGAACTCTGTACCCCCTCCCGGTGTTTTTAGGTTACGGCAATTTCTAGGTGAGGAAGCCACAGGTGTTTTTGTAAGAGCCGCGCGTCGCGCGGCTCTTACAAAAACAATCAGTTTTCGGGCAATTGAAAATCTCCATATAGCGGTTCTTTGCCGGGTGAGGTACAGTAGACCCCGACAAAACCCTTATTGAATAAGGCTTTCAAAAATCAACCTGTACTTCACTGAACCAGGAACCGCTATAGAACCCATTTGACATCTAATTAGAATTGAGATTTAGGGCGATTTTTGGGCAGTAGGGGCGAAGCATTTGCACTCGAATTGACGCTGCGTTGCCAGAATATTGATGCAAATGCTTCGCCCCTACAGAATATTCGCG
>JBBQFG010000223.1:0-8495 GCA_038321765.1 Elainellales cyanobacterium
ATAGCCATAGTCATAAAGCTTAGGACATGCCAGCGTCATTCCCGCGCAGGCGGGAATGACGCTGGCACCTATCGAGCAGATGGATTCCCGCCTGCGCGGGAATGACAGGGAGGCGTCCTATTGATCATGGCTACCGCTATATATAGCTGTAGCCACAAAGGTTAGGACACTGGGATCAAAGGGGGTGTGGGGGCTTTGCCCCCAGCCAGGGGTTCCACCCCTGCACCCCGTCCTAACCAATCCGTCTATGGCTATATTTAATTAAGCCTATCTACTTAACGCCTCTAAGAATGGGCACAAATCCCAAAATGAACCTAAGATCGTAAATGTTACGAAATGTAACATCAGACGTAATAGATTTTACAACGCTTTGCGCTTGGTTGAGTGTGGATTATTTTGTAGAAGCCGCGCAGAGCGCGGCTTCTACAAAACAACTGTGGTCTATGCAATTGAAAATTGCTGTAAGGGAGTCAATGGGGAAGAGCACATCGCAGCGATCGCCATCTCAAAAAGTAGCGGTGATTGGCGCAGGCATTGGAGGACTAACGGCGGCGGCGCTGTTGGCGCACCGAGGCTACTCCGTTTTAGTGGTCGATCAGGCGATCGTGCCCGGAGGCTGTGCCTCAACGTTTCAGCGACGGGGGTTTACCTTTGATGTGGGAGCTACTCAGGTGGCTGGGTTAGAGCCGGGAGGCATTCACCACCGCATTTTTACAGAATTAAACATTCCGCTACCCGCAGCAACTCCCTGCGACCCCGCCTGTGCCGTTTTTCTACCCGGCGAAACCGAACCCATCAACGTTTGGCGCGATCCGCAGCGCTGGCAAGCTGAGCGGCAGCAGCAGTTTCCGGGTAGTGAGCCGTTTTGGCAGCTCTTAGGAGACTTGTTTGAGGCCAGTTGGGCGTTTCAGGCGCGCAATCCGGTTTTGCCACCGCGTAGTCCTTGGGACGTATGGCAGTCTCTACGGGCGCTGCGCCCCAACACCCTGCTGACAGTGCCCCATACCTTTTCTACCGTAGGTCAGGTCTTGCGCTGGTATGGGCTGGGAGGCGATCGCCGTCTCAAAACCTTCTTAGATCTACAGCTCAAGCTATATTCGCAGGTAGACGCAGAGGAAACAGCGCTGCTATACGCTGCCACTGCTCTGGGCGTATCACAAGCGCCACAGGGATTATTTCACCTCCAGGGCAGTATGCAGGCGCTGAGCGATCGCCTGGTCGAGTCTCTAGAACGCGACGGCGGCACTCTGCTGATGCGCCACACTGTTGAGCAGATTGACACCGTCGCTCAAGCGGCCACTGATTCTTTCGACAAGACTCACTCCGACAAAACTCAAGTATCCGGGCGAAACCGGGCGATCGCCATTCGCATTCGCGATCAAAAAACGGGACACAGTTGGACAGAAGCCGCCGATCACATCGTCGCCAATGTTACGGTACAGAACCTTGTGCAACTCTTGGGCGACCAAAGCCCCGTGGGCTACCGACAGCGGGTAGAGAAGCTGCCACCTTCTTCGGGTGCCTTTGTGGTGTATTTGGGGGTTAAGCAGGCCGCTATTCCATCCCACTGTCCGCCGCATTTGCAATTTCTCTACGATTACGAAGGCGCGATCGCCGAAAATAACTCCCTATTCGTTTCCGTCAGCCACCCCAGCGACGGGCGAGCGCCCACTAACTGCGCCACCATCATTGCGTCATCGTTTACCGACCCAAACCAATGGTGGGACGCAGACCACCCGGAAACAGCACCCTCCAACCAAATCCCCACATCTGCCTACCAAGCCCTAAAACAGCAATACACCGAAACGGCGATCGCCCGACTCTCTCAGTACTTCGACCTCACACCCGACAATATTTTGTACCAAACCGCCGCCACCCCCAGAACCTTTGCACAGTTTACAGGACGCGATCGCGGCATCGTCGGCGGCATCGGCCAGCGCGTCTCTACCTTTGGCCCCTTTGGTTTCGCCAACCGCACCCCCATCAGCGGTCTTTGGCTAGTTGGCGACTCCACTCATCCCGGCGAAGGTACGGCAGGTGTAAGCTACTCAGCCTTAACAGTCGTAAGACAAATTGAGGCAGCAGCTTTTTGATGGGCGAGCTTCGCCCGCCCATCAAAAAATCCTTATATCAATACCACTACCCTTTAAGGTATAGCGGTAGTCATGATCAATAGAACGCCTCCCTGTCATTCCCGCGCAGGCGGGAATCCATCTGCTCGATCGGTGCCAGCGTCATTCCCGCCTGCGCGGGAATGACGCTGGCATGTGATCTCTGGCATGTGATCTCTGGACTCTGGATAGTTCGAGATTAGCATGTGGTGGATTCCCGCCTGCGCGGGAATGACGCTGGCATGTCCTAAGCTTTATGACTATGGCTATACGAGAGAAAAACCCCTGATTCTGCTCATACTTACTGCTGCTGCCATTGCTCAATCAGGAGTTGAGCTTGCGCGTAAGCCCCTGTTTGAGACGGAATAGTTTTGGCCAGGGCGATCGCCGTTGCGACATCAGAAGGCGCAGTTTGCTGAGCGATTTGGAGCACCTGCTGACTCCAAAAATCAATCAGGCGATCGGCCTCAGAGCGCAGAGGGCTAGAAAACGAGATTTGATTAGCCATTTGGATAGCTGAAACGAGCATTGAGGGCGTACCCGTGTTGGCGGTGTTGTAAGCCTCTGCGAGGGTTGCCTGGTCGTTGGCCTGTTGAGCTGCCTGTTGAGAGGGTGCCAGGGTAATTTCTGACGGGAATCGACTCACTGAGGGGTTAGCCAATGAGGGGGGGTTAGACCGGGTAGAGCTAGGGGAGGCGATCTCAGCCCCAGCACCTGGGATCTCTGCCCCTGCCAACGGCGCTTGCAGTTGTTGCACTTGACGATTCCAGGCTCGAATCTGCTCCTGAGCTTCAGCGTGAAGCGATCGCCCGCTGCTAATTCGTCTGGCGATCGCAATGGCAGATTGCAAAGAATCTAGATCGCCCGGAATCGCTATCTGCTCAGCCTGAATCAAAATGGGACGGTCTTCACTCGTTTGAATGTCGCGTGTCCAGCGAGAGATCAAGCTGCGGGCATCGTCACCACGCGGATTGCGACGGGGAACCTGAGATGCTTCGGCGATCGCAGCCCGTAGATCGTCAAGCGTGCCCAACTCAGCAATTTGCTGCGCTCGGCTGAGAACTTCCAGATCTTGCAATTCCACTTGCCAATAGCTGATCAGCTCCTGAGCCTTGCCATAAAGAGGGCGATCGCGACGGATACGCTGAGCCTGCCCAATTGCTGTTTCAATATCAGACGCGCTGCCATTCCAGGTAGCAGCGCGAGCCTGCGACAGGGTAGAGAAATCTTGAATTTCGGACTGAAGGCGAGCCGAAGCAGGAATTTTTTCGATAATGGCCAGGGCACCCGCCAAGTCACGCTGCCTCATTTCATCATCTGCCAGCGCCAACATGTCTTTTCCTAGACTGTTGATTAATCGCTGAGCCGCCGGGAATACCGGGCTATTGGGCTTAATTTCTTGCGCCATAGCCACAGCGCTGAGCAAATTCCTCAAGCCCCCACGTTTTCCCAAACGGCGAATCTTCGCCAGCTTATTGCCATCTTCGCGGGAGGCCGTAATCAGATCCGTCAGCTCTTGGTATTTGACCGTTTCCCAGTAGGTATTGCCCACGTCGAGCAACTGCACCGCCAGATCAAAAGCCAAACGCGGATCTTGCTCTAGCAATGCATTTTCAGCTTTTTGGTAGATCCCCTCTGCTTCGCTCCACGTCGCTTGCCATCGCTTAACTCGCTCGGCAACTTCACCATAAGCCGTAGTGTTTATAGGAATTCGCTGGGCAATGGCGATCGCCCCCTTCAAGTCGCCCCGGTTAAAGGTTTCAGCCGCCAGCTTGAGAATATCTTGAGACCACTGCTGAATTGAGCGATTAACTTCGGGGCGAAGCGGATGGTCGCTCGGCAACGTATTAACCAACGCAATACCTTCTAGCAAATCGTCCACTGTTTGCTTGTTGGCCGCAAGCTGGGCGCAGTAGATCCGCAGGGAAGCGGAGGCGGTTGGCCAGAAGGTTTCGGGGCAGTTGGGAATGGCGGGCAATTTAAACAATAGGGCTGCGGCCAAACCACCCGCTCCGACAAAGGCCACCGTGGCAGATATTGTCCAAAACTGCCAGCTTTGCAAACAGCCCAGTCCCGGAATTCTTTTTTTCTGACGGCGAGGAGAGGAGGGTTGCAGCGGCGCTCCAGATAGGCGATCGCCCAGTGGTTGAGCAGAGTTCACTTGAGCAGCGGGTTGCTGAGCGGGTCTTCGGTCAGACGGCATCCGGGGCGCTTTGGGCTGTGGTGCATTAGGCTGTGGTGCTCTAGGCTGTGGTGCTCTAGCTTGGGGCGATCGCCGACTCGCCGCAGCAGATGGTATCTCTGGAGGCAGACCTTGGTTCACAGGAGCTTGGTTCACAGGAGCTTGGAGACGATTGGGCGGAATCGCCGCTCCAGAGGCTGCCGAGCCGTACTGCATTGAGTCAGGTCTGACAGACGGAGGACGACGGAGCCGTCGATTTTCCCCATTTGGTTCTAGATGCCCCTGTGATGCTCGTCGATCTCTCGTCATATCTCACTTACATCAAATCAATGGGCATGAAATCAATGGCCAGGAAATTAATAGGCACGATCCGCTAGGCTTACAGAGCGATCGCCTTGAAAATCTTTTACAAACAAATCTTGTATGGTTCACCAGAAATAGCAAGACCACCGTTAATACTCTTCTAAATCTGCCGCATCCGCTGTAACAGTTGCCATCCTACCCCATCTCTACAATTCCGGCACTTGCTTAACAGGTTTACCATGCACCAATATTTGATACTGAGCTAGGAATTCAATTTATACAAAAACGAGCCTAAAAGACTGAGCCGCTCGCCCAACAAGCGACTTAGTCTTCTAAGGCGGGGTTTTATTTAGATTGAACTCCTGACTTGATTTATTGTTTAAGTAGGTGGGCTTAAGTAAATATTAAGATCCTAAAACCCTGCGCCGCCCGCTGCGCGGGCGGCGCAGGGTTTTAGGATTTGGTTTTTATTTAGGTTGAACTACTTATTAGTTGCACATTGCGTATTTAAAGCAATTTAAGATAGCGCATCCGTCCGTAGCTCTTGGATTAAGACTTCCAGAGCATGACCATCGGCTCGATACACCTCATTACAAAAGTGACAGGTCGCCTCAGCTCCGTCATCTTTCACAATCATGTCTTGTAGTTCATCTTCACCCAGCATTTTGAGAGCACCCAGGACTCGGTCAAAGGAGCAACCGCAGTGAAAACGCAGCATTTGCGTTTCTGGCATCATCTCTAGGCCCATATCGCCCAACAGATCATCAAAGATTTGCGGCAGCGATTTGCCCGCTTGCAGCAGAGGTGTAAAACCCGCCAACGAGGTCATGCGAGATTCTAGAGTTTCTACGAGTGCTTCATCACGGGCAGCTTTGGGCAAGACCTGTACCAATAGCCCCCCCGCCGCAGTGACTCCTCCAGATCCTACAAACACGCCAACTAGCAGTGCCGAAGGTGTTTGTTCTGACACCACCAGGTAGTTGGCTACATCATCGCCGATTTCACCCGACACAAGTTCTACAGTGCTGGAATATGGGTAACCGTAGCCAACATCCCGTACCACATAGAGAAAGCCCTCACTACCGACTGCACCGCCCACATCTAGTTTGCCTTTGGCGTTCGGTGCCAGTTCTACCGTAGGGTTTTCTACGTAGCCCCGTACGGTTCCATCTGCCCCTGCATCTACCATTACAACCCCTAAAGGGCCATTACCCCGAACGCGAATGTTGACCCGTGACTCTGCACGTTTCATGCTAGAGGCAAGCAGCAACGCCGAAGTCATGGTGCGTCCCATTGCTGCCGTAGCCACATAAGACAACTCGTGTCGCTGGCGGGCTTCTTCGGTGAGGCGGGTAGTGATTGCGCCAACAACCCGAATTCCTCCATCTGCGGCTGTTGCCCGAATTAATTGGTCCGCCATAGCCTACATACTTCTTAATACTAGTTACTCCATTCTATCTATAGGGATTCCCAATCGTACGAAGTACAGGATAGTAACCTAGAGTCTGTGTCGCAGGAAATGAAGCATCAGCGTACCCTGCAAGGATTTATGATCAATCTAGGAATCTATAGCAATCCCAAATGGGTTATGACCCAAATGGGTTATGAGAGGTGGACAGGCTGCGTCTGCCCACCTCTCATAACCTATGTCACAGATCATTTAGAACTGACCAATTCCCAATTGATCAGTTCTATGGGTCAGTTCGAATGTGTCAGATATCGCGCCATTGCCCCAATGCGTTGCCTTCTAAGATTTCACCGAGAATTTACTGAGCTTTGCTCTGAAATTCATCACGAGTGGATCACCACCAAGATACTATTGTGGAAACTTCTAGGTACCCAGATGTCGTCCTAGTCTCTAGAGACTGGGAACATTGCAGCCGTTTTTGGTTGAATAAACCACGATTATTTTTGTGAGAGCCGTGCACTGCGCGGCTCTCACAAAAAGACCTAGGTTTTAGGCGATTGAAACTCGCTGCAACCCCACTATTGTTCAGCTAAAAGTCAGGTTTATGCGAAGCTAAATCCACGAACCTCTTGAATCCCTTCTCACTCAGGTGAATTCTTGCCGGATGAATAGATGCCTTAAATGAATTCCTTTTGAAGGACGTGAATTATTTCCCGACCCTGCCGAGACATGATTCGCACAACAGTTCGCACAACAGTTCGCACAACAGATTTAACAGGCAGAGATGCCAAACGACAATCAAGACTGAGTGAATTAGGTGAATTAAAACCTTGCTCACTACTGCTTGAGTGAATGAGCATATTAGCAACTGTAAGTCGCTAGTGATCGCTTTGGCTGAACGACTAACCTACCCCTCTACCCTGGACGCTTGGATGATTAATGTGTTCTCTAGACGCAGAGAAGGCCTGCTGAACTTGCCATCGCCTACTGTAGATCAGGACGACCGGGATCGCATTCTGGCTGCGATTGATGTGGGGACAAACTCAATTCATATGGTGGTCGTCAAGGTTCAGCCCACGTTGCCTGCATTTACCATCACTGCCAGAGAAAAATCTATGGTGCGCCTAGGCGATCGCGATCGCACGACTGGTAACCTCACACCAGCCGCCATTGAACGAGCGATCGCCGCACTACGCCGCTGTCAAGAGATTGCTCGCAGCCTACAGGTTGAAGCCGTAATTGCAGTTGCTACCAGCGCTGTACGCGAAGCTCCTAACGGACGAGACTTCTTACAGCAGGTTGAACAAGAGCTAGGGCTGACAATTGACCTAATTTCGGGACACGAAGAAGCCCGTCGAATTTATTTGGGCGTGCTGTCAGGCGTGGAATTTGACAGCCAACCCCACGCCATCATCGACATAGGAGGCGGATCTACGGAGTTAATTTTGGGCGATGGACAGGAACCCCGTGCCCTTACCAGTACTAAGGTCGGAGCTGTGCGGCTGACAGCAGAGATGGTTCACACTGACCCAGTCAGCAACAGCGAGTTCCATGCCCTACAGGCGTATGTGCGCGGAATGCTAGAGCGTGCGGTAGAAGAGTTACGGCTCAACATTCGACCAGAGGAGCAGCCACGGCTTATAGGCACTTCAGGCACGATTGAGGCGTTGGCTACTATTCACGCTCGCGAAAAACTAGGAGTGGTGCCCGATCCTCTCCACGGCTATCAAATTCCCCTAGCCGACTTGAAAGATATGGTGCAGCGGTTTCGGCGGCTAAGCTGTGCAGAGCGGGCAACGCTGCCGGGTATGTCCGATCGGCGGGCAGAGATTATTTTAGCGGGGGCAGTTGTATTGCAAGAAGCCATGCAGTTGCTGGGGCTAGAGTCAGTGGCGATCTGTGAGCGATCGCTGCGAGAAGGTCTCATTGTAGATTGGATGCTAACCCACGGGTTAATTGAAGATCACTTGCGGTTTCAAAGTTCTATTCGCCAGCGCAGCATTCTGCGGACTGCACAAAAATATCACGTTAACCTTCCCTACACCGAGCGCATCGCCAACTTTACCCTGAGTTTATTTGACCAAACTCAGGGCACACTGCATGACTGGGGCTGTGAAGAGCGCGAGTTGCTATGGGCTGCCGCCATGTTACACAACTGCGGGCATTTTGTTAGCCACTCAGGCCACCATAAACATTCCTACTACCTAATTCGCAACGGGGACCTGCTGGGCTACACCGAAATAGAAATCGAAACGATCGCCAATCTTGCCCGCTACCATCGCAAAAGCTGTCCCAAGAAAAAGCATGATAATTACCGCAGTCTCTCCACCAAGCGACATCGCAAAATAGTAGATCAACTCCATACTCTGCTACGTCTTGCTGTTGCATTAGATCGACGGCAAATCGGAGCCATTCAAGCCCTGCGGTGTGACCATAATCCAGAGACCCACGAGTTTCATCTCCACCTTCAACCTACTACGGCAGGAGACGA
>JBBQFG010000224.1:0-8442 GCA_038321765.1 Elainellales cyanobacterium
TTGAGATTTAGGGCGATTTTTGGGCAGTAGGGGCGAAGCATTTGCACTCGAATTGAGGCTGCGTTGCCAGAATATTGATGCAAATGCTTCGCCCCTACAGAATATTCGCGATCACCGGAAAAATGTCAAATGGGTTCTATAGCCACAGACGGATTGGTTAGGACGGGGTGCAGGGGTGGAACCCCTGGCTGGGGGCAAAGCCCCCACACCCCCTTTGATCCCAGTGTCCTAACCTTTGTGGCGACAGCTATAACTTCAGCAGTTTTGGATTGACGTGCACCACACAAAACCCTAAAAGGCTCGGCTAGTGGTGTTGAGGTCAGGATTTTTATAGCCATAGTCATAAAGCTTAGAACATGCCAGCGTCATTCCCGCCTGCGCGGGAATGACGCTGGCACCTATCGAGCAGATGGATTCCCGCCTGCGCGGGAATGACAGGGAGGCGTCCTATTGATCATGGCTACCGCTATAGATGGGGCAGACTTCGCCTGCCCATCTAAAAATCCTGACTTGTTTAGGACTATCAAGGCTCGAATGCTGTACCGTCACGGAGCGCCCACGCCGCCATGCAGCAGCGTGGTTCCTATAGTTTTGATGGCAAATAGGCAATGATCGCCACTGCGCTTGGTGTTACAGCACTCTCAGCACACTGGGGATGGCAGCGATCGCCTCAAAGCCACGCAGTTCAGCCAAAGCTTGTCGAACGTTACCCTCACGGACGTTGTGAGTCACCACTACAATTTCTGCTAGGCCATCTTTGAAGCCAGTTTGCACAACAGATTCTAGGCTAACGTCGTGATTGCCAAAACAGGTGCCCAGTCGCCCAATGACACCTGACATATCGCGGGTCAAGAAGCGTACGTAAAAGCGGGTGACTAGCTCATCCATGGGGCTGAGGGTGCAGTAGTGGGTGTGTATGCAGGCCAGCAGAGGGTGGAGGATGGGAGTGCGATCGCCACAGGTTTTGAGCATGGCGACAATATTTTGCAGATCGGATACAACTGCGCTGGCAGTTGGCCCTGACCCCGCGCCTCGTCCAAATAGCATCACCTGCCCCACTGGGTCGCCCTCAAACAAAATGGCGTTGTAGACATCGTTAACGCTGGCAAGGGGATGGGTTTTGGGGAGCAGCGTTGGGTGAACCCGCACTTGCAGATGATCGGTGGTGTCGCCGGGTGTGGTCGGTGGTTCTCGCAGAGCGGTAGCGAGTAGCTTAATCACGAATCCCAAGCGATCGGCATAGGCAATGTCGGCAGCGGTAACTGTGCGGATGCCTTCGCAATACACGTCGTCAAGCTTAACGCGCCCCCCAAAGGCCAGTGCAGCAAGAATGGCGATTTTGTCAGCGGCATCCAACCCATCTACATCGGCGGTCGGGTCAGCCTCGGCGTAGCCTAGTTGTTGCGCGTCTGCCAACACCGTGTCAAAGTCTGCCCCCTCTCGCTGCATTCGCGTCAGGATGTAGTTGGTGGTGCCGTTAACAATCCCAATGAGGCGGTGGATGCGGTTTACGCTCAGCGATTGCTTGAGCGGTTGAATTACGGGAATGCCCCCAGCTACAGCGGCTTCGATCATGACGTAGACTCCGGCAGCATTGGCCGCATCAAAAATTTCGTCGCCGTAGCGGGCAATGACGGCCTTGTTTGCCGTGACGACGTGTTTGCCGTGGGCGATCGCCTTCAAAATTAGCGACCGAGCCGGTTCTAACCCGCCAATTACCTCCACCACAATGTCTACATTGGGGTCGGTGACGATGGCATCCAGATCGGTGGTCAGTGCAGTATCGGGCAGCGTTACCGGGCGAGGCTTGTCGAGCGATCGCACTCCCACTTTATAAATCTCAATCTCCTGTAATAACGGATGCCGTCCCGCCGGATTCAGCAACATCTCCGCCGTTCCCGCACCCACCGTTCCCAATCCCAACAACCCTACGTTGAAAGCCACAGCCTACCGTCCGCGTGATTACTCGTCTTCATAATTCTAGGCGTTGCCGATTCTTAAGGATGAATTACATCTTGGATTATGCAATAGACCTCCTGCGTGAATCGTTTCCCGGCTTCGCCAGGAAACGATTCACGCCCTCAAAAAGGCATTCAGGCAAGAGGTCTATTGCCTTAAAATTCGATATTGCATAATCGGGAGACGATTTTTTGATCACAGGAGCGCACCGCTGCCATCAAAATTATCTCTAAAAAAAATTACCTCTAAAATCAGCAACGCCCACAATTCTACGGGAGGGGCGGTAGGGATGAATTCTCTAATTTGGGTGCGTTTTTAACTTGGGCGTAATAGACACCTGTGAAGATGGCGATCGCGTAAATGATCACCCCGATAGCGTAGGCTAGCCCACCGATTAGTTGGTCTTGAGTGAGCAGGCGCAGGTCTAGCAGCAGAAAGTGCCAGTCGTGTAAAACATTCTCGCCGCCCAGTAGGGGCAAAAGCCGGAGTTGAGCATCTTTAATGTAAATGGAAACGTCCCAGAAGTTTTCGCCCGTCCAGCAGAGGGCGATCGCTCCGGCATAATATTGTTTGGTGCAGAAAAAATAGCCACTGATGACGCTAGGCACCAGAATTTGTAGCAGGGAGCCGCCTAAAATGTGCAGAAACCGCCCAAAGATCATGAACAGAGTATGGCCTGCTTCATGAAAAATAAGATTGACACCGTGAATAAACATCATCAACGGATTAATGCCATTGATGAATCCGGTGACGGTATAGTGTGGCGCACAAAAGAATCCGTAGGCCGCCAGGGCGATGATAAACCCTAGCTTGAATGGGTCAAAGTTGAATGTCCATGCGCCGGGTACCAAAATAGAGTTGGCTGGGGAAAGGGCGCGAGCAGGGCGGTTGGATGTGCTGCTTGGGGAGATGTCTGCGCGGGAGCTGGTCGAATTGGGAAGGTGTGAACTGGATGAGACGGGAGATAGAGCGTCGGGTGGGTCTAGAGCCTGTGTCCAGGTGGGAATGGTGAGACCTGTCTGCTGTCCCCACAGATCTATCGTGTGAATCGACTGGCTGTGCCAAGTGGCAATTTCTCGTTGAACCAATGTAACGGCGGCTTGGGGATCGGGTACCTGCGGGGCTTCTAGGATCAGTTGCAGGTGGGTTCCTTGGATCTGGGCATGAGTGGTAATGTGCCAGTGAGCCAGAGCATGGTCGATCAGGTAGGCGATCGCCTTCGTATCCCCCGATCGCGTCAGCAATCGCGCCACACCCTGACGATTAGCAGAAAAGCGCTCTGTCCACAGGAGTAATTCTGCTGTTTCATAAGCCTGCACCACTACCGAACGAATCCCCACCACCTGAAGTTTGAGGAGAACACGGGCTAATTTTGGCAGAACTACAGCCGGATCAAGCATCTCATTTGATGCCTGTCTAATGCGCCCCTGCCCAATTTGTCGCCGCCCCACCTGTCCTAGCCTAATTTCTAACGTGGTGCTGGCGATCGCTGCCGTTACCTCTGTGCCGTCTATTTGCAACGCCGTCTTGAGGAGGAACGCGATCGCCTCTTCGTTGCCCTGTTTTGCCTGTTGTAATGCGTTGGAATGAATCATTACCGGGGAGAGAGTGTGGCAATTGTGAAAGATGGTAGGGCAGAAGCGATCGCCACAGCCACCTTAACGCTGCTACCATCGCTAGAGCAGTTAATCGCTCTCAACTCAAGTATGCCCGCAATTTCAAACCTTCCTACCCCCGTTGCCATGACCATTGCAGGTTCCGATAGTGGCGGTGGTGCAGGCATTCAAGCGGACTTGCGTACTTTTTCCTTCCATCGCGTCCACGGCACCAGTGCTCTCACCTGTATTACGGCTCAAAATACGCAGGGTGTAACGCGGGTCGATGCGCTACCCCCAGCCTCGGTTGTTGCCCAAATCAGCGCTGTGGTTGATGATATTGGCGTACAGGCGGTCAAGACAGGGATGCTGTTGAATCAGGAGATCATCGCGGCTGTGGTGCAGCAGGCGATCGCCCTCTCGCTTCCCAATCTCGTGGTTGACCCGGTGATGGTATCGCGCACTGGGGCACAGCTAATTGCAGACGAGGCGATCGCCACCCTCCGCACCGACCTCATTCCCCTTGCCAAGCTGATTACTCCCAACCGCTACGAAGCCCAAATCCTCAGCGGCATGGAAATTCACACCCTGACTGATCTCCAGCAAGCCGCCCAGCAGATTCTAAAAACCCTGGGTGCACAGGCGGTTTTGGTCAAGGGCGGCGGCATGGCGGGCGATCTACGTGGCGTGGATGTATTTTGGGATGGCGATCGCCTTGAAACCTTGCGTACAGTTACCGTTAACACCACCGACACCCACGGCACTGGCTGTACGTTATCGGCGGCGATCGCCGCCAACCTTGCCCTCGGACAGGAGTTGTTTCCTGCTGTTCAACAGGCAAAAGCCTACGTCACTAGCGCCCTTCACCATGCTCTTCGCATTGGTAACGGGCAAGGCCCCATCGGTCATTTCTTTCCATTACTGAACCAGGCTAACGGTTGGTAAGTAGTTCAACCTGAATAAAAACCAAATTCTAAAACCCTGCGCCGCCCGCACAGCGGGCGGCGCAGGGTTTTAGAATCTTATTATTTTGTGTGAAACGCGATCGCAGGTTGCGTGTATGTGGTTAAAACATTTGGGCGTTGCTTATTCCGGATATGATATTTTTTTGAGCGGGCCCCCCCCCTCTCAAAAAAATTTCATACTTCAAATCAGCAATGACAACATTTGGTCAGTAGGTCTGGGTCATGTTGAGGCAGAATTGGCCAAATGCTTTGCCCCTGCTGTTGGGTAACGTGTTTATGGGTAACGTGCTTACTCTTCTTTTCCCCAAGTTGATTCCCAATCGGGGCACTGCTCCGACTCCCAGCCAGAGGGGTGCATTCCACATACGAGCATATTGCCGCCGTAGGTTTGACCGTGGTAGTTGCGACAGCCGACACAAGCCGAATGCTGATTTAAAACGGGTTCTACGGTTTGCGTGAAAGGCTGTACCGTTTCTGACATGGTGCTTTCAAAGCCGACCACTGCTTGCACAAACGGTTCAATCCACGTTTCCATCTGGCGCTCAAATTCGGTCAGTTCAGGGGCGATCGCCTCATCTAACCGTTCTACAAGCTGATCGACCATCTCGTCCGACCACTCAAACAGCGCGTCTACCGCTTCGTTGGCACCCTTGGCAAAGTCTTCTAGCAGCCGTTCTACTTCTTGAGCAAACGTTTCTAACATCGTATTAAAGTCCTACAACCACGCTACAGCCGATATTTGATGCAACCTAAGCTCAATCCCGTTTTAGCCGTCGGAGTTCTGCTTGCAGGTGTTCTACTTGCTGTCGCAGTTCGTCAGCGGCAGTTGAGACGGGTGGCTGATTAGGAACGTCCTCATCTGTGAGGATTTCGATCCGACGTGGCTCTGCTGGTTTTTGCTCTGTTTGGCTAGAGGTTGGGCTGGGAGGTTGCTGCGCCCGATTAAGCATTTCTTCTACCATGCGCTTGGCTTCGTCTGCGTTAATCTCGCCCCGCGCCACCATTTCATCCGCTAACTTTTGTACTTGCGATCGCAAGTCACCCAATGTGCTACCAGCTTTCTCTCCGGCATAGGACGCTAGCCCTACACCCAAATAAAATGCCTTCTGCACCATGTCCCCAAATCCAGCCATTGCCTCTGTTCCTCGCGCTGTGAACGTCTTTTATTCGACATCGGTAGTCCTAAATGGGTAAGGAATGGGTAAGGATTTTTTGATGGGCGGGCTTAGCCCGCCCATCAAAAAATCCTTACCTCAATACCACTACCCGACATCTATCGACATTTAGTTGGCGTTAAATCAAGGTGCGCTAAAAAGCGGTGAAACGCCTACATATCCAGAATAGAAGGAAATCTTCAGACTGCCTATAGGAAAGCTGTGGCAAGAAGTGTGGAAATCTCGACTGTGGAATTTCAACAAAAACGAGATCTTCCCAATAGACAGTAACCCAATCTTTAGCACGCTGTCTAAGAGGATGTTTTAAAAGTTCCGTCGCTGGTATAAAAACGGTATCGATCCCCCTACATTCCCCTTAAAAAGGAGGACTTTGAATCCAATTTCCCCTTTTTCAAGGGAGTCTAAGGGGGGATCACTCAGTACCTAAAATCACAACCGATCACTTTATAAAACATCCTCTAAGATTTTCGGTAGTCCTAAGCTGGTAATGATTTTTTGAAGCGCGGACTTTGCCCGCGCTTCAAAAAATCATTACCTCAATACCACTACCAGATTTTCAACTAGATTTATTAGATGTTAGTAGATTTATTGTGTGGCAAATTAGGTTGGCTTTTTTAAGCTCACAGGTCAAATCAATTTCTTAATCCTGATTCAAAATGCTGTCTAGGCTTGACTCTTAGGGCAACGAAAGCCTGCCAAAAAAGTTATAGCCAGATGGTAAATGACGGGCTATACTCATCATCTGAGAAATGTAATCAGACGATAGTATTATCCCAACTTATTTCTTAAGACGTATCTAGCAGTACGCAATTAGAGTGTTACTTTCGGTTAAGTTATGCATAGATACTAGATGTTTAAGGAGTATTGACGAAATAGGATGAGCAAGCTATCCTCTCTATAAAATTAACAAAAATTGATGATCCAACGTAACTCTAAGTTTTTTCTGGTAGGCTACCTGCCAGAAAAAGCCCTATCAACAGTCGTCTAGAGCGAGACTGCTAACGGTTAGACCGCGTCCTAAAAGCAAAGGTCGATGGTGGTAGATTCCCTAAACTTAGATTTCGGGAAGCTCACTTAATCCCTTGCAGAGGAGAGTATTCTCTAAGCGCTAACAGGTTGGTTTGTCCCGTGGTCTGCATGAGGAGACTGGAGGTAACTTAGGTTGCATTGGTGTCTTGCGATCGGTACGTGTGAGTTTGTTGTGACTAGCCTCGCAGTTTAGAGGAGTTAGCCGTGCTCTCATCTCGAAACCGCGGGGGCAAGAATGTTAACCATGAGGTGAAGATCATGTTTTTGACTCAGAAGCGCTGCGTTGCTTTAATTTCAGTTAGTGGTGATCCTGCTGCCGAAATTGGACAAGAGGAAGCGGGAGGACAGAACGTTTACGTGCGCCAGATCGGTGAAATGTTGGCGAAGCAAGGGTGGCAGGTAGACATGTTCACTCGCCGCAACGACCCCAACCAACCAATGATTGTGCAACATCAACCCAACTGTCGGACAATCCGTCTGCAAGCAGGGCCGACTGAGTTTATCGGACGGGATGTGCTGTTTGAATACATGCCAGAGTTTGTTGAAGCGTTCATGGCGTTTCAACAGCAGCAGCGGATTTCTTACTCTCTTTTGCACACTCATTACTGGTTGTCATCTTGGGTCGGGATGGAGTTGAGAAAACTGCAACCGTCGCTGGTTCAAGTTCATACGTATCACTCATTGGGTGCCATTAAGTACATGGCAATCAGTGATATTCCTCCGATTGGGTCTAAGCG
Organism: Elainellales cyanobacterium; assembly: GCA_038321765.1. GTDB lineage: Bacteria > Cyanobacteriota > Cyanobacteriia > Elainellales > Elainellaceae > CASBQJ01. Next base: position 7,461 of record JBBQFG010000224.1, read on the forward strand.
GTTAGCAGTAGAGCGTACTTGTCTGGAGACAGTGAGCTGCGTGGTGGCGACCAGTCCACAAGAGCAAGAACATATGCGATCGCATGTTTCTACTAATGGCAACATTCAGATGATTCCTTGCGGTACCGACATTGAGCGCTTTGGTCACATCAGCCGTGCAGACGCTCGACAGGTATTGGGAATTCCCCAAGCCGACAAGATCGCTCTCTATGTGGGTCGCTTTGATCCGCGCAAAGGGATCGAAACGTTGGTTCGAGCCATGGCTCAATCGCAGCTACGCGGCAAAGAAAGCCTACGGCTGATCATTGGAGGAGGCAGTCGCCCAGGCAAGTGTGATGGGATAGAGCGCGATCGCATTGAAGGGATTGTGAATGAATTAGGCATTGCTGACATTACCCATTTTCCAGGCCGCTTAGGTTCCGAAAACCTCCACCTCTATTACGCCGCTGCCGATGTGGGTGTGGTGCCTAGCCACTACGAGCCATTCGGACTAGTTCCAATCGAAGCAATGGCCAGCCGTACTCCCGTTGTGGGCAGCGATGTCGGTGGATTGCAATACACGGTGATTCCTGAAGTCACTGGGTTGTTGGTGCCGCCCAAGGATGTTAACTCGTTTGCAACTGCAATCGATCGCATCCTCAGTAATGCTGAGTGGCGCGATCAGCTCGGTGATGCGGGCCGCCATCGGGTTGAAACGAATTTTAGCTGGCATGGTGTTGCGTCTCGTCTGGGTCAGCTTTACACCCAGTTAATTTCTGAAGCAGCCTTGCCAACCAGGCCGCTTCCAGACGCTGCATTGGAGACAGCAAAGCCAGCAGTGAAAAAAGCAACGGTGGCCGTGGCCTAACTTAGCTCACTAAGGATTGCAAATTAATTAACCTGTAATCTTTTTTTGGAAGTGGGGGGGGGGGGGGGGGGGGCGGCGAAAAACGAATAAGTTTTTTTTTTTTGGTGTGCGGGGGCAGAGGGGGGTGGAGGGAGG
>JBBQFG010000225.1:0-8347 GCA_038321765.1 Elainellales cyanobacterium
GAGATTTAGGGCGATTTTTGGGCAGTAGGGGCGAAGCATTTGCACTCGAATTGACGCTGCGTTGCCAGAATATTGATGCAAATGCTTCGCCCCTACAGAATATTCGCGATCACCGGAAAGATGTCAAATGAGTTCTATAGAAACTATCAGCGAATTCCCACTGTGAGACTAAAATCACTTGTGGTGCCTTGGCGCGCTGCGTTGGCTAATTGACTGACCCGCACGCGATAGTCCCCTGCCGCAGGTAACTGTCCAGACCAATTGCCGCCCCCTAAATAGAGGCTGCGACCTGTGGGCGACACCACCTGAACCCTCAAAGCCGCACTATTTGCAAGCAGTTCTGTAAACATAGTTTGACCCGCGACTGCATTTAGCACATACTCACGAACTTGGAATCCCTGAGCGTTTCCGCCTACATTAGCAGCCGAAGTTCCTGGCGCAAATGAAACGCGCTGACTTGTCGAAGAATTTACCCGCACCAAGTCGCTCCGAATCCAACCAGTTGCACCACTGGAGGGGAACCGCACACTATACCAAACGTAGCCATCTGTAGAGTTTACCCAATCAGTCACATCGACGCGATCGCCTCCCAGTCCATAGTGGGCAACGGCGGCATTAGTCGAAGGGGAACGGCGCACATTAATTTGGCCACCGCTTTGTCCCTGAAGTGTGGCCAGATCTGCCAGGGCAGCCAACGGCATCACCAGCGGCATAAACAATGCCGTTGTAAACGCCAATCCATATCGAAAATTTAATTTCACAATTCTGAGTTCTCACGCAGTAATAAAACGTAGACAGTTAATGGGGGCGATCGCCTGGTTGCTTCAACAGGACTGCTGATCGTAGCTAAGTAGTTCAACCTAAATAAAACCTTAAAAGTCTGCGCCGCCCGCGCAGCGGGCGGCGCAGACTTTTAAGGTTTTATATTTAATTACGCCCATCTACTTATGAGTTTTAGCTTGGGAGGAGCGTTGCTCAAGCTTCCCAAACTAAAATTGACAGCCGGATTAAGCAACGCATCTTCAACTAACGCTGATTAGTTCCACATCAAAAATGATCGTGGAATTAGGAGGAATGCTGCCTGATCCGGTGGCACCATAGGCCAGATCAGCAGGAATGATCAGTTGACGACGACCTCCCACTTGCATAGTGCTTAAGCCTTCCTCAAACCCTGGAATCACCGAATTTGTCCCCAGTCTAAATACGAACGGTTGGTTATTGTCGCGTGAGGTATCAAACACCGCGCCATTTTCTAACGTACCTGTGTATTGAACGGCCAGGGTTTGACCTGCGGTGGGAGTTACGCCCGCGCCGGGTACTAAGTCAACATACTTTAGTCCTGATGCTGTGGCCGTTTGGGTATCAGGGGTAAACGTATAGCTGAAGGTGTAAACCCCATCTTTACCTGGCTTGTGTGCCATGCGGACGTAAAAAATTGAGCCATAGTCAATCAGCCGCTGCGAGAGCTTTTCGTTGATGGTGTTGAGGTTCGCTGAGCGTTTAATCAGGGTGCGATTGCGATCGTAGAGTTCAAGGTCAACATTGCTACTCAAATTTTTTAAGTCCAGCTTCAGTCGGCCAGGAGCAGCCAATCGAAAGCGAATGAAATCGTCTGGATCTCGCTTGGTAACCACTTCAGAAAAAGTAGTACCTGCTGAAGTTACACTCAACCCAAAGGCCGTGTCGAACGTGTTGCCTAAAAAATCAGTAGGGGCTGGGGCAGACATCGTTAGTGCATATTTTGTGCCGCCACTGGATTCATCCAATAGCACCGCTACGTAATACGTCCCAGAGGGCAGCAGCAGGTTATTGAGAGCTTCGTTTTTGTTGCCTCTACGTCTAGAGCTGGCGATCGTTTGCCCTTTGCTGTTAAGCAGATACAGATCTGCATCCGTGTTTTTGACAAGATCCTTCAGAGCCACACTGAAGTTACTCGCCCGCAGTTTCATCTTCCAGACATCGAGGCGATCGGTTGGACTTAGGGTGTTTTTGAGGGTGCGACTGGTTGCGCCAATCGGAAACAGCCTTGCTGTATCGAGGTTACTACCTGGGTCTTTTGCCATGTTTAGTTGCCATAATATCTGTTGTCATCATAATCAAGGTCATAAAAAACCAGCGCACCCTGATCGAGATACGCCGGTTTTTTTCAAAGGCTTCAATCAGTAACGATTAAAGCGAACTAGGGGTAAGAGAACGTTCTAAGACGGGGATCGGTTCAGCCGCAGCCTGAGCCAGTTGCGCTTCAAGTTCATCTCGCACAATTGTGCGATATTGCAGAAAATGCTCCAGCAGTGCACAGCTACTTAAGTAGGAGACAATAACCTTTGGGTCATGGCGCACGATGCCAATGAGCTGACGCCAAAACTGAACGCGGGTGCTGCGTTTGATACCCTGCCGCCAAAAGATTGTGAGGACAGCCCGCAACTCTACCCACTCCAACATCCGGAAAGGAATGCTGTGGGGCACAGGCTTAATTCGCATGGAATGTCGATACACCCGTGCTAAATAACGGCTTGGTTCGTAGAGTTCCCAGAAGCAGCTCAGATACTCACGGGCGAGTTCTTCGATTGGGCGAGTGGGTACAAAGTTCGTCAATGACATTTGGTGCCCTTGGATGTCTTTGGCAGAGTCCAGTAGGCGACCTTCTGCTTCGAGGCGTTTCCATAAAGCAGTATTGGGCAATGCCTGGAGCAGCCCAAACATGGCTTTGGGAATGGCAGTCGATTCGACAAAGTTAATAATGCGCTGACCCGCTCCAGATTTTTCGTTATCAAAGCCTAGGATAAACCCGGCCATCACGCCTAAACCTGCTCGGTTGATGGCTTCTACAGACTCCAGCAGAGAATCACGGGTATTTTGAAACTTCTGGGTGAGAGCTAGAGTATCGGTATCGGGGGTTTCGATACCAACAAATACTGAAGCAAAATTGGCTTGAATCATCAGCTCCATTAGCTCTGCATCTTGTGCCAAGTCAATAGAAGCTTCGGTAGACAGACGAAACGGGTACTTGCGCTCAACCATCCAGCCACCCAGTTCGCGCAGCATCAGCTTCACGTTACGTTTATTGCCGATGAAGTTGTCGTCTACCATGAACACCGATCGCCGCCAGCCTAAGTCGTATAGTCTCTGTAACTCGGCAATTAATTGAGCTGGTGTTTTGGTGCGTGGCTTGCGTCCGTAGAGCACGATGATGTCACAAAACTCACACTGAAATGGGCAACCGCGAGAGAATTGGACTGACATCTCGTTGTAAGCCTGCAGGTCAAGCAGATCGAATCGAGGAATGGGGGTGGTAGTGACGTCAGGGCGCTGACCTTCAGGTGCTCGTAGAACCCCAGAGGTTTTACCAGCAGCCAACGCCTCAACCAGCATGGGTAAGGTAATTTCACCTTCATCGAGCACCAGGAAATCAGCGCCAGCGGCCTTAGCCGCGTCGGGTACCGAGGTTACATAGGGACCCCCAACGGCAACCATCTTGCCCCGTCGTTTGGCTTGCTCGATCAGATAGAGCATGTCGGGCTTTTGCACAATCATGCCTGAGATGATTACCAGATCTGCCCAATACCAGTCTGCCTCTGTCTCGTACTGAACATTGCGATCAACTAGACGGAATTCCCAGGTTTGAGGCAAGATTGCCGCAACGGTAATCATGCCAAGGGGTGGCAGAGAAACTTTACGGCCAATTAGCTCCAATGCTTTGTCAAAAGACCAAAACGACTGAGGAAACAGAGGATAGAGCAGTAAGACTCGCATAGTGAATCGGTAGTGGTTAAATTCGAAACATGGAGTTGAGTGGAGTTAGCGATCGCGCCGATACCAGTTCTATGAACGTTTAGGAGGATGCGATCGCGCTCTTAAAAAAACTGGTAAACAAACACGAAAGAGCCAATCTTAGGCCGTCAACCAGAACAGGAAGCGCTCGAAAAATCTGATTTTCCAGATACTGTTGAAATATGCCCCAGCAATTGAAGCGAGGAATAAATTAGTTATCCTTAAGTACAAAGCATAGGAATTCCTTACACCCAAGTCTACTAATCTAAAATATTACCCGTGTGTCGAGAATCAACTTAAATTGATGGTTTATATCAATTGCATATAATGCCACAATTGCCCCTAACATTAGCACAAATTGTAGAGGTCGCGGTCGAAATCCTTCTAGGCTGCTCACTCTAACCGAGAACTTCTCCCTCCAGGAGGTTTTTTGGTAGTTCTGAAAATACTCAACTCAATACCACTATCGGGATTTATTAGGTAATACCAAATCTACATGAAGCTGCATGAGATAGCTCCAGACAGGTAAGGGGCTTAAGCCCCTTGTTCTGTGCGTCTTCACAGAAAATTGGATAACTCTCTAAACGTAAAGGTATGCATCTTGACGTTAGACTCGCAGAAGGAGTGCCCCACGCTTCAGTCCCCAAGCTTCAGTAATGTTCTAGACGTGTTGTTTATTATTGTTCTATCTAGACCGCATCCCTTCTACAGACCCAATGCTAGACATTCCCCAACTACTGGCGCACGAGCTTTCCTTACAACCTGTTCAAGTTAAAAATGCCTTAGAGCTATTTGCAGAAGGAGCCACGGTGCCGTTTGTTGCCCGTTACCGTAAGGAGCGTACGGGTGAAATGAATGAGACCCAGCTTCGCGATTTGGGCGATCGCCATGCTTACCTAACAGAGTTAGAAGACCGCAAGCGAACTGTTTTGGAGGCGATCGCCCAGCAGGGCAAACTCACCGACACCCTGCGCGTCACCATTGAAACCTGCCTGCAAAAGACAGAACTTGAAGATTTATATTTGCCCTACCGCCCCAAACGCCGCACCCGCGCCACCATTGCCCGCGAAAAAGGACTAGAGCCATTAGCTGCCTTGATCAAATCGCTAAACAGCTCCACAGCTACGGTATCCGTGGACGCTTTAGCAACTGCCGCTGTAGATTATCTGACAGCCGAATTGGGCGTGCAAACGGTAGCCGAGGCGCTGAGCGGTGCCTCTGACATTTTGGCTGAGGAAACCGCTGATAAGGCCGAACATCGCGCTTACCTGCGAGAATTCCTCATGGAATCGGGAGTATTAACCTCCCGCGTTAAAGCCAGCCATCCCGAAGGCTCCACCAAATTTGAGATGTACCGCAGCTACCAAGCTAAGGTCAAAACCATTCCCTCACACAACCTGCTGGCGCTCTACCGGGGCGAAGCAGACGGCGTGCTGGATGTAGCACTAGAGTTCGACGAAGCGGCTGTGCTGGCTCATCTAGAATCGGCAGAGATTCGTACTAAGGCCAAGCCCGTGCGAGACTTTTATCGCGCCATGCTGCACGATGCCTTTAATCGGTTAATCAAAACCTCATTGCTGACGGAGGTGCGCGCTGCTAAAAAGCAAGAGGCCGATATCGAATCGATCAAAACCTTTGAAGCCAATTTGAGGGAATTGCTGTTGGCGGCTCCAGCGGGGATGAAGCCGACGCTGGCGGTCGATCCCGGTTTCCGCACGGGCTGCAAGGTGGTAGCACTCGACCAAACGGGTAAGTTCCTGAAGTATCAAACCGTCTTCCCGCATCAGTCTGCTGCCCAGCGTCAGCAAGCAGGCCGAACCCTGGCCGAGTTGATTAAGACCTACCAGATTGAGCTGATCGCCATTGGCAACGGCACGGCAGGTCGAGAAACAGATGAGTTTGTCAAAGAAGTCTTGAGCACGTTAGAGCAAAAACCGATCGCCGTCATCGTCAGTGAGGCGGGGGCTTCGGTGTACTCGGCTAGTCCGGTGGCGATCGCCGAATTTCCCGATCAAGACATCACCGTTCGTGGCTCCGTCAGCATTGGCCGTCGCTTACAAGACCCCCTGGCAGAACTGGTCAAACTTGACCCCAAATCGATTGGTGTGGGGCAATATCAACACGATGTTGATCAAAAGCTATTAAAGAAAAAGCTAGATGAAACCGTAGAAAGCTGCGTTAACTATGTCGGGGTTGATCTCAACACTGCGTCCAAAGAACTATTGATGGCAGTCTCTGGGATTTCGGCAGCGATCGCCCACAACATTGTGGCCTACCGTAACGAAAACGGAGCCTTTCGCAACCGACGGCAGCTACTCAAAGTGGCCAAACTAGGTCCCAAGGCATTTGAGCAAGCGGCTGGCTTTTTACGTATTCGCAACGGCGACACGCTGCTCGATAATACAGCCGTTCATCCCGAAAGCTATCGGCTGGTCGAGCATATGGCCAAAGACCTGAGTGTGCCGCTAACTCACATTGCAGACGTTGCCGAGCGGCTGAAAAAAACAGACCTGAAACAGTACACCACGGAAACGATCGGAGAACCCACCCTGCGCGATATTCTGGCAGAGCTAGAAAAACCAGGACGTGATCCCCGTGCCGAATTCAAGTACGCCACGTTTAAGGAGGGTGTCAAGGAACTGTCGGATTTAACAGTGGGCATGAAATTGGAGGGCGTAGTGACCAACGTGGCCAACTTTGGGGCGTTCGTCGATATTGGCGTTCACCAAGACGGCCTGATTCACGTCTCGCAGTTGGCAGATCGATTTGTTAGTGATCCCAAACAGATTGTGAAGGTTGGTCAGGTGGTTAACGTACACGTATTGGAGGTGAACGAAAAACTCAAGCGGATTAGCCTTTCCATGCGCTCTGACGGCGGCAGTTCATCATCGACCCAACCTCCGGCACGAGCTACAGAGCAATCTACGACGCGATCGCCCCAAACTTCACCAGTGCGATCGCCCCAAATCTCCTCTCAAAATGCTTCTCAAAGCCGTTCCCAAAGTCGTCCTCCAGAGCGCCCTCCCGCCGACAACCAAGCGCCACCCAAAGCCCCCACCCTCGATGACCTCAAAGCCAAATTTGGCAAGAAAAAATAGACTTTAGTTTTCTGATAAGGACAAACTGGCGACTAGCTTCGACTGCGCTCAGCTAGCTGAGCGCAGTCGAAGCTAGTCGCTAGCTGAGCGCAGTCGAAGCTAGCTCTTCCCTTGATTCTGCTCTCATCCCAGCCTATGCGCGTAGTCCTTCAACGAGTTACAGCCTCTCAAGTTACGGTAGATGGCGTAATTGTCGGCAAGATTGGGCGTGGACTCAACCTGCTGGTGGGCATTGCCGAAACAGACACCGAGGCAGAGCTAGAGTGGATGGCACGAAAGTGTTTGGAGCTGCGGATTTTTCCCGATCAGCGCGATCGCTTCGACCAGTCTGTGCAAGACATTAAGGGTGAACTTTTGGTAATTAGCCAATTCACCCTGTATGGCGACAGTCGTAAAGGGCGGCGGCCTTCGTTTGAGCAGGCTGCCGCCCCGGCGATCGCTGAACCCCTTTACGAACAATTTGTAGCCAAGCTACGTCAGAGTGGACTAGTGGTAGCAACCGGAAAATTTGGGGCGACGATGCAGGTGCTAATTGAGAACGATGGGCCACTCACGTTGATCTTGGAGCGTTGACTTCAAATGTTTTTTCTGAGATCTGCACGGCGCGAGGCTCTCAGAAAAAAATATTGCCCTAACTGGTAGTGTATTGCTATATAAGTTTTTTATATCGGAAAATGTATTTTTTCTGTTGACGACTTATATTTTGACTGCTAGTGTGAATAAGTGTTTCAAAAAAAGTAGTTTTGGTAACAATCTATGCCTAGCGGCACAGCCATAGATTCGAGACAGTGTAATCGGCTTCATTTGTCAGCGAAACGGCAACCCCAACCCCTCACTGTCTTTTGCGATTTTGACGGCCCAATTGTAGATGTATCTGATCGCTATTATCAGACTTACCAATTGGGTTTGGCAGAGGTTCAAGTTGCCTATCAAACTACAGGTGTCACTCTGCCTATTCATCTACTGACTAAAGAGCAGTTTTGGCAAATGAAGCAGAACCGCGTCCCTGACGTGGAAATTGCCATGCGTTCTGGGCTGTGTGGAGAGGAAATTGACCTGTTCTTACAACGGGTTGTCCACATCGTCAATCAGCCAACTCTACTGCATCAAGACTATCTGCAACCGGGTGTGCGTCGGGCGTTGACTATGCTATATGCCCAGGGTGCACGCCTGATCCTTGTGACACTGCGCTGCCAGCATCAAGCCATCCAAATTCTCAATAGTCACGGTCTTAGGTCAATGTTTAGCGACATTTGGGGTGCCCAAGACCGGGATGTGGCCTATCACAATCATGCTGATCATAAGACCAAACTTCTGTCAGAGGCGATCGCCAGTTTAAGCGACATTCACCCCCACACAGCCTGGATGGTAGGCGATACCGAAGCTGACATTTTAGCCGGACAAGCCACCGACATCCCCACGATAGCGCTCACCTGTGGCATCCGCAGCCAAACCTACCTGAAAAATTTTGAACCCAC
>JBBQFG010000226.1:0-8337 GCA_038321765.1 Elainellales cyanobacterium
AGTCTGGCGGCTAACCGAGAATTTTAACATTTCTCTCTAGCCACCCTGCTTTTGTTTGCGCGGGGTGGCTAGGTTTTTGGGGTTTCTTCTTACCGCTTATGCAGGAGAACCCCATGTTTGAGATCGTTTATGGTGCGACAACTCGCAACTTTTTGACCGATGGCAGAGAAATGGAGGGTGCAGACCGTTCTGGTACGTTGTTGCTGCCCATCTACGTCACGCCCCCCGCGCCCGACCAAGAACAGCTAAGGCTCTTGGTCATTAGTAGCCCCACCTGGGTGCGCGAAACCATTCACGACCTACATGGGCGAGGGTTTGCCAACGCTACCGAGTGGAGCAGTCTACAACCCGGTGCTAATCCCGGTGAGGTGGTGAGCATTTTGACGCGGCGGCGATCGCGCCGATAGATGGGGGATTAATTAGGGGCGATTTAGGGAAACTAGGGGCGATCGCAGTCCTGTAGCTATTTCGCCCCTGGTTTCCCTAATTTGCTGGCAATGTAAATCTGCATGATTCAATGCGTAGGATAATGGAATATGCGATCTGTTTTATTGCAAGGGCGGGTTCTAAGTAGATAGGCTTAATTAAATATAAGATTCTAAAACCCTGCGCCGTCCGCACAGCGGGCGGCGCAGGGTTTTAGAATTTGGTTTTTATATAGGTTGAACTACTTAGAACTGTCTGGGAAAATTGATTTTGTAGGCTGAGCGTGTAGAAAACCTGGGGTTTCAACGATGCTGTTTATGGGTTGGACGGTTCGCAGCAAGAACCTGTCAAAAAAATAAACACAGTTCTAGAACAGTTCTAGAGCATAATCGGTTCATTTTGATCCAAGCGACATCCTGATCTCATCGCCCGACGCTGCGTCAGTTCACCACTCAACATTCCTGGCAACACAAGCATTCAAGGTTTAGGAGAAAATTTTGACGACTACCACCCATTTGAAAACAACCCGTTCAGAGGAAATCTTTGCCGCTGCTCAGAAGCTGATGCCGGGAGGGGTCAACTCTCCGGTGCGAGCGTTTAAGTCGGTGGGTGGGCAACCCATCGTCGTCGATCGCGTCAAAGATGCCTACATGTGGGATGTCGATGGCAATCAATACATCGACTACATCGGCACTTGGGGCCCCGCAATTTGCGGTCATGCCCATCCCCATGTGATCAAGGCCATCCAAGAAGCAGCGGAAAAGGGCACCAGTTTTGGCGCGCCCAATTACCTAGAAAATGTTCTGGCCGAAATGGTGATCGACGCAGTGCCCAGCGTCGAAATGGTGCGCTTTGTTAACTCTGGCACCGAAGCCTGCATGTCAGTGCTGCGCCTGATGCGCGCCTTTACCGGGCGTGAAAAAATCATCAAATTTGAAGGCTGCTACCACGGCCACGCCGATATGTTTTTGGTGAAGGCTGGCTCTGGTGTAGCCACGCTAGGGCTGCCCGATTCTCCGGGTGTGCCCAAGTCCACCACTGCTGCCACTCTCACGGCTCCGTTCAATGATCTGGAAGCAGTGAAAACGCTGTTCGCAGAGAATCCAGGTGAGATTGCCGGGGTCATTCTCGAACCCGTCGTGGGCAATGCTGGCTTCATTCCACCCGATGCTGGCTTTCTGGAAGGGTTGCGCGAACTGACGAAAGAGCACGGCGCGTTGCTCGTGTTTGATGAAGTCATGACAGGCTTTCGGATTTCCTACGGGGGTGCCCAAGAAAAATTTGGTATTACCCCTGACCTGACCACATTGGGCAAGGTGATTGGGGGCGGGTTACCCGTGGGTGCCTATGGTGGACGGCGCGACATTATGCAGATGGTGGCTCCGGCTGGCCCCATGTACCAAGCGGGGACGCTTTCGGGCAATCCTCTAGCGATGACGGCGGGGATCAAAACTCTAGAACTGCTGCAACGCCCCGGCACCTACGACCAACTAGAACGCATTACCAAAAAGCTAGCAGATGGCTTAGTTCAGGTTGCTCACGAAACGGGACATGCTGCCTGTGGTGGCTCCATCAGCGCTATGTTTGGCTTCTTCTTTACCGCAGGCCCAGTTCACAATTTCCAAGATGCCAAAACCTGCGATCTGCAAAAGTTTGGCCGCTTTCACCGGGGCATGTTGGAGCACGGCGTTTACCTGGCACCGTCGCAGTTTGAGGCAGGGTTTACGTCCCTGGCGCACACCGATGAAGATGTCGATCGCACCCTTCAGGCGGCTCGTGATGTCATGGCAACGCTGTAAATCTGTTGTCACAAACTGACCTCGGACGGGGAGAGGCGATCGCCTCTCCCTAACTCTAGCAAGCCTTGCTAGCTCACCCGTTAGAGCGAAAGGAAACAAGACGAAAGAACCGAGTGCAGCGACGCTACACTCGGTTCTTCCAAATAAATGTGAATTAGCTGTCAATCAACAGTCACAGCCTGCATGACCACAATCTCCATGCCCGTTGGGATGTCCGTCAGCGCAAACCTGACTGCAAAAACATTGGTCGTTTTGCTTGACCGCTTGCTCAATATCGACGATACATACGCAAGCTGGGCACGCACATTTCATTTGACTTACTGGAGCAGTTGTCATAATAAGTTACCTCTCCTCGTATCCGATTTAGTATAACGCATGAGCATACATTCATGGATACAGCTCAGCGTGGCACTATAGTTTTATAGCACTGTAGTGTTTGATGATATCCCTCACCTGCATCCTTTCTCCCTCTCCGCCATGATCATCACGATCGCCAGCTTCAAAGGTGGTGTTGGCAAAACTACAGCCGCAGTACATTTGGCCGCCTTTTTGCAGAGCCAGGGCGAGACGCTGCTGATTGATGCCGATCCCAACCGTTCGGCGACGGGCTGGTCGCAGCGGGGAGAATTGCCGTTTGAAGTGGTTGATGAGTGGCGATCGCCTCGACGGCTGCGAAATTTTGACCATGTGGTAATCGACACCCAGGCCAGACCGATTCAGCGCGATTTAGAACTGTTGACCGATGGCTGTGATTTGTTGATTTTACCCACCACGCCAGACGTATTGGCGTTGGATGCCCTGGTTCTTACCTTGGAATGTTTACAGGCAATTGGGGCAAATCGCTATCGAATTTTGCTGAATATTATTCCCCCCAAACCCAGCCGGGATGGTGAAACCGTGAAAGAGATGCTCAAAGACGCTGAACTACCCGTGTTTGAGACGGGAGTACGGCGGCTAGCGGCATTTCAGAAGGCGGCACGGGCGGGGGTATTGGTGCATTTGATTAAAGAAGCGCGCGCGGCAGAGGGTTGGCAGGACTATGTGCGGGTGGGGCAGGAAATGCTGGCAGGGCATAGCGCATGAGCGACGAATTACAGGAGCGGCTGAGAGCGCACGTTGAGCAGGTGGCACGCGATCGCGATCCGTTTTTGGCAACGGAGGGGCATTTCTATGTGCAGCAGTATATTCAGCAAGAACTGGGTCAGTGGGGAGACGTTGAAAGCTTTGAGTTTTTGGTGAATGGTCGGCTCCACCGGAATTTGGTTCTGAACGTGCCGGGGCAAGCCGAAACGACAATAGCGCGTCCACCCATCTTGGTTGGTGCCCATTATGATGCCGTGCCGAATTGCCCTGGGGCAGACGATAATGCCACGGGGGTGGCGGTGCTGCTGGAATTAGCGCGATCGCTGACCGCTAACCCGGCTCGTCATCCCGTGCGGCTGGTGGCATTTGACCTGGAAGAATTTGGCCTACAGGGTAGTCAGCACTATGCGACTATATTGGCGCAACAAGGGTTTCCACTGCGGCTAATGCTATCGCTAGAAATGCTGGGCTATCGCGATGCACAGCCCAATTCTCAACGGTATCCAACCCCACTCCAGTATTTCTACCCCAACCGGGGTGACTTTATTGCGCTAGTGGGCAATCTGAAAACGATCCCTGATATGTGGCACCTGAAGCGTGCCTTCAGCATTGGGCAGGTGCCGTGCCAGTGGCTACCAGCGGGACAGCGCGGCAAGCTGATCCCCACTACCCGCCGCAGTGACCATGCGCCCTTCTGGGATGCGGGCTACGGTGCTGTAATGGTGACTGATACCGCAGATTTGCGAAACCCTCACTATCATCAGAGGAGCGATCGCCCCCAAACGCTTGACTGGGAATTTCTCACGGGTGTCTGTCGGGGCCTGTTACAGGGCATCCAAACGCTTTAGGCATCCAAACGCTTTAGGCTCCCATAATCAATAGACTTCTTGCGTGAATGCTTTTTCGTGAGCGTGAATCGTTTCCCGGCTTCGCCGGGAAACGATTCACGCAGATTCACGCAGGAAGTCTAATAGCGAATTCTGGGATCGACGTAGGCGTTGAGAATGTCTATGAGGATGGAGGCGATCGCTACAATCACTCCAAAAAAGACCATCACGCCCTGCACGACTGGGTAATCGCGAAACTCGATCGCCTCGTAGAGTCGATTAGCCAAACCAGGCCAGGAAAATGTGACCTCGGTCAAAATAGCACCCCCCAACAGCGACGCAACCGTTAGCCCCAGCACTGTAATCACTGGAATCAGCGCATTCTTGAGCGCGTGGGCAAACACAATCCGCCGTTCCGAAATGCCCCGCGCCCGTGCCGCCTCTACATAATCTGCCCGCAGGGTTTGCTTCAAATTAATTCGCACAATTCGCTCAAACACTCCGCTGATCAAAATTCCGAGCGTCAGGCTGGGTAATGTCAGATAATACAGCGCCACAAAAAACGCCTGAAGGTTTCCCTGTAACAAACTGTCTACCAGATATAGCCCCGTGGGGCCTTGCGGGGCTGTCATCGTCAGCGGAAATCGCGTCCCAATTGGGAACCAGCGCAACTGCACTGCAAACACAAGCTGCAACACCATGCCAAACCAATACATCGGCACGGCATAGGTAATAATCCCAAATAAGCGCCCACCTGCGTCCACTGCAGTGTTGGGTCGTGAGGCGGCCAGTGCCCCAATTAGCACCCCCACCACCAGTGCCACCAGCATACTAAACGCCGTTAGCTCCAGTGTGGCTGGGAAGTGAGCTTGAATAATCTGCCAAACCGTTTGTCCTTGAGCCGTGAGGGATGATCCCAAATCGAACCGCAGTAGACTGCCCATATAGTTCAAATATTGCAGCCACAGCGGCGCATTTAACCCCAACCGTTCTCGTACTGCCTCCTTCACCTCCTCTGGTGCCCGCGCTCCCAAAATGGCATCTACCGGATCACCTGGCGTTGCCCGTAACAAGAGAAACACCAGTGTGGTGATCGTCCACAGCATGAGTGGCGCGAGCAGCAGCCGAGATAGAACGTAGTAGCGTAAGGCAGAAGAACGGGACATGTCGTGAAGACCGTAGGGAGCGGGCGTTAGGTTCTGATTTTCTACTGCAAGGCTGAACTTACAGCGCTTTGCGCTTGGTTAGGTGCAGGTTATTTTTTAGAAGCCGCGCAGAGCGCGGCTTCTAAAAAATAACTGTGGTTTACGCAATTGAAAATTGCTGTAAATCCTGGCCATCCCCAGATCTTCCCATTTTCTGTAGGGAAAATCTCAGGTTTTAAGCGGGACATAGCTTATCGTCTTACTTTCCGATTTGCCACAGCAAAAACTGCTGGGTTGGCTGAATGCTGACTCCTTGTACACCGTTTTGGGCAAATACATAATCTTTGTTTTGCCAGAGGGGAATGTAGGGAACATCGGTCGCCATGATGTCTTGTAGATCAGTAATCAAGGTGTCTCGAACTTTGGGGTCTTGCTCGGCGCGTTGCTGCTGAACGAGATCATTCGCTTTCTCGCTGTAGTAGAACGAACCGTTTCCTTGGCTGGCTCCTTTGGTGCAAAGGGTTTGAGGTGAACCTTGGTCGCAGCTCAAAAAAGGCTGGATGAATGTATCGGCATCGTAAAAATCAGGATACCAGTTGAGTAAGACGGTGGTGTAGGCTCCTTCGTCTACGCCTTTGGAAAGGGTAGCCCGTTCGGCACTATTAACGGTGACATTGACCAGACCGGGCAGTCCTCGTTCGATGGACTGTTTGAGGGTGTTAGCTACGTTGCCCCGGGTCGCCGACGCAGAGGGATACCAAATTTCAAAGGTCAGTGGTTTTGCCTCAGAGTAGCCAGCAGCCGTCAAAAACTGCTTGGCTTTGGCGAAGTCACCATCGCCGTAGGCATCTTTGAACACAGGTTTGTAGGTGCTGAAACTGGTTGGCAGCAGGCTGTAAAGTGGATCGGCCTGTCCCTGAAACACGCGCTGGTTAATCAGGTTGCGGTCAATCATGGCGGCGATCGCCTGCCTTACCTTCAAATCCTTAGTCGGCTCCAGCTTTTGATTTAAGGTCATGTAGTTGACCACGGTTGTCCCGGCTTCAATCACCTGCCAGCCGCCCGCAGAGGCATCTTTTTCTAGGCTAGAAATTTGGTCGGGTTCGAGGGTTTGGTAGGCGATGTCTAACCCCTTAGTTTTGAACGTGTTGTAGAGGTTTGCAGAACTGGCGTAAATCTGGATATCAACCCCTTGATTGGCTGGCTTTTCGCCCCAATAGTCTGGGTTGGCATCAAGCTTAATCGCATCTGGAGTCAGGGCTGCTAATTTGTAGGGGCCGCTGCCAATAAAGCTTTCGGGCTTCATTTTGCCTTCGCCAATTTCGTAGGCTGTGGGCGGAACGGGGGTGACACCCCAAAACGTTAGTAAAGACGTAAAGGCAGCAAAGGGCGATTTGAGCTGAATGGTAAGTTCGTATTCCCCCGTAGCCTCTACCGTAGCGATTTGGTCAGACAGCAAAAAGGCTGGGCCGCCGCCATTTTTCATGAACCGCTCAATGGAGAATTTCATTACTGCGGCGGTAAAAGGGGTGCCATCGTGCAGTTTAACGCCCTGGCGCAGCGGCATGGTGTAGGTTAAGCCGTCTTCGCTAATGGTGGGCAATTCGGTGGCGAGCTGAGGGACTATGTCGGTGGTGCCGGGAGTGTAGGTGTAGAGGCGATCGCCCATGTTATAGAGCAAGATGCCCGTAAAAATAGTGTAGGCATCAGCAGGATCAAGGGTTTCTACCTTCTGGGTGGTGCCCATTGTTACCCGACTGCTGCTGTTGGTCGTCGAGCCAGTCGCGTTAGGTGAGGCGGTGGGGGGTGGGTTGGAGGGCACTCCACAGCTTGCGATCAGCACCACACAGAGGCTAAACAGCCCTACGAATTGAAGCAGCGATCGCCATGGCTTCCGAACCACCGTCAGCCGACGAGAAAACACAAACCCTTTCATAAAAGCTACCTGAAACGCTTACCGAATCGTCACCAGCAACACTAGAACTTTATACACCGCCAGCAAACATCTTGCCATAGACTTTGGGTAGTCCTCAACTTGTAAGGATTTTTTGAAGCGCGGGCGCGGCCCGCGCTTCAAAAAATCCTTACCTCAACACCACTATCAGACTTTGCAAGATGGTTGCTAAGATACATGCTCGATAGAGCTAGAGAGCTAAAAAATCCGATTCCAACGTTTTCCAACGTCTTCCAATGTCTTCCAACGTCTTCCAACGTCAATAGTGAGGAGTGAGGCGATCGCCCCCCAAGTACCTCCTGAGCCTTCCAACTCTGACCCAGATTTTGAAGCACTCAACTTTCGCAATCTGGGGGGCGATCGCCCACTCACAGATCACTGAACAACACAGGGAATTCTCGGCGATCGCCCCTAACGCTCTGGGACGTTCAACGCTCACCAATAATCTGAAAATACCTAACTTTTGCAACTCACCAATAACCGCTTGAGACTGTTCACTCTGACCCAAATTTTGCGGTACTTAACCTTCGCAATTGAGGGGCGATTTGCCCACCCACAGACAACTCAAAAACACAGGAGCGTTGCAGGCTAACGGTGCGGGTCGGCGACGGCAATTAACCTCGACCTCAATACCAGCATCTCTCGACCGTCCGCTGCATTGACCTCGTCATCCTCAGAGGCTATGTTAGGCTTCGCTCTTTGTTGTCTGAAAGTCTACAATCTTGGAGTACAAGCTTCCTACTGATTCTTGAGCAAAAAGCTGATCCTTGAGTTTCAAGTAATCTCCCCTGCCAATATTGCACGCTGCCCAAAACCGAGCAACAGCAGATGGTTCCATATTAGATATCAAAATCTGAAACCCTTCCTGTAAAACTTGTTGCTCACTCTTAACCTGGATCATCACTGCTTATCTCCAAAACAAAATCGACTGGGTTTATTACTTTCATCGTTAACCCTGAACACCGATTGATCAGCCGCTTGTCACAAGTAATGAAACAATCGCTGTTAGCTACTTCAGCACATGCAACATGCAATGCATCAATCGCTTTTAACCCATTTTGTTCTAGTTTCTCGGCTCTCTGACGGATTGCTTCATCAACTTC
>JBBQFG010000227.1:0-8327 GCA_038321765.1 Elainellales cyanobacterium
GGGCGAATGGGGCGATCGCCCCTTCATGCTCATCGTTTGCCGTTGGGCGATCGCCGTTAGCTCCGATGCGTACGAATCCAGCCCCTTAAGTCTCGCTTTGCCTGAGTTTCTCCTTTCTGGGCGCAATGATGCAAAAACTCATAAAGTCGCTCTTTGGGAACACCCGGAAAGGTTGGACTCCTCTCTACTTCTTGATAACTGTCACTTTGAAGTGCATAAATCGTCAAAATTTTGCCGTTGTAGCGCCAGAACTCAGGCACGCCTAGGTTTGCGTAAAGGACATTTTTGTCGATATCAGTATGGGTGATGTCAACTTCTACAACCAAATCTGGCGGTGGATCAACGCTCAGATCGACGGTTTTACCCCGAACCAAGGGTTCATTGGCAATGTAGTATCCCTGATCGGGTTCAGCTCCTGCTTTTAGCCCAGGTCGATCGAGGGTGGTTGATTCCATCGATTTAATGTTGAGATGCAACTCTTCGGTCAAAATCTCGATAAATTGCCCAATTAACCCACTAGAATTTTCGTGTGCTTCTAACGGAGTCATAATCTCCAAAATGCCGTTGTGGTAGGTCAGATGAGCAGCACGATTTTCACCCAAGGTTGCGCGGATCGTTTGGTAACCTTCCCAATCGAGATGAAGAGACACACGCTTTTCTGGAAGCGATCGCTGTAATTGGGAGATGTCTGCTACGGAGGTGTGAACCATAGAGTCCAAAGGGGCGACAGGGTGCCTTAATCATACTGGGTCATAGATGCCTCTCAATGTCGCATCAGCCATTTTTGCCCCTCAATCGCCCAAAAGACCAGGGTGCTGATCCCTAAGCTGAAAGCTAGCTCGGATAGGGATAGGGCAGTGGTTTGAAACAGGGTTTGGCAGAGGGGGACATACAGAATTGCCAGATGCAGTCCCAACGTGAGGGCGATCGCGCCTAGCAGCGGTTTGTTGGAGAACAAGCCAATCTGAAACAGAGAGCGGTGTTCGGAGCGAACTGCCAGGGCAATTACGGTTTCTGAGAAAGTGAGAATGGTGAAGAGCATCGTTTGCCAGTGGGTGGCAGGACTGATCCGCCAGTAGGCGTATCCAGTGCCCAGGCTGACCAGCCCTGTCAGCAAGCCAATCCAGACGATGTCCCAACCCATGCCGCGACTAAAGATCTGCTCACTGGGGTCGTAAGGTGGGCGATTCATGGTGTCTTGCTCGGCGGGTTCCACAGTCAGCGCCAGGGCGGGCAAGCCATCTGACATCAAGTTAATCCAGAGAATCTGGATGGGTAAGAGAGGCAAGGGCATGCCCAAGACGGGAGCCAGGAGCATCACCCAAATTTCGCCAGAGTTGCCGCTCAAGAGGTATTTAATCGCTTTACGAATGTTGTCGTAAATCACGCGCCCTTCTTTCACCGCTGCCACGATCGTGGCAAAATTATCATCCAACAGCACCATATCAGCGGCTTCTTGGGCAACGTCCGTACCCGTTTTGCCCATCGCGATGCCAATATTGGCTTTACGCAAAGCTGGGGCATCATTAATCCCATCTCCGGTCATGGCAACAACCTGATGTCGCTGCTGGAATGCCTGCACAATGTTCAGTTTTTGCTCCGGTGACACTCGCGCATATACCGAGATCCTGTCCACTTTGTCTGCCAGTTCTGCCAGCGTTAACTGGTTGAGGTCATGCCCTGTGAGGAAGCGATCGTTGTCCGAAATACCCAAGGCTTGTGCCAGGTGCAGTGCCGTGAGAGGATGATCGCCCGTAATCATGATGGGGCGAATGCCCGCCATCTCACAGTGTTGCACTGCCTGTTTTACCTCCGGTCGCGCCGGATCATTCATGCCCACCCAGCCTAGCAAGACTAGATTTTGCTCCAGGGTGTCCTGCTGCATTGCGGCTGGCAGATCAGACAACAAGCGAAAGGCAACTCCCAAAACCCGTTTTCCCTGCTGGGCAAGGTTTTGGTTCGCCGCCAGGATGCGATCGCGCCATTCGGCATCTAAGGGTTGTATCGCATCCTTCACCCAAAGGTGGCTGGCAACGTCGAGCAGATTAGCCACGGCTCCTTTGGTGAAGGCAATGTAAGGAGACGGCTGGAGACCAGGCGGCAGCGCCAAACCATCAGCATCCCACTGATGGATTGTAGTCATCCGTTTGCGATCAGAAGCGAAAGGGATTTCGGCAATGCGCGGATAATGCTGGTCTAGCTCCGGCTTCGCGAAGCCGAAACGGGCAGCGGCAACCGCTAACGCTGCCTCGGTCGGATCGCCCAAAGGTGGGTCAGTGTATGGATGATCCGAGTCCGCCGTGTGCAGTGGCAGAATGGCATCGTTGCAGAGAGCACCCCCAATTAACAGAAGATTGAGCGCAGGGTTCAGTCGCGATGATTGCGGCTGTCCCAACTCTAGTTGCCCCAACTCTAAGCGCTGGTCTGCGACTTCCAGCACCGTGACCGTCATGCGATTTTCGGTCAGTGTCCCTGTCTTATCAGCGCAAATCACCGTGACCGAACCCAGCGTTTCGACCGCAGGAAGTCTGCGGATGAGGGCATGTTGTTGCAGCATGCGCTGAGAACCTAGCGCCAAAGAAATGGTGACGATCGCGGGTAATCCCTCCGGTATCAAGCCAACTGCAACGCTGACTGCCGTCAGAAACATCAACTGTAAGGGTTCACCCCGCCACATGCCCAGCGCAAAAATCGCTGCCACCAGCACCAAAATCGCCAGGACTAATTTTTGACTCAACTGATCCAGGCGTTGCTGCAATGGGGTTGGCTCCCGCCCGACTGTGTGCATCAGGTGAGCCACGGTGCCCAGTTCCGTGTTCATGCCCGTTTCGGTGACGATGGCTTGCCCTCTGCCGGACGTAACCGTGGTGCCCACGTACACCATATTGGGGCGAAAGTTCGATTCCTCAGTGGCATGTTCATCGGTCAGCGGCTGGCTGTCTTTCTCGACCGGAGCGGCTTCTCCCGTTAAAGCGGCTTCCTGAACTTGCAGATTTACACTTTCTAGCAGGCGACCATCGGCTGGAACCCAATTTCCTGCCTCTAGCCGCACTCTATCCCCCGGCACCAGATCACGGGCGGAAATTTCCTCCCACTGCCCTTCGCGCCATACCCTAACTTTGGGTATAGCCAGTTGCTTCAGCGCCACCAATGCCTTTTCAGCCCGATATTCCTGGCTCCAGCCCAGCAAAACCGTGAGTAGGACGATCGCAAGAATAGCGATCGCATCTTTGTAATCTTTGAGCCATGCCGAAGCCAGCGCTGCTAGTAGTAAGACGACAATGGTTGAAGCCGTTAATTGCTCCCACAAGATGAACCACGGGCTTTTAGTCGTGTGGTCTGCAAGCTCATTACTCCCCCACTCTGTCTGACGACGGCTCACCTCCTCACCACTCAGCCCACGGGATATATCCGTGCCCAGTTGTTGCAGAACCTCTGCTGCGTCTAGCTGATACCAGTGACTCAAGATAGTTGATCCTTTTGTGACCTATCTGCCGCACCACATCTCAAAATTTTACAAAATCAGCGGCTGTAAGCCGACTCGCCTTTAGTAGAAGCACTATTGAGAGTTGCAAACAATTTTGTAGTTCTGTTTGACTTCACCAAGGACGGACGCAAAAATCTTTGAACAAGACCGTTCGGTAACGCAGTTACCGAACGAGTAGTGGTATCCATTTTAACTATAAGTCTCTTTAGAAATAAGTAAAATTATGGTCTTATTATTCTTAGATTAGAAGCAGAAGTTGGGAAACTTATGAGGAAATAAATAGAAGATTCAAACACTAATCTCGCCAGATCTAATCTCGCCAGGTTTCGTTGAGCAGAGTGCCCTCAGCACTGACGAGCTGAACATGGAGCGGCATTTGTCCGGCGGCGTGAGTGGAACAACTCAGGCATGGATCAAACGCTCGGATTCCAGCTTCCACGCGATTCAGCATTCCTTCAGGAATGTCGGAGCCGTGGATGAAATGGCGGGCGATTTGGGCGACGGTGCGGTTCATTGCCAGGTTGTTTTGCCCCGTAGCAATTACTAAATTGACCTTCTGCATTAACCCATTTTCGTCTACTCGATAGTGATGAAACAAGGTGCCGCGTGGGGCTTCGCTAACTCCGATTCCTTCCAGTTGATTAATCCCTGCATCGGCTCTTAATCGAGTTGAAAGTAAGTCTGGATCATCCATCGTTTGTTCAATTTTCTCGATCGCCGCCAAAATTTCAATCAAGCGGGCATAGTGGTAGAAGAAGGAGGATGTGACAGTGCCGTTGCCGCGATCGCGAAATTCTCGCAATTCTTGATCGGCGAGCGGTGTGCCAATTTGGGTGCAAATATTCAGCCGTGCCAGCGGTCCAACTCGATAGATGCCGCTGTCTAATCGACAGTGATCACTCTGGTCGGGATAGCCTAACGGACGGTAGTAGGGAGACTTTAAATAGGAATCAGACTCAACCGCTTCGCCAATGAAGTCCTGGTAGCGGGTAGGATCGAGGCGATCGCTCACAATATTCCCAGCACTATCGACAAAGCGAAGGAATCCATCGTAATGCTCCCACAGCCCATCAGGGGTGACTAAGCCCATAAACAGCGAAGGAAAATTGCCAAAGGTCTGCGCTTCGCGTTCGTGAGTCTGAAGTAATTGCTTAAATTGACCCAAAGCATTCAGGGCAGTGGTGCGGGCTTCAGGAATGCGATCGCAAATACGGGTGCGTCCTTCCTCAGACAATGGCTCTCGCACCCCGCCGGGAACTGCCCAGGAGGGATGAATTTTTCGTCCGCCCAATCGTTCAATAATCTCCTGTCCAAACTGGCGCAGCCGGATTCCGCCCCGTGCGAGTTCGGGGGCTGCTGCCATCAGTCCAAAGACATTGCGCGTTTGCGGATCGCTGTCCATTCCCAGCAATAGATCGGGAGCACTGAGATAGAAAAAACTAAGCGCATGAGATTGGATGATCTGCGCCAAATTCATTAAGCGTCGTAGCCGGACGGCTGCTGGAGGAATGGTAACGGCAAGAATGCGATCGCCTGCCTTTGCCGATGCCAACAGGTGGCTAACTGGACAGATGCCGCAAATTCGCGACGTGATTCCCGGCATTTCCCACAGCGGTCGCCCCTCACAAAACTTCTCAAAACCGCGAAATTCGGTGACATGAAAGCGCGCATCAGTCACCTGTCCGGTATCATCCAGGTAAATTGTAATTTTGGCATGTCCTTCAATCCGCGTCACCGGATCGATCACAATTCGTTGAGCCATCACTACCACCCATTTATCCACTATAAAAAACATTCAGAGCATTAGGATCTTGGAACGGATCTCAATCACGTCGTAGTAACTTGTCTGGGCATAGTTTTCTCCTCAACCAAATTTGATCTGTTGCCCTTCTAGATGAGGTGTTTCACCGATTAATAGGGGTTCTAGAACTGCCCGAATTCGATCGGCAGGAGGTGGACACCCTGGTAAATAGATATCGACTGGAACAACCGCATGAACGGGGGTAACGCGCTTGAGTAAAGGTGGCACAATCCCTGGCGCTTGGGGAACTTGACCATGAAGATCCACCGCTTCAATATAACTTCGGTACAGGACAGATTCTTCACTACCCAAGGGATTGCGGAGCGCCGTTACGTTTCCTGTCACTGCACAATCCCCAAAGGAAATTAAAAGGCGCGATCGCGCCCGCACCTTGTGAATCATGTCCAGGTGGTCTTCATTGGCGATCGCCCCTTCCACCAGCACCACATCCACACCTTCTGGATAGGCTTTCACATCCATAAACGGACTGTAGACGAAATCGACCTGGGCTGCCAAATCAAACAGCCATTCGTCCAAATCCAGAAAGGACATATGGCAACCAGAACAGCCACCCAGCCAGACCGTTGCTAATTTCACACGCGCCATCTTTTCCTCCAGCGAACCTTGCTCAACGAATGTTCAGACCAATACTTCTATCCAATGGATCGAGAGACCTGGAGAAAAAATGTATCCACAACCTCCTTTATTTGACCCATGATTGCAATCGCTGGTTGCGGCAACAAAACGCCTTCTGCGACCAAGAGCAATAATGCTAGAACAAACCACAAAAGAATCCACAGATAAGTTTCAGGAACATGAGGGCGTAACATAAAAATACCTCCTTTAAAATTGCCATTGTTGCTTCTGGCGAGCAGTCGCGATAAATTCAATTCGAGCGCGATCGTGCACCATTTCGCCAATGCTTGACCCTTGATGAAAAATCGCACCTGTTGGGCAGGCTTCGACACATTTACCGCAGGAGGTACAAGTTTGAGATGTCCCCCAGGGTTGGTTCAGATCGGTAATCACATGGGATTGAAACCCTCGACCTGCCATATCCCAAGTATGTGCTCCTTCCAGCTCATCACAGACGCGAACGCATCGGGTACACAGCACACAGCGATTATGATCCATGCCAAAGCGATCGTGGGAAAGATCAACGTTGCGATCGGGAAATTGATACTCTAGTCGCACATGATCCATCCCCATTTCGATCGCCAAATCTTGCAATTCACAATGCCCATTAGAAACACAAACGGAACACACATGATTGCCTTCTGCAAACAGCATTTCAACAATCGTACGGCGATAGTTTTGCAATCGTTCTGTGTTAGTTTTAATGTCCATTCCCTCTGCCACTTTGGTGACGCAGGCAGGTTGCAGTTTACTACTTCCAGCAACTTCCACCAGACAAAGCCGACACGCCCCCACTTCCGAAACTCCTTCTAGATAGCACAATGTTGGGATGTGAATACCCGCTTCTTTCGCCGCATCTAGAACCGTTTCTGCTTCGCGGGCACTGATTAGGCGATCGTCGATAGTTAGAGTTTTGACAGACATAGAATCTATTCCATTAAAGAAAGACGGAAACTCCAGTAATCCAAAATTAAAGGCTCAAGTGGTTTCTACATTCAAAACAGAACCCATCTTGCAGCCCTATCGCAGGGAACATCCTAAAGCACTTGATACATGGACGTGTTTGCGGGAACTCAGTTGTCTTTTGTTCTCTTTGTCTACATCCTGAGCACGTTCCGTTCATCAGTTCCCACGGGAGATATGAATTGAAGCATTTACTACAAAGTTGTAGTTTTGGCTCTTTGATTTTTTCTTCTTGCCGTTTACAGCCTAAACACACTCCATTCACCAGTTCCCATGGGAGATATGAATTGAAGCATTTACTACAAAGTTGTAGTTTTGGCTCTTTGATTTTTTCTTCTTGCCGTTTATAGCCTAAACACACCCCATTCACCAGTTCCCACGGGAGATATGAATTGAAGCATTTACTACAAAGTTGTATTTGAGGTTCTTTCGTTTTTTCTTCTTGCCGTTTACAGCCTAAACACACTCCATTCACCAGTTCCCACGGGAGATATGAATTGAAGCATTTACTACAAAGTTGTATTTGAGGTTCTTTCGTTTTTTCTTGTTGTTTGCACTGTGAACAGACTCCATTCGCTAGCTGCCATAAAAGATACTCTCGGTGACAGTTGCTACATAGTTGTGTTTGTCTGAGCATTCTAATCACCTCATTTGTGAATGATTTTTAGTTGCAGAGCTTGTCTACGTGGCATTGCCACCAATTAATGCCTCATACTCGTTGCGAAAATAATGCAATGTACTTAAAACTGGATTAGGTGCAGATTGCCCCAAACCACACAGGCTGGTGTGTTTCACCATATCGCAGAGTTCTTCCAGCAACTCCAGGTCAGCCGAGGTTGCTTGACCGTCACGTATTTTTGTTAGAAGTTGGTGCAGTTGTACCGTGCCCACGCGACAGGGAATGCATTTGCCGCAAGATTCATCTCGACAAAACTCCATGAAGTAATGCGCCACATCCACCATGCTGGTGGTCTGATCCATGACAATCATGCCACCAGACCCCATGATGGAGCCGAGTTGAGCCAGCGATTCGTAGTCTACAGGCGTATCAAAGGCTGAGGCGGGAATACATCCGCCAGAAGGACCACCTGTCTGCACGGCTTTTACTGATCCGCCATCCGGTACGCCGCCGCCCATCTCCTCTACGATTTGCCGCAGGGAGGTTCCCATCGGCACTTCAATTAATCCGGTATTCTGAATTTTGCCTGCTAGGGCAAAGACTTTGGTACCTTTGCTTTTCTCGGTGCCAATGCTGGCAAACCAATCAGCCCCGTGGCGAATAATAGGTGCAAGGTTGGCAAAGGTTTCGACATTGTTGATCAACGTTGGCAATCCCCACAGCCCCCGTTCTGCGGGATAGGGAGGACGAGGGCTAGGCACGCCTCGTTTACCCTCGATCGATGCCATCAGTGCCGTTTCTTCACCACAGACATAGGCTCC
>JBBQFG010000228.1:0-8278 GCA_038321765.1 Elainellales cyanobacterium
ACCTGAATACTGGCAGATAAGCCTTCGGTTACGTCCTCACCGACAAACTGAGTGACATAACTTGTTATTAGGCGGAAAGTTTCCGCATACTCATCCCAAATTGGGTGGATAGGCCGACAGTTTCTGCATATCACCCTAAACCAGATGGATCGGAGAAACGTTTCTCCATACTATGGCGATCGCCCATCTCAGTACTCCCAATATTTTTGACACAATTTGCCGATTTGGGTCTTGACGATGTGACATCTATGCCCGTATTGTGTCTGGTTAAGGTTGTTGAACGATTCTGTAGTCGAGCAACCTAAATTCGCTCCAAAAATCTAGCACCGCCCAATGCTGTTGTAACCAACATTGAGCGGCTGACCCCCAAACTGTGGTAGCAGTGTGGCGGCTAACTGGGAATTTTAGCATTCTCTCTAGCCACCCTGCTTTTGTTTACGCGGGGTGGCTAGGTTTTTGGGGTTTCCCTCTTACCGCTTATGCAGGAGAACCCCGATGGTTGAGATGTTTGTTTCAAGTGCGCGCAGTTTTTTGACGGGTAGTGAAGGCGAGATTCTCCCACAGCCGTTAGTTTTGCCGCTCTACGTGATGCCGTTGGCACCGGAACAAGAGCAGATCAGGATCTTGCTAATTAGCAGCCCTGCTTGGGTGCGCGAAACGATTCACGATCTGCATCGCCGCAGTTTTGCCAATGCCAACGATTGGAGCAGTTTGCAGCCCGGTGCGAATCCTGGTGAGGTGGTGAGCATTTTGACTCGACGGCGATCGCGCCGATAGGCGGAGTGTAGTGTCGGGGGCGGTCTATCTCTGAACTGACAAGAACTGACAACCAGAGGAGCTATCTAATGCTGCTGATGTCGTCTGGCGTGTTGCAGTTAAAGAGTATCTGAGTGTCGTTTAACGGCAGTTCTGCCACGGGATATTGCGCTAGCCAGCGCTGAAACGATCGCCCCCCAGATTCGACAAAGGTTTGTAACCCAGACAGACTGCTGCGTCGGTAGAAGCCACAGAGCGCCTCCCAGCCCTTGGGATGACGGGGGAGACAGGCGATCGCCGCTGGATCAACCTGGTCTAACTGTTGCGCCCAGGTTTGTAGCACGTCTGCTCTAAGCTGCGGCAAATCGCACGCCAACAGCAACACCCAATCTGTTTGCACCTGCCCTAGCGCCTGGGCAAAACCCATAAGTGGTCCCTGAGATGTACCGTTGAGAGCAGCAGTTTCTCGAAGGAACTGGCAGTCGGGTGGCACAATCGCCTGGTAGCGCTCAACCCAGGGCGTGACCACATACACTGGGTCAGCACACTGACGGGCGATCGCGCAGACCCGTTGCAGCATTGGCACCCCATTGATTTCTAGCAACGCTTTATCTTGCCCCATGCGACGGCTTTGCCCACCTGCTAGCACCAACGCAGATAGTTGAATCATGCAAGGCATTGCTTAATCTGGGTATGATTTTTTTGAGAGCGGCGCGCCCCTTTCAAAAAAATCATACATGAAATCAGCAACACCTCATGCAATTCCTGCCACGTCTAGTATTTTTTTTAACGTATTTAAATTCACAAAAATATCTTCAATTCGAGGGTTTGGATACAGAAATTGATGCATTGAATATCCAAGGGGCAGGTCTCCTAAAAGATAGAAATAGTCTAATTTGATGACGTTACTAATATACCAATAGCAAGAGTAAACAAAATTAGGTGAAAAGATTTCAATTATTTTGGTTGATGGAGCGCAAAAGATAGCATTGGTTAATCCGCTACCGTGGGAAGCGACAATCACCTCGGCACTCGCAAACAACTGCGCTTGTTCTACAATGGATAGCGCTTCTAAATCAATGCTGACAAATCCAAATTGCTCTAAATATTGTACTAATTCTGATTCGTTTATAACCCGGCGAGTGGTTGTATTTTGGCGGCTAATGTAGAGTCGAGTCGGATAATTGGACTGATTTGGCTGGTCGGAAAATGAATCGGTTACCTGATTTAGAAAAGTTGCTTTAAGAAAATCACCCACCCACGGCTGAAACCAGGCGATCGCCCCCGGAAATGACGGCACAATTAGTTGAGTTGCTTGAATATGAAGATGTTGTTCAATCGGCAGTATTTTTGAATTGGGAATACCCAACATAGCTAGGCTTTCTTGTTGAAATGGCTGGCGATCGCCAACTAAAAAGTAATCTACTTCGGTTAAATCTACTCCACTTAATTGCAACAATTCAAATCGAGGCAAACAATCCAATAGCCAATGAAAATAGACATTGTTAGATAGCCCTGCTAGTACTACAACATTGCCTTGAATTAGCTCTGGCGGTGATAGCTTCTCTGCTCTAAACGTCCAATGCTGGCCGGGTTGCTGATCAGGATGTCCGGGGCTAAGAATTGGAAACTCTGGGGAAAGGTCGGCAAGAATTTGATTGTTTTTGGTAAAAATGGCGCTGCTGCTTTGATCTGGATCTAGCCAGAACCGTCCATTGGCTAAGGTGACTAAAAACGTTTTAGGAATCGTGATTTTGCGTCCAAATCTAAAGCTAAAATGAGGCGCAGAATTAGAGTTCGTTTCAATCTGTTTTGGAGGGGTAAGAATTACAGTCTGAGGCGGATGAATTGGGATGTAATCATTCGCATTCAGACTCGTCTGATGAATCCATTCCTCTGTGGTTTCGTGCCATCCAATTGGCGCATCAATCGGAGTGATTTGAGCTAAAGTGGCGGACGGTGCTAATAGCGCTTGGGTTTGAAGAGATGTAATAAAATTCCAAACGACTGGCGCTAAGTTTGAATTCAGATTCAGAATTGTTTTGAAGCAAGCGATCGCCTCTTCATCTCTATGGCTATGGGCAAGGGCGATCGCTAAATTACACCAGCATTCAATTGCAGTTGGTGCAAGTTTAAGAGCCGTTTGATAGTGTTTTGCAGACTCATCCCACTGTCCTCTGAGTCGAGCGACATCGCCCAGAAGGATATATCCATCTGGCTGGATTGGTGCGAGGGCGATCGCCTGATTAGCCAAAGCAATTGCCTCTTGATACTGACCAAATTTGACTAAGATCCGTCCTATCCCTAACAGCGCCTTTGTCGAATTGGGTGTTAGTTGCAGAACAGTTTGGTAGGCATTAAATGCAGCATCCAATTGATTAACTTGAGTCAAAACATGACCCAATTCCAGGTGAAATTGAACGGCACTGGGTTGAAGCGTCACGGCTGTTTGGTACGCGGCAATCGCCAGTTCCGGTTGTCCTCGCTGACTCAGTAACGTTCCCAGATAGCCATATTGCTTAGTCTGGGGCTGAAGTTGGGGAAGAGAGATGCACTCAGCGCGCTTCTCTCTCTCATCAAATTCCCCAGATGCATCACTGCAATCCACGGTGGCAGTAGGCAGCAACGACTGTAAAAAATCAGCGTTGAGTTGCAAAGCAACCGCAGCCGTTCCCTGCTTGACCCAGTTGCAGTAGGTTTCGACAGTATGAGGCTGCATCTGAACGGCTAGCTGAAAATGCGCGATCGCCGTTTCCAGATTGCCTCGTCGAAGTTGGGCATACCCTAAGTCTCCCCAAGCCGCCGCACACTGGGGCTGCCGTTGGAGCATTTGGGAAAACTGGGCGATCGCCATCTCCCATTGAGCCTGCTGGGTGTAACACAGTCCTAGCAAATGATAGAAATCAGCTCGGTCAGGCCGAAGGGTTAAGGCTTGGTGGTAACAGGCGATCGCCTGCTCAATCTGCCCCAGCTTTTGCCAGACTTCGGCCTGTCGTTCCACAGGTTCAATCCATTCGGGCTGAAGGGTTGTAGCTGTTTGCCAGGAGACCAACGCGCTGGTTAAATCGCCCTGTTCAGCTAAGATATTCCCTAGCGCAAGCTGAATTTCAGCCGCATCGGGTTGCAGTTCTAATACCTGTTGGTAGAGGCGACTGGCTTGGTCGGGTCGGTGGTGCTGACATTGGCGGGTGGCTTCAGCGATTAGGAGATCGGCTAGGTCGGTTGTGAGTTGATCGGCTTGGTCGGGTGCTGCTTGCGCCAGAGCAGTGATCCAAACGGTTTGAGCCGCTGCTTCATCCCCCTGCAATAGCCAAGCTAACCCCAGATACCAGTACGACTCGACAATATCAGGCTGGTCTTCAATCGCGTGTGTGTAGAAAGCGATCGCCGCCCCATAGTCATCTACCCCATAGTGATTCGCTACAGCATTCATTGCAGGGTTCATTGCACTGTTCACCGCACCGTTCGCTATCCCATTCGTCAAATCATGCCAAGATACTGCTACACCAATGACCAACGGTCGTCAGTTTGCTGCGCTCATCGTTCAGCCACCTCTTCAGAACTGTAGACCGGGAGAGTAGCCGTGGCGATCGCTGGCGGTCGTGTCCCTTCGCGGGGTAGAGATAGATACCCCGTCAGATAGGGTAACAGTCCCTGCCACTGCTCATCTGTCAGAGCATCTACTAGTGTGATATGAGGTCCGTCATCACTCAAGCCGAAGTCTTCAGCTTGAGCTAGCGTTAACGCAATGTCGGAAAGTATCAGGTTTGCCGTTTCTGCATCACAATCTTGTTGAGTAATTAACAACGTAATGTGCTGGAGGTTGGGATGGACTGCCATGCTCTTCAGGCAGTTTTTCAAGTCTTCAAATAGAACAGCTTCAGGTTGGTGCCAATCTGGAATAATCAGTAGATTAATATTGGTGATATTCAGCGCATTCAGAATAGGAGAAAGTTCTGAATAATAGCGGTTGATGTAAGCAATATTGGCATCCCGATAGGCCGACAAGTGCTGATTTAGTCTGTCTTGCTCATGGCGATCGCCTGTTGCTTCACTGACGGCTTCAATATAAACTTTGCTTTGCCTAAATCGACTCGACTCCTTTACAAACGCCATATCGAGCTGCCACAGCGCAAAATCGGCGGGGCGGTTATGTAAGTCAACGAAGTCGTAGGCTACGAATCCTTGCGATCGCATCAAATCCATCACCTCATACATCTGCCCAAACAGCGTCACTTCCACAATCACATAGTCTGTTTCTTGTAGAATTTGCGTCGCCCCAGCCAATACATCAGGTTCCTTTCCGTCTACGTCAATCTTGATCAAGAACGGTGGCTCTAGGTGTCGCTCTTGATAAAGTTGATCGAGACTAACTGTAGGAATTGTTCTTAAATAAGAGTGCTCAGAAACATCTTCCTCGACTGTCCGCATAGTGGAGTGAACCAGCGCAGGCGTAACTTCTAAGGTGCACGTTCCAGGTGTCTTAGCCGCTGCTGCAATCACATATTCAGCATGACCAATTGCCTGACAAATTTTTGCTAGGTATGGCTCGTTTTCAGCAATCGGTTCAATTAAAATATGCCGCGCTTCAGGAAACACTTCGTATAGGTCAAATGTCCCCAACGCCGCGCCTACGTCAATCACCGTACGTGGCTCTAATCCGAGCGATTTGATTTGCAACAGTGCACCACGCATAGTAGAACGGGCAGGGAGAGGCATAGGAGGATAGGGGGTGTGGGTAGGGTGAGTTTTGAGTTCTAAGTTTTGAGTTTTAGTGTAGATCCTTCATCCTTCATCCTACCCTTTTCCCACCGGGATCTCTCCTGCACCTGACTGGGCGATCGCCGCTTGATCTTCGTGGAGTAGGGCTAGGCGTGTGGTGAGGTGAGAGAGCAGGGCTTGCCATTGCGTTGGCATCAACGAGGGAAGCAGGATAATTTCGGGGCTGTCGTCGTCGAGGTCAAGTTCAGTTTCGGCGAGCAGATCTAGGGTGACGCTAGAGAGCACCAAGTCGGCGGCTTCAGCGTCAAAATCTCCCGTGTAGATTAGCAGGGTGGTGTGCTGGCGATCGCTAGCGGTGAGAACCGTTCGCAGCAGTTCTGTCAGCGTTGTAAATAGGATCTCGTCTGGCTGATTCCAGTCGGGGAAGGCGATCAGGTTTGTTTTCTGAAGCCGAAAGGTCTGAGCCAGTTGGGTGTGTTGATAGGTGTGAAACAGCGATTGAAACACCATGCTAAGTTCTGCGCCGTAGCGATCGCTGTTGAGGAAACTAGGGTTGCGCCCCATCGCCTGTTGAATGCGATCGCGCAAGCCCTGGCGGCGCGTTGGGTCAGTCCCCAGGGCGATCGCCAGCTCTATGTAAGCAGCGGCACCGTCGGCAATTAGCTCTGGCACCTGCAATTCTCGCAAAAACGCCGCGCCGCGCCCCAGCGACACCGGAACATCCGTTTCTACAACGACGACAGGCAGGCCAATTTCTAGCGGCTCTAGCAACGATGTCATGCCCGAAAAAGGATAGGAGTCGAGGTAGATATCGGCTAGCTTCAGCCGCTCAATCACATCGGCTCGATTTGGAGCCGCCTCTAGTATCACCACGCGATCGACATCCAACCCTTGATCGGCAAAATGAGCCGTCAGCCGCTGACGAAATGCCGCCGCAGGATAGTGATTCGTCCAGTTGGGGTTAAAGGGGTACAGCAGCAAGATCGAATTGGGCACACGGGCGATAATCTGCGCCCAGGCAGTGTCTAATTCGGGTGTGATTTTAAAGAAATTAGCTCCCGACACAAACACTACGGTATCGGCGGCAATGCCCAAACTCTCCCGGCTGACGGCAACAGTGGGCAGCAGGTCGCCCTCGGTGGCAAAGTCAAAGCACTGAGCCGCGCCCGATAGCGGCACCAGAGTCTCGCTGTAGTGCCGCTGCACATTCCAGGTCGGATTGGTCAGGCGACTGGAGAGGTAGTAGTCGATCTGGGGCATTCCCGTCGAGAGGGGGGAGTTCATTCCCGTAATTTGCACGCGCGCCAGTCGGTAGGCAGAAAGTTGGGCAATGGAGTTGGCGATCGCCGTCACATTAGTCGCAATAAACAGAATATCTAAATCGGCACGGCGGATCGTCTGAACTTGGTCGGGGAGACTGGACGGCAGTTCTATCACCGCATCGACAGACTCAGCACAGTGGCGCGCCAGCCGATGTTCGATTGGGGCGATCGTCAACAAAATCACCTCAAACTGCTGCCGATCGAGGTGCTGAAACACGGGCAAGGTGGCAAAGGTTTCGGTTTGGGGAGCAAAGTGGTGAGCCAAAACCCCCAGACGTAGCTTGGAGCGATCGCCACTGTTAACCGGAAATTCAAACTCTAGCGGTTGCCCCAGGTCGGCCAATGTTGCACTTAAAATTTCTGCCCGCTGCTGATACAGGGTTTTTAACTCCCGCTCAACAAAGTACAGCGGCACATAGCTAGACTGCTGAGCAACCTGCTGGGCAACCGTTTGCCAGAGGCGATCGCCCGGTTGACTCATCACGTTTTGGTGAATATGGGCCGTCCACTCCGCTACATAATCGGCATGATGCGCCAGCTCGCCTTCGTGCCAAAACAGGCCAGGATTGGTCACTAAAAAGCTGACATAGTTAGGCAGTATCCAGGTGGGCAACAGTGGTAGCGGCAAAGGAGTCGGTAGCTGGTAAGGATGGCAGTACAGCATGGCGACCAGCAGCGGAGCCAGTAAAGGCGCGATCGCCTCCTCAGCCATTTGACCATCCGCCATTTGACCAGCCGCCCTTTGTCCATCTGTTCCCACACCCGCCTGGAGCGTAGCCAGAATCGGGGCGATCGCCGCTTGCTCGACCTCGGTCAGCCGCTCGTCTTTCAATCCACTGCTAAGCAACGCTTGCTGAGCCTGCCCCAGCACGCCCCGATAGCCGGATGGTAGGACTTCAGGGGTAAGGGATAACCAGCGCTGGGCGAGCTGTTGGCGGGCATCGCGCAAATCGTCCAGCGCCGCCGGGTCAGCGGGGTCTTGCTGATAGGCGCGAATGCAGGGCAGCAGATGGGTTAGCAAGGCCACATCTGGAGAGATAGGGCGAGGCGATCGCACTGCATCAGTGAGCGCCTCACTCACCATATCGGCCATCCGCTGCCAAGAAAATTGACGAGCTTGGGTGAGTCCAGTGGCAATCAGGCGATCGCGCACATCGGGTTTCTGCACTGTTTGCAATGCTGCTGTTAGACCATCCACATCGTCCGGCTCCACATAAAGCACCGCCTCACCCCCCACTTCGGGAATAGACGACGTGCGACAGGCGATCACCGGGCAGCCACAGGCCATTGCTTCTAGCACAGGTAGCCCAAACCCTTCGTACTTGGATGGATAGACCAAGGCGATCGCGCCCGAATACGCTACCTTCAGCTCGGCATCGCTGAGGGGCAGTAGGTGAAGGGTAGCATCTGCTGCATAGGGAGCCAGCTCTGGTTCTAGTGTTGTGTTGAAGCCCACCGCCACGATCGCACAGTCCTGT
>JBBQFG010000229.1:0-8265 GCA_038321765.1 Elainellales cyanobacterium
GCTATCGGTGGTTCTGTAAACTATGGATTTGTTAAAGCTATAGGTGCAGCGGTTAAACGCATCGATATGAGTAGCTATACATTTCAATCAGAAGAATCAGGGGGTGAAATCGAAGGACAGTAGATAGGTCGCTATTGTAAGTTAGCCGCTTTCAACTTTGAGTTTTGCAAAATACTGAAAGCAAAAGTACTTGAAAGAAATCGGTGAGAAAAGCCAGCTAACAAGTCGATGAAGCGGACGGTTGAGAGATCTTGGTGCTGAGTTCGAGGTTACTTGCCGCCGCTTATCTTAGTCGTTACTTAACTTAATTTGGTACTGAATCCCTCGCTCCTCTTAGCCCTTGTGCCTCAACCCATTCTTTACGTCAGTATTACCAATCATGGGTTTGGTCACGCCACCCGAACGGCAGCGGTAGTAGAAGAAATTCAACGCCGTTGTCCAGAGATGTTGATGATTCTGGCAACAACGGCTCCTCGCTGGTTACTGGAGTCATATATTTCCGGAAATTTTATTCACCGTCCACGGGGAGTGGATGTAGGAGTAGTGCAACCCGATAGCCTGACAATGGATCGGGTGGCTACGCTGGAAAAATTGCGGCAGATTCGGACACAGGCGAATGCTCTGATTGCTGGAGAAGCAACTTTTATTCGGCAAAACCGGGTGGGGCTGGTGTTGGCCGACATTCCGCCATTGGCGACGGCGATCGCCCATGCAGCTAACGTTCCCTGTTGGATGGCGAGCAACTTTGGCTGGGATTTCATTTATCGGCAGTGGGGCGGCGAGTTCCACGACATGGCCGACTGGATTGGGGAGTGTTTTGGTCAGTGCGATCGCCTGTTTCGGCTGCCTTTTCACGAGCCAATGAGTGCGTTTCCTGCAATTGAAGATGTTGGGCTGACAGGGGGTCGTCCACGCTATGAAGCGGCGGACGTGCGTCAGCGGTTGAACTTACCCACTCCAGAGGGAAAAACCGTGCTGCTCACCTTCGGTGGTCTGGGGCTAGCTCAAATTCCCTACAATAACGTGACAAACTTTCCAGACTGGCAATTTCTCACCGTAGATCGTCACGCTCCTGACTGGCCAAATCTGGTTAAAGTTGATGCCGCGATCTTTCGTCCAGTAGACTTGATGCCGCTATGCGATCGCGTCATTTCTAAACCAGGGTATGGCACATTTTCGGAAGCGTGCCGCTTGGGAGTGCCGCTGATCTCCTTGACCCGCAATGATTTTGCCGAGGCGGCACTCTTGCTAGACGGCATTCAGAACTACAGTTCGCATCGCATTCTGCCACCCGCCGACTTTTTTCAATCTAACTGGGAGTTCTTGCATGAACCCATGCTCCCACCTCGTAAACAGGAGGCGATCGCCACCAACGGGAATGAGGCGATCGCCCAAGCCGTGATTGATTATTTTAGTTGAGTAGGTGGGCTTAATTAAATATAAGATTCTAAGACCCTGCGCCGCCCGCACAGCGGGCGGCGCAGGGTCTTAGAATTTGGTTTTTATTTAGGTTGAACTACTTACAGCCGTTGATTAAATCACCATGGGGCACTTTCAAAAAACACTTCGGATTGAAACTAAGGGCAAAACCCTGCACCGGATCACGTTTAATGTGGCGGCTGCGATCGCCGAATCGGGCGTTCAACTGGGGATGTGCAATTTGTTTTTGCGCCACACCTCCGCCAGTTTGATCATTCAAGAAAATGCCGATCCCGACGTGTTAGTCGATTTGGAGACGTTTCTATCGAAGCTGGTGCCAGAGGGCTACAACTACATTCACAGTACGGAAGGGCCAGACGATATGCCCGCCCACATTCGCAGTGTGTTAACACATACGTCAGAACAAATTCCGATCTCCCACGGTCGGCTAATGCTGGGCACCTGGCAGGGCATCTACTTGTGGGAGCATCGACAACAGAGCCACACGAGAGAACTGGTGGTGCATGTCTGGGGTGAGTAGCTCAAAGGAAGCATGGCGACGATGACAACTAACTGGCAGGAAACACTGATTGAGAAGCAGGTAACATACGCCTTAAATTTGAACGGCAGAATAGTGCTCATCGAGAACGTGCCCGCTCGCGTCAATGAAGAAACAGGTGAACAGTTTTTCTCGCCCTCGACCGTAGAGCGTTTACAGCAGGCAATTTTAGAGATGGAAGAACCCGACCATTTTGTTCAGGTTCCTGTATACAGCTATCCCAGCAACGCAGCTTGATTAGTCAACCGTCGTGCTTCTGTTAAAAGACCCTACCTTTCAAAAAATCGCCCGTTTTGTTGACATAACGCCATTGGTTAGCCGCTTCTACCCAGGCCCAGCCCTCTGAGAAGGAGCCGACGTTATTGTATTGGGGATCAATTACCCATTTACCCGTTTTGCTAATGTAGCCGTAGTGGTTGCCCACCTTGACGGCAGCTACGCCCTCTGAGAAGTTAGCCGCATAGTCAAACTGGGGTTCGATGGCGATCGCCCCTGTCGGGTCAATGTAGCCCCATTTCACCCCAATCATTACCGCCGCTAATCCTTCCGAAAAGTCGGAGGCAAAGTCAAATTTAGGGGAAATGGCGATCGCCCCGTCTCGGCCTAAAAAGCCCCAAACACTGCCTTGGCGAACGCGGGCTAACGATTCCGAAAAATTAAACGCTCCATCCAGACTGGGTGCAATTACCACTGCGCCAGCGGGATCAATGTAGCCCCACTTCCCCGCCTGCCGCACGGCTGCCCTACCCTCTGAAAAACTCCAGGCATCTTCAAATTGAGGCGAAATTACCCGTTTTCCATCCGCTTTGATGTAACCATAGCGGTCATCTACTTTAACCGCCGCCATCCCTTCTGAAAAGGATTCTGCCAGTACAAACTGTGGTTCAACCATCAACTCTCCGGCAGCATTAATGTAGCCATAGCGGGTGCCCGGTCGTACGGCTGCCAATCCCTCCGAAAATGCTGTCGCGCTCATGTACTGGGGATCAATGGCAATCTGGCCTGAACGGTCGATATAGCCGTAGTTGCTGTTGACGCGTACCAGCGCCAGATCTTCTGAAAAGGCCGAAACTCCGTCGAGCGCTGGGTCTGGTTCCAGAGCGACATCTCCCGTCAAATCAATATACAGAGAGCGATCGCCACGACGCACCATAGCCAGACCTTCTGAAAAGTCGGCAGCAAAGTCAAAATGCAGAACACTGGAAGCAGTTGGAGGCATAGCAGAAGAGGGAGTAGGCAACTCGGTAGTAGATTGGCCTGGAGTCAGCAGTTGAGGCTGGCAGCCTATTTGACAGATTACTAAAGGCAGCAGCACAGTTCCAAATAGCAGCCGTCGCCTGAAAGCATACCTGAAATGCTGCCGCCTGCTGGCAGACCCGCTGGCTAAAAGCCCCTTAAGCCATTTTCGCCATCGCCACTGCAAAAATTTTGGGTCAATCCGCGAGATGGGCGATCGGCGGCATTTGTGCATAGTACCTCAGGGATCAAACCACGGCTGTTTAACGTTGACAGTCCTCACGGGAATCTCACTTTGAATGGAAGTTGGATCACAATTCCCTTGCTGTTATAGCCATAGACGGATTGGTTAGGACGGGGTGCAGGGGTGGAACCCCTGGCTGGGGGCAAAGCCCCCACACCCCCTTTGATCCCAGTGTCCTAACCTTTGTGGCGACAGCTATAACTGTCATCTAAGTAGATGGGCGTAATTAAATATAAAACCTTAAAAGTCTGCGCCGCCTGCTGTGCGGGCGGCGCAGACTTTTAGAATCTTGTTTTTATTTAGGTTGAACTACTTAGCTAATTGTTCCGCAGGAAATGGGCTAGTAAACCAGCCGATGATCCACTACCAAAACTATGCAAAAAAACTAGCATTTTGCGGCGATCGCCTATTTCTGCTTCTGGCGCAGAAGACGCTTCAAACACCTGCTCAGTAAAGGTTTAAGGCTATTAATCGAACATGAAATAAGCAATTATGCTTAATGTATTCACCAGAAAACAGTGGTTGAAACCAACCGGATTGAGCGTTAGTATGTAAAAACTTTACGGAAGATTACAATTTCTTTTTAAAGTTTTCATGAAGCTGCCCCTCAATGTCGGGGTTTACAGATTTCTCTCAGTAGTTCTGAGTAGAAAAGCTATTGACATCGAAATATCAGGAGGATTCAGCTTGTTGACCTCGTTGATTTGCCCGGAAAATCTTTTTAGTTAGGAATTATGTCGGTCGGTTATGTAGCAGTGTTTAGAAATTCTACGAAATATCGCCTAAGTGATGTTTCGCACCGAATTAGTGAACTTACTTCGATAAACTAATCGAGGATTGCCAGGGTGGTTGAAGGGTGCAAGGGATCTGGTAAGCAGCGCGCAGCATAGCGGAACTAATGTATTGGGCTAATTTATTAGCTCATCAGTCTGGTAAACGTTAATGCCGAATTCAATAGGCACTGAGCCTACACGGCACGTCGAGCGACTTTAAATCAACCTGTATTTCATGGGGATCTATGGCAGAGTACACCGACTCTCGGAACGAAGCGCAGCCAAATCTACGCCGTTCAGAGCCTACGTTAGATTACGCAGATGCACCCAATCCTTTACAAACTTTTGATGTTCGTCCCTTTCCAATGGGGGTTACAGCGGGTTCAGAGCTAGCACCCGCCCGTCATCGTAAGCGAATTAGCCTTAATTTTGGCAAGTTGCAGCCCTTTGAAAGGGTGAATCGCCAATTTCAGCGACTGGGCGTTACCTTTGCTAACGCGATCGCCCTGTCTCCGTCTAACCCTGCCTACCAGTCCCCTACCGGGCGTATGGTCATCATGGGTTGCCCTAAAGCGGGTTGGTTAGAGGCTAGCTTCGATGCTCCCGTAAAGTTTGTGAGCAGTTGTGTGACCAGTTCTCGCCCAACCGTAATGGCAGCATTTGACGACAACAACCAACCTGTAGCTCAAACAGAGATGCGAACCGCAAACTTGGCGGGTTCTAACTCCGAACTACCGCCCAATGTGGAACTTCGCCTCAATGGAGACAATATCCGCCGCGTTACCTTCTATTCGTTTGATGGGCAGCTAACAGTTGGCGAATTCAGTTTTGGTACTTGAAATCAGTTTCGGTATCTAGGCTCTTTGTGGCAGACAGTTCCAAGTAACCGCGCTGAGCACGGTTACTTGGAACTGTCTGCCACGTTTGCTTTTTCACGTTTGCTTTTTAAAGTGGTGCGAGAAATCTTAACTGACGTGTTGACCGTTAAGGTAATGGTTGAATCGTTGAGAATTCCCATGCATCAAAAGCTGCCCGTAAATCTTACCAATGAGTTGGCAAAAGCCCGCAACCGAGCAGCGGCTGAACGCACACTGATGGCGTGGATTCGTACTTCGTTGGCGCTGATTAGCTTTGGCTTTGGCATAGACCAAGTGATAGAGGCAATCAATCGCTCTGCGCCTAGCACAGCCAGCCCTGGACAGTTAACGCGGTCCGTAGGATTAATGTTTATTGCGGTGGGCATTTATGCCATTGTGATGGCTATCTTTGAGCATCAGCAGGAGCTTGAGCAAATTCAACGAGACGACTATGTGTATCGGTCGCGCCGCTCCCACGGTGTCATGGTAGCGACATCGTTAGTAGCGATTGGCCTGTTTGCGTTTATGGCGATCGCCATCAAATCAATTAACCGCTAAACCAACAGGCTACGAGCGCAACTGATTTCCCAAATTTCCCAACCTATAGCTGTCGCCACAAAGGTTAGGACACCGGGAACAAAGGGGGTGCAGGGGTGGAACCCCTGCACCCCGTCCTAACCAATCCGTCTATGGCTATGTCTCCTTGGCTGCGCTGGGATAACAATTCTCGCCCTCCAAACCGACATTCATGCCAAAGGTCTACTGTAGGGTTAGTAAGCGGCTAGCTGCTTCAATTAACTGGTTCCTGACTTAGATCGCGTATGAAAAACTATCGATGTCCCATTCGGTTGCAGGCAGATTGGCGACACCAGACCTGTAAGCGAACGTGGCAATTCCTGGGGCTGCTGATTTCAGGTACAAGCACCCGATTTTTGAGTTGGATGCTGATGGGGTTGCTAATTGGGTTAACGGCATGGACTCCGATGGCGATGGGGCAATTGTCTTTTCCTCAAACCCAGCCTGCTGAAACGCTGCCCTCTGCGGTAAAACGGCTTGGCTTAATTGAAGTCACCGATGTGCGATTTGAGGGTCAGCCCCTGTTCAAGATTGCCTCCCCTACGGTCTACAACCGCAGCAAGCCAGAGAGTCAAGTGCCCGTGGAGGCGCGATCGCGACAAATTCAAGCCAATCTAACTCAGCTAACGGCCAAAAATCCAACTGCCTTACCTGCTGCTGAGGCCAAGTATTCCACCCTACTCGATCCGAAAACGCTGGACGTTTATACCGAAACACTGAATGGGCAACCCGTTTTATTTGTTAAAGATGCTTACCTTGCAGAACCCCGCGTCTTGCTCACCGTTACAGATTCTGATGCCCAGTACTACTCGATTTCTAGTCCAGGTCTAGCCGTCCAGTGGGAAAGCATACTAGAAAAAAAGTTACGAGAGGCATTGAACAGTCGTCAGCCTGAAGCCATTCAGCGCCAAGGTCGGTTGGCGATCGCCTTTCTAGGAGGTATTGGCCTACTAACAGTTCTCTTCACTGCCCTGTGGAGACTATTGGGTAAGCGCCAGAAACAGCTTGAGAAATTGCGTGATGTGGCATCACAAGCCACGTCATCTCAGATTCATCCCTCAGCCAACACGCAGGGGATAAGCAATGAACCTGATGAGCAGCCTAGCTGGATTGTATTTGAACACATTCAGCGCTGGTTGAGCCTGCGACGTCGCCTAAAAATTGTTCACTTCTTGCGCTGGCTGATCTTTTGGCTCGTTATTTTGCTGTGGGTGGCAGGTCTGGCCACGGTGCTTTATCAATTCCCTGAAACCCGGTCAGTGGCAATTGGAGTCATCTCTTCGCCAGTGGTGGTGTTAATTGCCTGGTTTTTGACTGGCTTGATCAACCGACTGGCCAACTTGGGCATCGACCAATTTGCCAAAGCTTGGGCAGACGGCGAGTTCACGACTGTGGAAAATCT
The DNA here is from genome assembly GCA_038321765.1 of Elainellales cyanobacterium. Classification (GTDB taxonomy): domain Bacteria; phylum Cyanobacteriota; class Cyanobacteriia; order Elainellales; family Elainellaceae; genus CASBQJ01. The sequence goes on from JBBQFG010000229.1 coordinate 7,067, forward strand.
CCAGCGGCGATCGCTACGTATTTCCACCATTGCCAACGTGCTAAAGGGATTAACCACCGTTGTAGTTTATGCAATCGGCATTGGCTGGGTTTTACAACGCCTCAATATTGCGCCCGCATCGGTACTGGCATTAGGGGCGATCGTCGCTCTTGCAGTCTCGTTTGCAGCTCAAAGCTTGGTCAAAGATTTGGTAAACGGGTTTTTGATTTTGCTCGAAGACCAGTACGCAATTGGTGACTACGTTGCCATCAATAACGTATCGGGGCTAGTAGAAAACCTGAACTTACGCATCACACAACTGCGAAGCGATGCCGGAAATCTAATTACCATCCCCAATAGCCAAATTGCTCAAGCAGAAAACATGAGTCGAGCTTGGTCTCGCACAGATTTCCGCATCCAGGTGGCGTACGATACGGACGTTGATCAGGCGCTGGCGGTGGTGCGAGAGGTAGCCGATGAATTATCCAACGATCCCCAGTGGAGTTCACTGATTTTGAATGCCAATGAATTGCTGGGCGTTGATGATATTTCCCATGCAGGGATCATCATTCGTATTTGGATTCGCACTCAGCCCCTAAAGCAATGGGTGGTCGCTCGTGAGTTTCGCCGCCGCCTAAAGCTGGCGTTCGATCGCCACAATATCCACGTTGGGGTACCCCAGCCACCACCGGTTGGCAACTTAATAGAGCAAGTTAACGTCCATTAGTGTAATGGCATTTGAATGCTAAGTAGGTGGGCTTAATTAAATATAAGATTCTAAAACCCTGCGCCGCCCGCACAGCGGGCGGCGCAGGGTTTTAGAATTTGGTTTTTATTTAGGTTGAACTACTTAGTGAAGTTGATTCGGCATTGCTTAATCTGGGTATGAATTTTTTTTGAAAGGGGCACAGTGCGCCCCTTTCAAAAAAAAATCATATAGCCATAGACGGATTGGTTAGGACGGGGTGCAGGGGCGGAACCCCTGGCTGGGGGCAAAGCCCCCACACCCCCGTTGATCCCAGTGTCCAAACCTTTTTTGCGAAACCCAAAACAGATCACCTTAAAAATTTAGATACGTTAATTTTTAAGCCAAATTACTTATCTCTTATGGTGTTTTAATGGTTGATGGAATTTAAACCATTTCGAAATATTTATTATGCAATCAGCATTTATCACAGCTTAAAAGCATTTACGTAAAATCACCGAAGATAACGGTTTTT
>JBBQFG010000230.1:0-8197 GCA_038321765.1 Elainellales cyanobacterium
AAAGTCTATAGCCCTCACCCCCAACCCCTCTCCCAGAGGGCGAGGGGAGTTGATCTACCCTTCCGGTTCCCTCTCCCATCGGGAGAGGGCTAGGGTGAGGGCTTTCGGGGATCTGACTAACAAGTTTTGTCAGTCAATCAGCCACTACCCTTATTGTTTATTCCTTTGAGTTCTATGGCACGGTTGGCACTCCTGAGCGTTTCGGACAAAACTGGTCTGGTTGACTTTGCTCGCCAGTTGGTTGAATTTGGGTTTGATATTGTCAGCAGTGGCGGTACGGCACAGACATTGAAGGATGCGGGTCTTTCGGTAATGAAAGTGTCAGACTATACGGGGTCGCCAGAAATTTTGGGTGGACGGGTGAAGACGCTGCACCCGCGCATTCATGGGGGAATTTTGGCACGGCGGGATATGCCGCAGGATTTGGCAGATTTAGAGGCGAATCAAATTCGTCCGATCGATTTGGTGGTGGTTAACCTTTACCCCTTTGAACAAACGATCGCCAAGCCCAACGTGATGTTAGCGGATGCCGTAGAGCAAATCGACATTGGCGGGCCGGCCATGTTGCGAGCCTCGTCGAAGAACTTTGCTCACCTGACGGTGCTCTGCAACCCCGCCCAATATTCTCCCTATCTAGAAGAATTGCGGCAGCACGATGGCGAGGCCTCTCTGGCATTTCGCCGCGCCTGTGCCCAAGCTGGTTTCTGGCACACTGCTACCTACGATTTGGCGATCGCCACCTACCTCAGCCAATCGGAGCCTCAATCGGATAGCCCGACTGAAAACCGACCTGATGTGGAGCCACAGCATAACGTGCTGCCAGAACAGTTTGCGATCGCGGGCACACGCATTCAAACCTTGCGCTACGGGGAAAACCCCCATCAGCCTGCGGCTTGGTATCAAACGGGAAACACCCCAAGCGGTTGGGCTGCTGCAACCCAGCTTCAGGGTAAAGAGCTGAGCTACAACAATTTGGTAGATCTGGAAGCAGCACGGCGAATTGTGTCAGAATTTGATGCATCTGAGGCGGCGGCGGTGATTATTAAACATACCAATCCCTGTGGGGTTGCATTGGGCAGTAGTCTCCTAGATGCTTACAGCAAAGCATTTAATGCCGATGCAACGTCAGCCTTTGGTGGCATTGTGGCGTTAAATCAGGCGATCGATGCATCTACCGCAACAGCACTGACCCAAACCTTTTTGGAATGTGTGGTAGCACCGGGCTGTGAGCCAGAGGCCGCTCAAATCTTAGCCGCGAAGGGAAATGTGCGGGTATTGGTATTACCCAGCCTCCAGACTAGCCCCACCCAAACCCTCAAAGTAATTGCGGGAGGATTTTTAGTTCAAGCATCAGATAATTTGGTTGTTGACCCACTCGCATGGGAGGTAGTCACAGAAAAACACCCAACCGATAATGAATTAGCAGAACTGGCATTTGCCTGGAAGGTCTGCAAACACGTTAAATCGAATGCCATTGTGGTGACAGGTAGTCGAACAACCCACGGCGTTGGCGCAGGGCAAATGAACCGAGTCGGCTCGGTTAATTTGGCGCTAGAGCAAGCTGGCGACAAGTCACGCGGTGCTGTTCTCGCTAGCGACGCATTTTTCCCCTTCGACGACTCCGTCCGTCAGGCGGCGGCAGCGGGCATTGTGGCGATCGCCCAACCCGGCGGCAGCAGGCGCGATCAGGACTCCATCCAGGCTGCAAACGAGCTAGGAATAGCGATGCTCTTTACCAACATTCGCCACTTTTTACATTAGTCACTTTTCACACCAGGTAGTCCTAAATTGGTAAGGATTTTTTGATGTGCGGGCTTCGCCCGCACATCAAAAAATCCTTACATCAACACCACATACCCACACCAAACACTAGGTTTCTTTTATGAACTCCGATTTTCAAGCTCCACCCGTTCAAACTCCCCCCATTCAAGATGTATCGGTCACAATTCTGTTAGAAGGGGGGCAGCAGCAAACCATTCAGATTCAGTCCAACAACTTACTACTCCAGCAGTTATTTGAAACGTTGCTCAGCCCTAGCGACAAACGCCCCCAGCGCTTGTTTCAAGTTCCTGTGCAAGACGGCAAGGCAATTCTGTGTTTTCCCAGCGATCGCCTCGTCGGCTTAGTAACTGAACCGCCCCTCGTACTGCAACAGCAACCCCAAACGCCAACAGCTCAGCCTGGAGTAGACTCCCTTGCGCCCGGAGCCTAACGCTCAAGGGTGAAGGATGAATTTCATCCTTCACCTCACCTTTCCCTTTGTGCTAACTTCTATGAAGTTAGGATATTTTTAAGGGTTTGTGCTGAGCAGGGAAAATATTATGAGCTTCGAGATCCCGGAGTCAGTTAAGGTTTACAGTCAATTTGGACATCCCATTTTGATGTGGGTATTGTTTGGACTAACGCTTTATGCCATGTATCTGGGAATTCAGCTTCGGCGCGTTCGTTCAGCGGAAGGCGAGGTAAAGAAGGAACTGATTAAAGGACGGTTTACGATTCGGCACCACCAAATTGGATCGGTGCTGCTGGCGTTGATGGTGCTAGGAACACTGGGCGCGATGGCCGTTACCTACATCAACAACGGTAAGTTATTTCTGGGGTCTCACTTGCTAGCGGGGTTGGGGATGACGGGGTTAATTGCCACATCCGCATCCCTCACACCTTTCATGCAAAAAGGTCATGACTGGGCGCGCTACACCCACATTACTCTGAATGTAGTGTTGGTTGGACTTTTTGGGTGGCAAGCCGTTACAGGTATGCAAATTGTGCAGCGCATTGTAGACCGAATGATGGGCAATGCTTAGCCTTTCACATTAGCGCGGTCAAGAGTAACGGGGTGCGCCTTACTGCTCTTGGCCGAGGTAAGTAGGTGGGCTTAATTATAGCTGTCGCCACAAAGGTTAGGACATTGGGATCAAAGGGGGTGTGGGGGCTTTGCCCCCAGCCAGGGGTTCCACCCCTGCACCCCTTCCTAACCAATCCGTCTATGGCTATAGATATAAGATTCTAAAACCCTGCGCTGCCCGCACAGCAGGCGGCGCAGGGTTTTAGAATTTGGTTTTTATTTAGGTTGAACTACTTAGTGTGTTAATTCTCTTCATCTAAGATTGTTCCCTTCAAGCAAGTCCCTGAGAGAGTTGCACCCCTTAAATTTGCACCTGTGAGTTCGGCACAGAGCAGGTTAGCACCCGTCAAGTTGGCACCAGCTAGGTTGGCTTCTCGTAGGTCGGCTTCTTCTAAATTCGTTTCACTCAAGACGGCACCCTGAAGATCAGCTTGGGATAAGTTGGCTGATTGCAGGTTAGCATTGCTCAAATTTGCGCCTCGTAGATCTGCGCCTCGCAGATCTACCCCCTTTAAGTTGACGCTCATTAGGTTGGCACCACTGAGAAATGCGCCAGCTAGAGAGGTGCGGGTCAGATTGGCCTGCATTAGGTTGGCACCCCGCAAGTTAGCACCACGCAGATCAGAATCGGAAAGATCTGCCTGCATCAAGTTGGCACCCAGTAGGTTGGCTCGCAAGTCTGCCCCTTTGACCTGACAACCCATCAAATTGGCTCCGTCTAAACGAGCAGCAGTGAACTTAGTTCCTGATAGGTTAGCCCCCATTAGGTTTGCTCCGCAGAGTGTGAGCCGACTCAGGTCAGCGTTAGACAAATCCTCATCTTCCAGATCTGCCCCGGCTAAGTTTTTCTGTTTGCCCATGCGGATTGCATCAGTATCCATTGGTTTTGCGCCAGTCTTTAAGAAGCGTGTACAGCGTTGACGGTGTCGAAGATGGTGAGATTACGAGAGATATTGCGTTCAAAATTAGTCCAAGATTAAGTCCAAGATGATCAATGGCTCAATTATTAATGACTCAGTCGGCTTTAGGGGGTTGAAGAGCCTGCTTTCGAGGGATCGGTTTGACGGGCATCTGCTGAAAAGGTATTGGAAAGCAGATCATCTTCGGCATGGGAGTCGAGCATCCACATCCCGGCAGCAATTTTGGGTACGGCAATGGAAAGGCTCAGTCCTTGCTGCAATCCATTGACCAGTAGAGCCAGGGCTTCAACTAGTTTTGGGTCCCACCGCTCGCCTTCTTGAGCTTGACAGGCAGATAACGCCTGAGTAAGCGTTGTAGCAGAGGTAGAAGCTAGCGAGTCGAGCATAGACGGGGCAAAGTCGAGCGCAGCATCAGGGTTGCTCCGCCGACCCGCTGCTAGATGCTGTTGAAAGCAGGAGACTAGGCCTAAAATTCTCGACTCAAGGGGAATTTCATCGCCTGCTAGACCCGCCGGATATCCCATACCATTCCACCATTCTGCTTGATGGTTCAAAATGGTGGCGATCGCCTTCAATCGGTTCATGGTGCGCAAAATCTGGGTTCCCGGCACCAGCGGGCAGGATGGAGCGATCGTGTCGTCGTCACCATAGCGCGATACCCCTGGGGTAATTTCCATAGCAGCACCCTGCAACTGAGCAATGCGGTGGAGCAACCCGGCTAGACGCAGCCGATGCAGTTGCCAAGCAGGCAGATCGAGCAATTGCCCCAGGCTTTCGGCTAGGGAGGCCACTTCTGCTGCTGCCATTGGATTGCTCAGATCTGTTTGGTCGATCAGTTGAGCAATGCGTAAAAATGCTTGCAGTTCGTTGGAGACAAGATTGTAGTCTAGGCCAACGGATGCTAAGCCGCTGTGTTCCTGCGGAGAGTGTGTCAGACGTTGCTCACCGTGCTGCAAATAATCCACCACACGAGACACAATGTCGCCCAGATGATCGGCAGTGGGCAAGCCTCCCTGCGCCTCTTGCTGCTGAATTTGCCCACTGATCGCATCTAAATGGTCGGTAAGGACATGGCTCAGGGCAGGATTGTAGCGCTGCACATGGGCGATCGCCAACGTGGCTGTCTCCACAACCAAACTGGGTTCAAATGTCCAGAGTCCATAAAACTTACGTTCTAGGTCTGCGGTTGGCACCCCTGCTGTTCCGTAATCCTCTTCAGATAGCTCTTGGCAGAGCACCATTGCCGTATACTGCGGCGACACTACGATTAAATGCCACTCTTGAGCCACAGCATCGGCTGGCTCTATCTCTACCAAGGCGACGTTATCTCGTTGACTCGTAGGATGCTCGGCAAACCCACTGTCGGCAGCGGCCATGATTACCACCTGGCGCGATCGCTCTGCCAAGTCCATGTAGCGATCCGCTTCTTCGAGATACCACTTGCCCCGCTGAAATGCCGTAATCATCAACGGAGAATAGTCTTGACCCAAAATTGCATCTTCTAGCGCGTGACATAACGCCACCAGAGTGTTTTTGTAATACACCCCAAAATCAAGCGATCGCTTGCCTGCCAGATTTTCTGGCTGATGAGCGTCCCGGAGGGACTTCAAGATAGAGCCTTCTAGCATGTAAATAAGTAGGGCGAAAGAAAAAATGAGTTAAATCGTAAAGTTCTATTTCAATTTTCTCAGATTTGAGCAATCGTGCAACACAACAAAGATCAAAACTGACCTCGTGCGCTAGTGGCAGATCTACTTCTGACCCTGTAAGTCAAGAAGTCGAGCGACATCATTTATATGCCATTCATATACTTAATGGCCTGTTAATGGCCTGAGTCCGACACATCGGCAAAAGGCAGTAAACCCAAAGCGGAGCAATCAGCGCTTCACGTTAACCGCCACAGCGTACAGAACACAGTAGATCAGCCACCACATCATACATTTGGTGGTAGTGGTATTGATGTAAGGATTTTTTGATGGGCGGGCGAATCCCGCCCATCAAAAAATCCTTACCAATTTAGGACTACCCATTTGGTAAACTGTCGGGCTTTTTAAACTAGCTTTCGGTTAAAAAATAATTTTTTAACTGATCGGAAACCAAAAATGTTGTACCAGGCTGACTCTCAGTTTTATCACCTTAACATTAGATTTCTTGCAAAATAGCTTTTTAGCAGCGTACGAACAAGGGTTTCACCCCGGCCTATTCCCAACTTCATCAAAGCAACGAGAAATGTTTTCCCTCGTTAAGTAGGTGGGCGTAATTAAACATAAAACCCTAAAAGTCTGCACCGCCCGCGCAGCGGGCGGTGCAGACTTTTAGAATCCTGTTTTTATTTAAGTTGAACTACTTAGTTCTTACGCTCGGTGTCGAAAAATCAAGAAAGTTGACTGCATTTGCGGGCGCTCCATGCCCGCAAATGCAGTCAACTGCGTCAGCCCTGTTAAATAAACCTCAGGTTCTAAGTCTCTGCGTCGCCCACTGTGCGAGCGACGCAGAGGCTTAGAGTCTTATGTCTAACTAAATCCACACACCTAAGTCTTAAGGATAAAAGTCCAAATCAGGATAAAATTGACATTGAGAATTTGATTCCCATCGGGATTCAGTCGCTGTCGTGCTCCTCAAGGAGCAGTTCGACCTCCCATTTGTGCTTGAAACTGCCGAGGTTCTATGAAAACAGTCTTGTCTCGTTTATTTGCTCTGGCTTTAGCGATGATCATTGGGTTTACAGGTGCTTCTGCCGCTAATGCTAGTACGTCGGTAGGGGTAACTGGAAACTACCGGGATGACACACTGGCATTAATTAGTAGCCTCAGAACTGCTCTAGAATTGCCCGACGGTACAGCAGAAAAGTCTGCGGCTCAGTCCGATGCGCGCCTGTTGATTAACGATTTTGCCTCTCGTTATCGTCGCGACGGTGGCTTAATCAAGCTGAGTTCGTTCACCACAATGAGGACTGCCTTGAACTCGTTGGCAGGCCATTACAGCTCGTACCCAAACCGCCCCGTTCCTGAAAAGCTAAAAACCCGCCTAGAGCAGGAATTCAAACAGGTAGAGTCTGCGCTGAAACGAGAAGGTTAACCAAGTAATCTTGATTGGCTCAAGTCAGTTTAGGATCTCTGGAACGAAAGTAAGTAGTTCGACCTAAATAAAAACAAGCTTCTAAAAGTCTGTGCCGCCTGCTGCGCGGGCGGCACAGACTTTTAGGGTTTTATGTTTAATTACGCCCTTCTACTTAGTAGATAAAATTGGTAGATAAAAAACGGATATAGCGGTTCCTCGTAACATGAGGTACACATTAGACAGGCAGGGTAAGGGTTTCAGCTTGTTATTTGTACCGCACCAGATCAGTAACTGCCATAACAGCAAAGGGAAGCGTCTGGCACTGCCAGACGCTTTTTTTCTGGTGTCATGAGGCGTTAACCAGGCGATCGCCCTCCAAAACTCAGTTCCAAAAGTCAGGGATACTATACTTTTACAGCGTTACTTAATTCTCCCTTTGCTAGTTCTTAAACTAACCTCGATACAGTCGAATGGTGCCCCTAGTCTTGTGCGCCCGTGACTACATGTCAAAGTTGGAATAATCGGTTGCGCGTCAGCTATACTTGAGTTGAATTAGGCCGTATGGAAATTCGTTACTTGCGTTAACGGAGGCTGTCCCATTTTAGGTTTCCACTGCTTTTTCTCTGGCAATTGCTGTTCTTTCGGGCGCACGGGACTGGATTAACAACGTTAATTTAGATCCTTGAGAGAAAGCTACCTCATGTCCATGAAACGTAGACACTTTTTGATGTTTATGGGAGCAGGTGCAGGTTCTATTGCACTTCAGCCCTTTGTCCAAAATGGGCAAAATCTTTCTGTTTCGCTTGAAGGTGCTTCAGCAGTTGCCCAGACAGCAGCTCTGCCGTTTGTGCCCGTCAAGGGACCTATGCCCCTAGAAACGTCTGGAATTGGGTTGACTCGGCAGATTGCCCAGTATGGTAATTTCGCCGTGAAAGATGATGTAGTATTGCCCCCTGGCTTTACCTACGATGTGATTGCATCTTGGGGCGATCGCATTGGTGACAAAGACCACTTCGGCTACAACAATGACTACCTATCGTTTGTGGAAACCGCTCCCGGCGAAGGTTACTTGACGGTTAACCATGAATACGTCAGCGCCAAACCCTGGGCGCAAACCTATCAACAAGTGATTGGCAAGTCTCTGCCATTTGCCGATGTTAAGGCTGCCGCTCAGGCTGCAACCGATGGAGAGCTTGATGTGTACTCGCTGCCTGATGGTGATGCGCTAAAGCAGAAAGTCTATGAACTGTCGAAAGCGGCTCAATATGATGCGGGTTTGAGCGTGATCTCAGTTCGTCGCAAGACCGATGGCAGCTGGGAACGCACCTATTCCAGTGCAGATCGCCGCATCTCTGGCATCTCTGGGTTAGAA
>JBBQFG010000231.1:0-8137 GCA_038321765.1 Elainellales cyanobacterium
CGCTCACTCAACGGCTTATGGCTAATCTGCGGGACAACAGCAGGGGATTGAGGAGGCAGACGCATAAACTTTAGAGAAACGAAGGATTAGCCTGAAAGTTTAGCATTCTCAGCCTTCTTTGAGAATGAAATGGCCCTGCTAAATCAACATACCTTGCAAACTAGACTAGGGGAGATTTTAGAGGACATCACGTATTTATTGCCTGATAACTTCATAGGGAACACAGATGATAAGAAGAACTTTATTAGCAGAGCTTCTAACACTCGTCATGCGCTAGCTCACCATAATAAGAGGCAAAAGAGAAAAGCTGCTAAAGGACAAGAGTTGCTTCGACTTTTTCACACTTTAAATGTTATTCTTCAGTCTTGTTTACTACGAGAGTTAGGCTTCACTGATGAATCCATCAAGAAACTGATCGATCGTAATAGAGATTATCAAAGAGAATGGCTTTCATCTAAGTAGTATGGCATTGAAATTCTATGCCAGTAGTCATCGCTGTATAACAATTCGGGTGCAGCGGATTGACTGAAGCCGCTTGAGTGGGATGCAAAGACTTCGGCAACCGCTGACCCGCACCGTTAGACCGCTGAGTTATCCGTAGGGGTATAGGTAGCACAACATTTGGTTGTCTGGATCCAATTGATTGGCGCAACTCTTGGTGAATTTCCAATTAAGAATTACAGAGGTAACCTGACATGGCCATTTCAGAAGTGATTCGGCGTGCAATTGGACTAAGTTTTCCAGCAAAAGACCAGGAAATAGTAGTCAACTTGCTTGAAAAGATTTTTCCGAATCAGGGAAATGGAACGTTAGAAGGTACACAGGCAGCAGTTCTAGTTCTGGGGTATCAAGATAAAGGTGCCATTCAACAATTGATCGAGAACACGGGTGGAGATTTTCGTGAGATTATGAAGTGCCTCGAATATCCAAATTGGTATCAATCAGATCTGACAAGGCAGGATCTTGTGCATCGGTATCGTGCCCTAGAACTGCCCATTCATCACACTTTGGAGAGAGTTGCCAAAAAGATGAGTTGATCTATAAAAGTCTGCTCTGCTGCTGCGGCGGCGGTAAGTCAACCTAATGAATCGCAAGATGTGTCCAGTATAATTGCCCATCGCTGAGGGTTCGTTGGAGTTAAAATGGGAGCGCCACCGTTGAGACGAGGACAAGCCTATGACAGTTCGACAACCCCGCTACAGCAAAGAAGAATTTGCTCGCCGTGGCGATGAGATTTATGAAGCTCAAGTGCGTTCCCAAGTTGAAGCAGGGAATCATGGCAAGATTGTGGCGATCGACATCGAAACCGGGGCTTTTGAGGTTGCTGATGACACGATTACAGCTACCGATCGCCTCTATGAGCGCGTGCCCGATGCCCAGCCTTGGGTGATTCGGATTGGCCATCGCACAGTGTATCGTTTTGGCTCCCAGAGCCTGAAGAAGTCAGTATGATGCAAGGTTGGGTAAATCAGAACTGTGAGGCGATGCTACCGATTGTGGTCGGTCATGGCAACGCACCCAAGCAAATGGTTGAGGTATTGATTGATACAGGATTTACAGGCTTCCTGTCTCTTCCATTGTCGATGATTGAAGCGCTGGGATTACCCTGGATATTCAGTGATTCTGTCACCTTGGGCGATGGCAGTGAAGTGACCTTTCAGATGTACCGCGTTACTGTCATTTGGGATGGACAGTTTAAGGTAGTAGATGTGGCAGCATCAGAGTCAGAGCCACTTTTAGGCATGAGTTTGCTGTATGGATTTAAGCTCCAAGTTGAAGCAGTGGAGCGCGGCATTGTTACTATTGAAGCTATGAGGTAATTGAAGGTTGACTATGAAGGCACGGTCTAACAAGTCGTTGGAGCAGCGATTTTGAGATTTCTCGCTCCGTTCTAGTCCTCTTGTCGCTGCTCAACTCAATCGTTGTGCCGCTTAGACGATCGATAGTGTGCTAGGAGTTCAGGGTTAGATGCCAAAATCCTAGGGAATACTGGAGATACTAAGTTCGCCTGAATCCACTCTCTCAGCAAACCCAGACCTATGAGCCGTCAAGCAAGCACCTTTCCTAAAATTGCTGGCTATACCATCGTCGAGCAGTTATATCTGGGAAGCCGCACGGCAGTGTATCAAGCGGTACAAACTGCTCAGCAGCGTTCGGTGGTGATTAAGGTGCTGCGGCGTGAGTATCCCAGTTTTGGTGAACTGGTGCAGTTTTGCAATCAGTATACGATCGCCAAAAATCTCCCCAGCCCTGGCATTGTCCAACCCTTGAGCCTGGAACCGTTGGGGAGTGGCTATGCCTTGGTGATGGAAGATTGCGGTGGGGTGTCTTTGGGCAAGTATATCCAGCAGCAGTCGTTGGATTTGGCAGACGTGTTGGCGATCGCCCGACAAATCGCCGATATTCTCCATGACTTATGCCAACATCGGGTGGTGCATAAAGACATCAAACCCGCCAACATTCTGATTCATCCTGAGTCCAAACAAGTCAAACTGATCGACTTTAGTATTGCATCTTTGTTGCCCAAGGAAACCCAGGAAATCCAAAGCCCCAACATTCTGGAAGGCACCCTGGCATATCTGGCACCGGAACAAACCGGACGGATGAATCGGGGCATTGATTATCGCGCCGATTTTTATGCGTTCGGCGTGACACTCTATCAACTGTTGAGCGGCGGGTTGCCCTTTACCGCCGATGATCCGTTAGAACTGGTGCATTGTCATCTGGCGAAGGTGCCCGTGCCAGTGGAGCAGGTGAATCCAGCCGTACCCGCCATGGTGGGGGCGATCGTCGCCAAACTGATGGCTAAAAATGCGGAAGATCGCTATCAAAGTGCCCTGGGCCTCAAACACGATTTAGAGCAATGTTTGGCGGAGTGGAAAACAACAGGCACGGTTGAGCCATTTGAATTAGGGCAGCGAGACTTGAGCGATCGCTTCCTGATTCCCGAAAAACTCTATGGTCGTGCCGCCGAAGTACAGTCTTTACTGGAAGCCTTTGATCGCGTTGCCAGTGACAGCTCAGAACTGATGCTCATTGCAGGGTTTTCGGGAATTGGTAAAACGGTTGTCGTCAATGAAGTCCACAAGCCGATCGTGCGGCAGCGGGGCTACTTCATCAAAGGCAAGTACGACCAGTTCAATCGCAGCATTCCATTGTCTGCCTTTGTGCAAGCGTTGCGCGATTTGATGGGGCAATTGCTCTCTGAATCTGACGCGGAACTGACCCAATGGCAAGCCCAAATTTTGGCTGCTGTAGGAGAGAATGGGCACGTTCTGATTGACGTGATTCCTGAACTGGAGCAGATTATTGGCAAACAGCCGATCGTGCCAGAGCTATTGGGCAGTGCGGCCCAGAATCGGTTTAACGTGTTGTTCCAAAAGTTTATTGCTGTGTTTACAACGGTGGAACATCCGTTGGTGCTGTTTTTAGATGACTTGCAATGGGCAGACTTGGCTTCATTGCAATTAATCAAATTGTTGACGAATAATAACCGCTATTTGTTGATATTGGGTGCCTATCGGGATAACGAAGTGTCGCCTGTCCACCCGTTTATGGTGATGGTAGAAGAACTCAAGAAAGCACAGGCGATCGTTAATACCATTACCCTGGCACCCCTAGCGTTTAATGCGACCAATCATCTTGTTGCTGATACGTTGAATTGTTCCCTAGAACTGGCGCAACCCCTCACCGAATTAATCGATCGCAAAACCCAAGGCAATCCTTTCTTCACCACCCAGTTCCTTAAGGCATTGCATGAAGATGGATATATTCAATTCGATCGTGATCAGCGCTATTGGGCCTGCGATATTACCCAGGTGAAAACCCTGTCCCTCACCGATGATGTTGTGGAGTTTATGGCGGTGCAATTGCAGAAATTGCCAGCGGCAACACAACAGGTGTTCAAACTAGCCGCGTGCATTGGCAACTCGTTTGATTTGGCAACCTTAGCGATCGTTTCAGAACAATCCCCCACCGATGCAGCCACAGCATTGTGGAAAGCCTTGCAAGAAGGTTTGATTCTACCGACCAGTCAGGTCTATAAGTTCTTTCAAGGAGCGGAACAGACGCATGTAGAAGATACCATCAACCCAACCTATCGCTTCTTGCACGATCGGGTTCAACAAGCGGCTTATTTCCTGATTCCAGAAGACCAAAGACAGGCAACTCATCTGCTGATCGCCCACTTACTGCGACAAAATACCTCAGAGGCTGAACTGGAAGCCAACGTGTTTGAAATTGTGAACCACTGGAACAGCGCGGTTGCTCTCGTCACTGACCCAGCGGAAAAAACCAACCTCGCCCAACTCAATTTAATCGCTGGACGCAAAGCTAAAGTTTCTACTGCCTATGAACTAACCCTCAAGTACTTCCATACAGGTCTCACTTTGCTATCTGACCAGGGTTGGCAAACCCACCCAAACTTGACCCTGGTATTGCATGAAGGCGCGGCAGAAGCGGCCTATCTCTGTGGTGATGTGGCGCAAATGGAGCAGTGGGTCAGCAAGATTTTAGCTCAGAACCTGAATCCGCTCGATTGTGTAAGAGTCTATAAAATTCAGATTCAAGCCTATGCCTCTCAAAGTCGGTTTCAAGACGCGATCGCCATCGCTAGTAATGCCCTAAAGCAATTTAACGTTCATCTCCCAGAGCAACCGACGATCGCAGCCGTGGCCCCAGTCCTGCAAGACGTTGCGGCATTACTCAATGGCAGAACTGCCGCCGATTTGCTCGATTTGCCAGTGATGACAGCGCCAGTCCCCCTAGCAGCCATGCAACTCCTGTCCAGTATTCTTGCAGTGGCTTACATTTCTGCCCCCTTGCTGTTTCCCTTCGTGGTTCTCACTCAAGTTAAGCTATCGATTCAAGCCGGAAACATTGCCCTGTCTGCCCTTGGCTATAGCAACTATGCCATCTTATTGAGCAGCATTTCAGAAGACTTGGATGCAGCGGATGAGTTTGGACAGCTAGGGTTGCAACTGGTGGCAAAATTCGATGCCCGATCGATCCAGTCCAAAGTTGACTTTACATTGGGTCTCTTTATTGTTCATTGCAAATCTCACTTCCGCGAAAGTCTACCCCTGTTTACAAAAGCGTTCCAAGTCGGGCTAGAGGTTGGGGAGTTGGAATTTTTCGGCTATTGCATGTCGGAGCTTGGTCACTGTGCGTATCTGGTTGGCCAACACCTCACCACTCTAGCCACAGAAACGGAAACCTATATTGCCAACCTGCTGAAGCTTAACCTCACTGCGACTGCAAACTATAGTTGTGTTTCTCTATCTGCAATCCACAGATTATTGGGGAACCAAAGCAAGGCAGAGTTAGCTGTTCAAACCGAGCAACTCCACACCACATTGACCGTTGCCAATGATTTGAATGGGTTGCATGTCCATTGGATTTATCGACTCATGACATCCTATCTCCTCAATGAACCCGTTGCAGCGATGCAAGAGGCAGTTGAGGCTAGGCAAACCCTGGCTGTTGGCATGAGTATGATGACGGTGCCTATTTTCTACTTCTATGATTCGCTGATTGTCCTGGCTGCCTACGCTGAAGCCGCCGACAAAATTGGGTTGTTCGATCGCGTCTCCGTAAACCAGGCAAAGCTGCACCATCGCGCTTACCATGCACCCATGAACTTTCAACACAAATATGACCTGGTGGAAGCAGAGAGGCATCGCGTTTTGGGCAATAAGGCTGAGGCGATCGACCTCTACGATCGGGCGATCGCCGGAGCCAAAGCCAACGATTATATTCAGGAAGAAGCGTTAGCCAACGAACTCGCTGCTAAATTCTACCTGGATTGGGGCAAGGAACAAATCGCCCAAGATTATCTGATCCATGCCTACTACGGCTATGCTCACTGGGGCGCAAAAACCAAAGTCCAAGACCTGGAGTATCGCTATCCCAAACTACTCGCGCCGCTATTGCAACAGCAGCGCCCGTCTTTGTCGGAAACAGCAGCGGTGTCTGCCCAAGGCTTTCTAACGGCATTGCAGACGACCGGAACTCAGTCCGCTGTTACCTCCAGCAGTGGCATTTCTACAACCCTTGACCTGGCAACCATCCTGAAAGCATCGCAAACTCTTTCCAGTGAAATTCAACTGGATAAGCTCTTGGCAACATTGCTGCATACAGTTCTAGAAAATGCTGGGGCAGACAAGGGCGCATTGCTGATGCTGCGGGAACAGCAGTGGTTTGTGGAAGCGATCGCCACCCTCGATCAACCAACGCAGGTACAATCCATCGCCTTATCCAACAACTCAGAGATTTCCCATACCTTAGTTAACATCGTTAAACGCAGTTTACAACCTGTTGTGATTGTGGATGCTGCTGTCCATCCCACCCTGGCAACGGATGCGTATATCGTCCAACGACAACCTAAGAGTATGTTATGTACCCCTATTCTGCATCAAGGTAAGCTGGTTGCTATTTTATATTTGGAGAACCAAGTCACCGCTGGAGCCTTTACCAGCGATCGGGTAGAACTGTTAAACTTCCTCTGTGCCCAAGCCGCCATTTCCCTAGAAAATGCCCGCCTCTATCACCAGGTCAGCCAAGCATTGCAAGACCTCCAACATAAGGAAGCGCAATCTCGTGGCATTTTTGAAGCTGCCAGTGATGGGCTTTTGATTACCGATCTAGAAACGGGCAGGCTGATGGATGCCAATCCTGCCTATTGTCAAATGCATGGCTATTCCTACGACGAGATCTTGCAACTGAATCCCTTAGACTTCATTCCACCGAATCGTCATGCCAAGTTCGCTTCCTTCCTGGCGACCGTGAAAACCAAACAAGAATTCACCTGCGAAGCCATTTGTAAAACACAAGATGGAACTCCTTTTAACATTGAAATCAAAGCAGTTCCTTTCTGGTACAACGGGAAGCATTGTGCGTTGTCTGTGATTCGAGATGTGACAGAACGCAAGCAGATGGAACTCTCAATGCAGGAAAAAAATCGCAGTCTGGAACACGCGATGAGCGAGCTACAACATGCCCAAATGCAAATTGTGCAAAGTGAAAAAATGGCCTCGCTGGGGAATCTCGTTGCTGGCATTGCCCACGAAATCAACAATCCGATCGGGTTTCTCAAGGGAAGTATCAACAATGCCAAAGATTATGTGCAAGACCTCCTCGGACATGTTGCTCTCTATCAGCAGTATTATCCCCATCCTGCTGACCCTGTGCAAGAGAATGCAGCAAACATTGATTTGGAATTCCTGAGTGAAGATCTGGCCAAGTTGTTGAACTCAATGCAAGGTGCAACCGATCGCATCACCTCCATTAGCATCAGCCTGCGTACTTTTTCCCGCGCCGATACAGAATACAAAATCAACGCCAACTTGCACGAAGGCATTGATAGTACTCTGCTGATTCTCAAATATCGGCTCCAAGCGAGTCAGCATCGGCCAGCGATTGAAATTATCCAACACTATGGTGATTTACCCGAAATTGAATGCTTCCCTGGACAGTTAAACCAGGTATTTATGAACATTCTGGCGAATGCGATCGATATGTTTGATGAAATGGCCCAACATCAATCCTATTCTGCACTGGAAGCTAACCCTCAGCAAATTACGATTCGCACAGCGATGGTTGAGAACCATGTTCAGATTTCTATTCAAGACAATGGCAAGGGCATGGCAGAGGGTGTAGCGGACAAGATTTTTGATTACTTATTTACCACGAAAGGAGTAGGTAAAGGCACAGGATTAGGGTTGACGATCGCCCATCAAATTGTAGTTGAGAAACATGGTGGCAATCTGGACGTGCAGTCTGATTTAGGGCAAGGTACCCAGTTCTGCATTCGTCTACCCATTCATGCTGAGTAGCTTATCCGGCATCAAAGGTGACACAGAGGATCTGTCGCAGCACAACAACCGTATTGCAGCGGACGGAATGGCAGGTGTTGGTGAGATGCGAAAGTTGCGAGCCGCCGCTGAATACGATCGTTAGACTTGAGAGCTTATAACGACTGTTTTGTAAGATCCTTAGTAACTTTAGTTTGGACTAACTTTGAAGAGAAAGGCAGTTAATGAGAGACACCGACTGCCGTAAGGTCAATGAAGTATTCATCACATTGACCTCATGATTTTCAAACAACTTCAGCAATTTCGCCAAGCCCTGTATGACAATC
>JBBQFG010000232.1:0-8123 GCA_038321765.1 Elainellales cyanobacterium
CGCGAATATTCTGTAGGGGCGAAGCATTTGCATCAATATTCTGGCAACGCAGCGTCAATTCGAGTGCAAATGCTTCGCCCCTACTGCCCAAAAATCGCCCTAAATCTCAATTCTAATTAGATGTCAAATGGGTTCTATATATAGCCATAGACGGATTGGTTAGGAAGGGGTGCAGGGGCAAAGCCCCCACACCCCCTTTGATCCCGGTGTCCTAACCTTTGTGGCGACACCTATACAGCAATTTTTTATAGCAATTTTTTCAGTGCCTTAATTTGAACGGAACGGCTGGCGATCGCCGCTTCATCGTTTTCGACCTGTACGTAGAACCTTCCCGACAAAAACTTGCTCAGCCCCGTGCGCTCGTAGGTTCGCACAGTATCGTCTTGGGCTGACTGCTCGTATCCCATTTTGGACAACGCACTGTCCAGATTTTTAAAGAACGCCTTTTCACTTTTAACCGGAACAGACAGCGTGACCGTTCGGTTGAAGTACATCCCGATCAGCCCGCCGACTAGGCCACCCAGCAGACCAAACTGCTGCGGCAGGCCGCTCGATAAGCCAATGTCTAGCGATCGCATTGAAACCAACGTAAACACAACAGCCGTGCTGGAGAAATAATACAGAAATGTTGCCAGAGCACCGGGACCGAACTTCATGTCTTTTTCTGGACGATGGGTATGGGGCAATCAATAGCGTGGTAAGAGCATACCGCGTAATCATTAGCCCTGTATCTTAGAGGGTGTTTTAAAAGTCTGATTGTTAGTAGCAAAACGTTTTAGATCCCCCTAAATCCCCGCGCTGGCGCGCCGCTGCGCTAGAAAAAAGGGGGAATTTGAGTCCAGTTCCCCCTTTTTATAGACGCAAAGCGGCTTCCCGAAGGGTAGGGGGCTAGGGGGATCAACAGGTGCCTAAAATCACAGCAGACCACTTTTCAAACATCCTCTTAAAGATGAATTGAAAATATGATAAAGAGTTGATTTTTGTGTATAGTATGTCCGAAAAATCAACTCTTTGAAGTAATTGGTAGGATGGTACTTTTTAATCAAAATAGCAAGATTTTAGATAGGAAATGCCGCGATATTTTAATGCCAATCCTGAATCGGGAATCCTGGTTTCTTTCGAAACATTAAACACAACCGATGCGCCGCGATATTTGCCAGCAACAATTTTGGGTTGAGAGCTAGAATTTGGCTCAAATTCTTCACTAGATTGCTGAGAAGGAAGATACATTGGGGCTTGTCTCCTGGAAAAAGTGGATTAAAGAGATTAAGGTACGTTGTCATGAATGACTTCAAACTAAAGGGTTAGTACTCCAGAGATTGCCCTGTGTTACGAGCTTGCCAGGAAAGTGATTTTGATCACATCTGCACCGATCGTTAAAGCTTTGATTTCGCTTGATTTGTCATGGGTGTTACGCTCGAAAATTAAACCTTTAAAGTAAAGTAACTTTTAGAGGTGGGAGGCTATATTGATGGCTCTTGAGTTTCAGTCGGCTCAATTTTGTGATGTTGATCTACTGCTTACCTTTATGCGGGAGCTGTATGAGCAAGATCATGGCGAATTTGAGCAAAAATCAGCCCGTCTTTCCCTAGAGTGGTTATTGCAAGACGGTGCTCTCGGGCAGATTTGGTTGATTTGTCTTGAACAAGAGCCAATCGGCTATGCGGTTCTGACGCTAGGCTACAGTTTGAAATTTTTGGGACGCGACGCTTTCGTCGATGAGGTTTTTGTTTGAACAGAATATAGAGGGCAAGGGATCGGCACTCAGGCGCTGCGGTTTTTGGAAGATCGGTATCGAGCGCTAGACGTACAGGCGTTGCATCTAGAGGTTGAACATCAGAATCTCAAGGCTCAGAGATTTTATCGGCAAGCCGGATTTCGCGATCGCCATTTTTATCTTATGACTAAGAATTTAAATGACGAGCAAGCTTGACTACGGTATCTACTGCTCTCTGCTAATCCATGCAAACATTTGTGATCGTTACAGTGCAAATGAGACCCTCGCATTGCGAAAGGTTGAGAATGTGTGCATGAATTGGGTGTGATCTTTTAGAGTGGGATTCTTTGGCAAGCTTGATGTGACCTCATGGTGGGATGAATTATCAAACGTGGTCAACTTTAATCGTCAATCCAACTCATCCAAACCAGGTCATTGCAAAGTGACAATTCGAAAAATAATCATGGGTCTAAACCCAGCATTTGTGGTGTCTCTAGTGGCTACGGGAGTGTACTTGCTGTTGCTAAGCGGTAGCCGTGCCCAATCAGAACAAACTAGAGCGGCTGGCATTGTCTCTACGACTGCCTCCTGGGTACCGACGTTGGCTCAAGTGCCACCAGTGCCCGTACTAGCTCAGCAGGGAAATCAGATCATGCTGAATGGCCGCTTGTTGCCTGCGGCCTGGAGCGTTCGGCAGCAGCGGCTTGGCATTGAA
The DNA here is from genome assembly GCA_038321765.1 of Elainellales cyanobacterium. Taxonomy (GTDB): domain Bacteria; phylum Cyanobacteriota; class Cyanobacteriia; order Elainellales; family Elainellaceae; genus CASBQJ01. Next base: position 2,433 of record JBBQFG010000232.1, read on the forward strand.
GATGCAGATTTGATGCAGATACTAGGGGTAACCCTGCTGAGCAATCAAGATCTGCGGCAGCAGCCCGTGCAGTGGTTCTCGGAACCCGCCCTGCAACCGCTGGTGTTGGGTACGTGGCTCACTAATCAGTCTCGCTATTTAGATGTCACTGATCTGGCGCGATCGCTGGGCTGGAGACTGCAAATGGATGGCGGGGTGCTGCAAGTCGCTACCCCGTCGGCGCGGGTATTGGCCGTGCGGCAAGGGCGGCAAAGTTGGGGCGATCGCGTCGTCATAGACTTAGACCAGCCTGCCCCCTGGCAGCTTACAGAAGATGCTCAGGCCTTTAGCATTACGGTCGATGGCAGCATTGATCCGGCTGTGGTACAAAGCTTTGCGAGCCTTCCAGGTAATGTGATTTCCAATATCAGCGTGGAAGCGAGCGGCGGCCAAACGATCCTTCGCGTGGCGCTAGCTCAACGGTTACGCCCTCGCGTGTCCACCCTGCCCAGCCCTAATCGCCTGGTAATTGATGTACGCTCTGACTCAATGATTGAACGCGATATTGTTTGGGCACCCGGTATTCGGTGGCGGCAGCGATACGTCTCTGTGGGAGCGGCTCGATTTCCGGTAGTGATGTTGGAGGTTGATCCCCGTCAGCGCGGCTTGGAGATTAAACCGATTCAGACCAATGCTGCTACCGCAGTGGGAACATCGCCGCTGATCACCATGGCGCAGCGGGCTCAAGCTGTGGCGGCAATTAATGCAGGCTTTTTTAATCGCAATAATCAGCTTCCTTTGGGAGCGATCCGACGCGACAACCGCTGGATTTCTGGCCCTATTCTGAATCGTGGGGCGATCGCCTGGGATTCTGCCGGAGAGGTTCTCATGGGTCGGCTAGGTCTTCAAGGCAGAGTGACGAGCAGCAGCGGTCAGCAGTTTCCAATATTTGCGCTGAATAGCGGCTATGTAGGGGCAGGGGTTAGCCTTTACACTATCGATTGGGGAGCCACCTATACTCCAGTCTTAGATAACGAAACCATTATTACTGTTCAGAACAATCAAGTGATGCGGCAGCAGACCGCTGCTACGCAAGGGCAGGGCAGTTTTGCGATTCCATCTAATGGTTATCTGCTGGTCGCTAGAGGCACGGCAGCAGTGGCACCTGCACTGCCAGTTAGCAGCAGCGTTCAATATCAACAGGCAGCCACCCCCGATGAGTTCAACCGCTACCCCAACATTTTGGGGGCAGGGCCGCTGCTCCTACAAAATCGCCAAATTGTCCTAAATGCTGCGGCAGAAGGGTTTTCTGATGCGTTTATTCGAGAGGCTGCTCCTCGCAGTGCGATCGGTAAACGGGCAGAAGGGACGCTTATGCTAGTAACCGTTCATAATCGAGTCGGAGGGGCGGGGCCAACACTGGGTGAGGCCGCTCAGGTGATGCAGCAACTAGGAGCCGTTGACGCGCTTAACGTTGATGGGGGTAGCTCGACATCACTTTACTTGGGTGGTCAACTGCTAAATCGTTCATCTCGCACGGCTGCACGGGTGCATAACGGCATGGGTATCTTTATCCAACCAGGCTTTTGAGCGGTTGATAGTTTGGGTTTTATTGAGGACGGATTACTAACCAAGTTAATTTCTAAACCGTTGTGTTAAAAACTCGGCGTAAGCTTAACTCCCCAGAATTGGCGATCGCGGCCACCCCTGCGCTTCCGCTAAAGCAGCGCCTAGCTCAGCGGCGTAAAACAGAGCGACTCCGCAAAGAGCTGCTGACGTTCACTATTTTTGCCGTTCTGTTTTCAACCGTCGTAGGGTTTGTGTTGGGGCTAGCTTTTAGTCCAAAAGTCGGAGTTGGGGCAAGCGTGGGAGTACTTTGCACCACTCTTTCATTCAAATATCCTCGGCAGGCGCTTTGGGCTTTTCTGATCTACATGCCCTTTAGTGGTAGTGTCACCTACCTACTGGGCAATAGCCCCCTGTTGCAATTGGCAAAGGACGGATTTTATATCCCGGCTGTATTTGGCGTGATTCAATACTGCCGCCGCGAGCAACTGCCAATATTCGTTCCCAAACAGTTGGTGGCACCTGTTGGCATTTTGCTGGTGCTGTGTTTGGCAACCCTACTGGTGGTCAATGGCGGTCAGCAGTTCTCAGCCGAGCCAGGTGATTCTCCCATTTTGGTTGGTATTTTGGGGCTGAAGGTGCTGCTGGGCTATGTGCCGCTGGTGGTGTGTGCTTACTATTTACTGCGCGATCGCACCGACTTACTGCATCTGATGCGATTAACGGTCGTCATCATTCTGGTGTGCTGCGGACTTGCATTCATCCAGTTTTTGCTGCTTAAAACGGGTCGCTGCGCTGGCACTCGCTATGCCGAAGGTGCCGCCCTGTTCAAAGCCTCACTAACTGCCCGCTGCTTTGTGGGGGGTGCCGTCCTTTACACTCCAGAGCTAGGGCAAATTCGCCTACCTGGTACGTTTGTTGCGCCCTGGCAGTGGGGTTGGTTCTTGATTTCATCGAGTTTTTTAGCCTTTGCTACAGCCTTTAGCGATCCCAAGATCCGCTGGCGGACGGCTGGCCTAGTTTCCCTGGCTTCCGTCTTTGTGATGGCGGTGTTATCGGGTCAACGGATTGCCTTGTTGCTAGTTCCGATTGTGTTTGTCATCCTCATGCTGTTGACCGGACAAGTCGTTAACTTCAAACGCTTTATCCCTGGTGCTGTGATTTTGGGGCTGTTGCTGGGCGTGGCTGCCCTCAAAAACCCCGATATCTTACAGCAGCGCTTTGAGAGCTTGCAGAGTCGCTGGCTAGCCTCACCTCCCCATATGTTTATTGCCGAACAATTTGAGTGGGCAATGCGAGATCAGGATGGATTTTTAGGCAACGGCTTAGGTCGAGCTACCAATGCCGCCCGCAACATGGGAGAGACTGTTCTAGTTGAGGCCTATTATCCAAAACTGTTCTATGAAGTGGGGCTGCTGGGAACGCTGGCGTTTTTGGTGTTGGTGACTATGTTGACCTATCTCACGTTTAAAGCCTATCGGTCGGTGCGCGATCGCAACCTTCGCAGCTATGGTGCAGCCCTCTGGGTTTTTGTCCTCTTTATTAGCTACAACACTTACTACTACCCGCTCGACGTCGATCCGGTGGCCGTCTACTACTGGTTCTTTGCTGGCGTAATTCTCAAAATTCCCGAAATCGCCCGCGTAGAACGATTAGAGTCTAGTGAAAAAGGACAGCCTCAAAATCCGCGTCGCCGTCTGCACCGAGCAGGTTTTGGGTAGGGGTGAAGTCCGGCAGGGCAGGTTTAATTAGATGCTGATTGGGTCATGGCAGCGATCGCCAGAACCTGCCCCTAATTGTGTCCGGCAGGGCAGGTTTAATTAGATGCTGATTGGGTCGTGGCAGCGATCGCCAGAACCTGCCCCTAATTGTGTCCGGCAGGGCAGGTTTAATCAGATGCTGATTGGGTCATGGCAGCGATCGCCAGAACCTGCCCCTACTATCTATTCATCCTTCATTCTTTCCCCTTGATTTCCCTTATCATTCCTACTTACAACCGTGAGGCAGTGCTGCGGCAAACGCTGGAGAGTGCGTTGCAGCAGGATTATCCTGTGTTTGAGGTGATTGTGGTGGATCAAACCGTGAGGCATGAGCCGGAAACGGAGGCATATTTGCAGGAACTGGCGATCGCCCAAAAAATTCGGCTATTTGCAGTGGAATGGGCCAGTTTACCGGGGGCGCGAAATTATGGAGTCAGGCGATCGCGTGGAGACATTATTGTATTTGTGGATGATGATGTCGTGCTGCCGCCCGGTTTTTTGGCCGCGCATGGGCGGCATTATGAGCGTCCAGAGATTGCAGCGGTGGCGGGGCGGGTATTTGACCGCATGAAGCTGGAGGATGATCCCAGCTTGAGGATCGAGGACTTACCGCCAGCAGCAATGAACCCTAGCATTGCCTGGTATCACCTGGATTTGGTGCATACGGTAAAGCCGCAGCAGGTGTTGACGGCGCGCGGGTGCAATATGTCGTTTCGGCGATCGCTATTTGAGCAGCACTGGTTTGATGAGCGCTTCAGGGGCAGTGCCGTGCGGGAAGAGTCTGACTTTTGCCTGCGCCTGCGCCAAACAGGGCAGATAATTTGGTACGACCCGGAAGCAAATCTGGTGCATTTGGGCGAAGAGACAGGCGGCTGTCACGACCTCAGCACGCGATCGCTCCAGTACCAAATCACCTTTTACCACAATCATTTTCTGATGGGGTTCAAAAACCTTACCCCACCCCAAGCCCTGCGATTTTTCACCAAATTGTTCGACTGTCACGTATTGGGTCATCCGCCTTGCTACAAAAGCGGCTCTCCTGTCAAAGTCTTAACACGCGGTAGTTTTTACGTCCTTGGCAGTCTCAGCGCTTTATACAGTCAATTCCGCGCCCTGTGGAATGATGGGCAGCGCTACAGCCATCAAGATCCGTTATTCAATAGACTGTCTGATAGACCTCCTGGGTGACTTGTCTGTTGTCTTTTCCCAACTTCTTCCATGCGTATCCTGGTCGCCAGCCACACCTACACCGTTGATCTGAACTGCGAAAAGCTGAGGGCGATCGCCAGCCTGTCACCCGATATTGAAGTCACGGTTGTAGTGCCTCGGTGCTGGCAACCGGGGGGTGTGCAGACTCAAACGGTACTCTCACAACCCTCTGAGGCAGGGAATTTTCGGATTGTGCCCTGCTCCAATTTCAGCCAAACCCATCAAGGGCTGCTGTGCTTTGGGGCAGATGTGATTTCCCTATTGCGGCAGTTTCGTCCCCACATTATTCAGGTCGAGCAGGGGGCAAAGGCGCTGGCCTATGCGGAGTTGATTACGCTGAATCGGATGCTAAAGCTAGGAGCCAAAAACCTATTCTTTACCTGGTGGAATTTGCCCTACGCGCTAAAGTTTCCGGTAGCTCAGTTAGAGTCTTATAACCTGCGCCACACAGACGGGGCGATCGCCGGGAACCAGGATGCTGCAACCGTTCTGCATCAGCGAGGCTATCGAGGTGCACTTCAGGTACTTCCCCAATTGGGTGTGGACGAGCACCGATTTTATCCGCAGCCACAGCCACAGTTGAGAGCAGAGTTGGGCATTCAACCTGGCGAGTTTGTGGTGGGGTATGTGGGGCGTTTTGTTGAAGAAAAGGGCTTACTCACATTAGGCAAGGCCCTAGCAGGTTTAGACGACTACGCTTGGCGCTGGCTGCTGGTGGGGCGAGGCGAGTTAAAAGCGCGTCTGATTCAGTACGCCACCAACGCAGGTATTGCAGACCGACTGGTTTGGGTAGAGAGCGTGCCCCACGCTGACGTGCCCCGCTACCTAAACGTGATGGACGCTCTGGTACTGCCGTCGCAGACGACGAACCAGTTTCAAACCCTCACCGCTAAGGGCTGGAAAGAGCAATTTGGACATGTGCTAATCGAAGCGATGGCGTGCCGGGTGCCTGTGATTGGTTCCGATTCCGGCGAAATTCCTAACGTGATTGGCAACGCAGGTCTAATTTTTCCTGAAGGTAATGCCAACGCCCTGCAAGACCGACTGCGATCGCTCCTCCAACATCCCAACTATGCCGCCGAACTAGCCCAGCGGGGATATGAACGGGCGATCGCCCACTACACTAACCGCGTCCTTGCCCGACAGCAGCTCGACTTTTACAAGTCTTTGTTGGCCA
>JBBQFG010000233.1:0-8063 GCA_038321765.1 Elainellales cyanobacterium
CAGACTTTAACAAGATTGAACGCTGCTGGTCTTGGCTGAAAAGTCGGATCCGAAAGCAGCTAGACAACTTTGATACGTTACGAGAAGCCATGGAGCATGTTCTCCGTTTGGCGTCCTAACCTAACTGGCGGCTGCTATACATCAATACCACTACCGTTAATGAAAGCTGAGAGAAGCGACATAGGAGATCTAATTCTCCCGTTTGACGGCGCTTTCATGCCAATTTCGTAGCATTAAGTCTGAAAATAATGTCAGTGCTATAAAGATGGCTACACCTAAGGCTGTGGTCATCAGCAGCGCTGCAAACATGCGGGGAATTTGGAGGTTAAAGCTAGACATCAGGATTTGGTAGGCAATACCAGAACTGGTACCACCTGTACCCGCAACAAATTCTGCGACGACGGCTCCAATGAGTGCCAAACCACCACTAATTCTTAAGCCGCCGAGGAAGTAAGGCATAGCGCTGGGTAGCCTCAGATAGCGTAGGGTTTGCCAGCGAGATGCGCGATAGAGTTGAAACAGATTGACTAGATTATGATCGGCGCTATTTAACCCCAGCGTAGTGTTGGCAAGGATTGGGAAGAATGCCACTAGCCACGCGCAAATCACCAACGATACAAACGTAGAACTTTCGCCAGGGACGGCTTGCCGTACCCAAAGAATAATTAGGGGGGCGATCGCCACAATAGGTGTAGTTTGCAGAATTACCGCGTAGGGAAAGAAACTGCGTTCAATCCACTTACTTTGGGTAAACAAAATTGAAATTAGTAAACCTGAAAGCACAGCGGCGACAAACGCTACCAACGTAATTCTGAGCGTGATTAGCATGGAGGGAAACAGCGTTCCCCACTCACTAATCAGGGTCTGTAGAACCAGCAAAGGCCCTGGAAGCAAATAGGGCGGCATCTGCGTTATTCGCACCCCTATCTCCCAAACCAGTAGCAGCAACAGCCCAACGGCCACAGGAGCCAACACATCGGGCGAGAGCAGTGCTCGTAACCAGACCTGCCGTCGCGTACTAACAGAGGTGAGGGGGCGATCGGGAGCAGATGTATTAGCAATTTCCCTAAACAGATTTGTCATAAGCAGTCATAAGCAGTAGATAGGTGGGCGCATTGACGATAAACCCTTTAAACTGCACCACTCGCCCTATCCGCATCGGCTCGTTGTGGAGCCTGACCCGATGCGCTAGACAGACAGCGAGAAATTTCACGGCAGTAGTCGTTAAAGAGCGGCGTAGTGCGAAAGTCTTCGGTGCGGGGGTAGGGGGCGGCGATCGCCACATCGGCAATGACTCGACCAGGACGTGCCGCCATCACCACAACCCGATTTGACAAGAAAACTGCTTCGTAAATATTGTGGGTTACAAAAACCACCGTCCACTGTTTTTGATGCCACAGGTGAAGCAGATCGCTGTTGAGGCGACTGCGGGTCATCTCATCTAGCGCGCCGAACGGCTCGTCCATTAACAGCACCTCTGGCTTAGTTACCAGCGCCCGCGCAATCGAGACGCGCATTTTCATGCCGCCCGATAGCTCACGCGGGTAGGAACGCTCAAACCCCTTGAGATCAACAAGGGCGATCGCCTCAGCCACTGCCGCATTCGCAGTCGCATTCGACAGACCGGACAGCTTTAGCGGCAGTCGCACATTTTCTTGCACTGTCGCCCACGGCATCAGCGCTGCCTCCTGAAATACATAGGCCAGGTGCCGTTGCGAACTGCTGCCCCAGTAGATCGTGCCAAAACTCATTTTGCCCAGTCCGGCTACCATTCGCAGCACCGTGCTCTTACCGCAGCCCGACGGCCCCAATAAGCTGACAAACTGCCCTTCGTTTACGGTTAGCTCTAAGTTTTTCAGCGCTACTGTGCCGTTGGCATAAACCTTGCTAACGTCGCTGAGTGTAAATGCAGAACTCGAATTCATGCTTAAAGTTTCCGTAAAGAGGCAGCGAAAAGCCAGTTGCTGGCCAGAAAAGCGCGCTGTGCACAAACAGTGACGTAGAACCAGAACCTAAATTGAGTACAAGTTCTACATCACCATTCTGGCTTGGTATCTTGGGCGATCGCTAGAGTCATTAGGGCAACGACTACACCTTATAGGCATCAGGTCCTTTATTAACAAATTGCAGGGTGTACGCTTGGGTGTAATCGATATCGGACTTAAAGACACCGTCTGCCGACAGCGTATCAAAGAAGCCCTTCCAGCGCTCATCGGTCATAGCACCAATACCGTTTTCTGTCGTGTCTCCTGAGTCTACAATGCCGTACTCTTTCATCTTTTCGATGCCATAGGCAATCTGCTCATCGTTCATTTCTGGGTTGTCTTGCTTAATCAGCTCGTTGGCCGCAGTGGGATCGCCGTAGAGGTAGCTGTACCAACCTTTGATTGAGGCATCAACAAATTTTTGCACCAAGTCAGGGTTTTGCTCAACCAGCTCGCGCTTGCATTCAATAGTTGTGGAATAAGGGCTATAGCCATAGTCTGCCAACAAAAACACAACTGGGTCAATGCCACCTTCTTTTTTAATCGACAGCGGTTCAGAACTGAGATACCCTTGCTGAGCTGCCGTTTTATCAGCTAGAAAAGGCCCCGGGTTAAAGTTATAGGGTCGTTTTTGGCTGTCTTCAAAGCCAAATTTTGCCTTGAGGAAGGGCCAGTAGGTAACGTTGGCTGCCGACGAGATAAAGATCGGTCTACCTTTTAGCTCTTCTAAGGTTTTGGCTGTGCCCGGATGAGCAATTAGGATTTGAGGGTCTTTTTGAAACAGAGCGGCGACGGTGATTTTGGGAATGCCCTCCTGCACCGCTTTGATTGCATCAGAGGCATAGCCCATAAAAAAATCGATTGCTCCACCCATGAGGAGCTGTGTTCCATTAACTTGAGGCCCCCCCATCTGAATCGACACGTCTAGGCCATAGTCTTTATAGATGCCCGCAGCAATAGCTTGATAAAAGCCACCGTGCTCGGCTTGAGCAAACCAGTTGGTGCCATAGGTCACTTTAATCAACTCACCGGAGGCTGCGGGACTGGCCGCTACACTGGCTGATGGGCTAGCAGCGGGAGCCTCGGCGGTAGGTGGAGTGGCAGCGCAAGCGCTCGCGATACCTGTCCCAATGGCGATCGCACCATATTGAATAAATCGACGGCGCTTCATACCTGACCCGTGACGCGGTGGATAGTGCAATGGATTCATCCAAATCTCTCCTTGAAATGACTTGCAACAAATATGGGGCAGCTATGGGGCAGCAATATCTCACTCTAAAAAGCTATCGGTTAAAATGCTATCGGTGATGGCAGCCCCTTGCGGGCGGGTTTCTATTACGACCGCCTTTGGTTTGATACCCCTCTTGGGTTTACAAACCCTAAAATTGGCTTCAAGATTAAAAATCGCTGGGTAAACGATCTATAGCAGATTGGTTAAAGCGGAAATACTGGAGACATAGCATTGCTCTGACGCTACTAAAACCCTAGAAGCAAGATTGTAGCCTCCGATACATCTACCTGCTCATTCGAGTGGCTAAGAGGATGTTTGAATCGTCCTTAAAACGTTGCTATCCAGTCTGTGCCCAGTCTAAGCGACCTTGTCCTTTAACGTTTCTTCAATCCATGTCATCACGGTTTGACCGACTCTGACACCCTCTAGACGGTCAATTTCTCGAATGCCTGTGGGGCTAGTTACATTAACTTCGGTTAAATAACCGCCGATAATATCGATCCCCACAAAAATCAGTCCATCCTGCCGGAGTTTGGCAGATAGCTGGTGGCAAATTTTGCGATCGCGTTCGGTAATCTCAACTTGAGCTACCCGCCCGCCAACGGCCATATTGCCGCGAAAATCACTGCCTGTCGGAATCCGGTTGACGGCACCAATCGGTTCGCCATTTAGCAAAATCACCCGTTTATCCCCATCTTTCGCCGCTGGCAAATAGGCTTGTACCATGATCGGGTAGGTGAACTGCTGCGTACTAATCTCAATCAGCGAATTGAGGTTGCGATCGCCCGGTGTCGCAAACAAAATGCCCTCACCAGCTTTACCGCCTAACGGCTTCATAACTGCCGCCCCTTGGCGTTCCACAAACTCCCGAATCACCTGCTTATCTTGCGTCACGATTGTTTCGGGAATCGCGTCTGTGAACTGAAGTGCATACATTTTCTCGTTAGCAGCTCGCAAACCCCTCGGTGAGTTCACTACGAGCGTCTTAGCGGGATTGATATAGTCCAGAATGTAGGTGGCATAGAGGTAAGGCACGTTAACGGGGGGATCAGTCCGCATAAACACCGCTTGCATCTCTTCTAGGGGCAAGAATTGGCGATCGCCCAGTTCATACCAAGATGTTGCCGCTACCCAGCGCCCTTCCAATAGCTCTACAGGCTTTAACCGCACTGGCTGGAGCGTTCCATACGCCTTTCCGCCAACAACCGACAAGTGCCCTGCTTGGGTAACCCAAACCTCATGGCCTAAATTCTGTGCTGCTTCCATCAGCGCTACACTCGTATCGTGCCCCGGATCTAGCCGCTGCACCGGGTCAATAATGAACGCAAATTTCACGCGAATTTCTCCATAGTGAACCTTAGACCCTGTGGTTAAGTCGGCTGATTAACGAAGCTGAGAAATCGCCTTAAACTCTCAAAAGGTATTCATGCAAGACGGGGATTCCATTCTTTTTTGGGCGGCGGGGCAGTCAGACTACTCCATCGCCCAAAAAAGAGTCTCAACTAAAGTCTAAAGTTAAGTAGTTCAACCTAAATAAAAACAAGATTCTAAAAGTCTGCGCCGCCCGCTGCGCGGGCGGCGCAGACTTTTAAGATTTTATATTTAATTACGCCCATCTACTTACGTGTCTAACTTGCCAATAACGCATCTAACGTCCCTTGGGCATTTAGCGCGTGCAGGTCATCACACCCACCAATGTGCTGGTCGTTGATAAAAACTTGAGGCAAGGAACGTCTTCCATGAGAACGCTCCGCCATTTTTGACCGTGCGGCTTCGTCTCCGTCAATGCAATATTCGGCAAACTCTATACCCTTCTTATCCAGCAGCGCTTTAGCGCGAATGCAGAAGGGGCAAGTGCTCCAGGTGTAAATCTCAACATTGGCGGCCATAATTTAACTAGTCCTTTTGGCTCAGCAATTATTTTTACATCTTAACGTTATTGGGCGATCGCCTTCGGGTTTTCAACCCCCCACCCTGGCAACCCCGCCAGAGCTTTCCATTTTTTCTTTATGCACAATTCTGAAAAAGGAGGCCAAAATGATGGAGCATAACTGACATCTGATCGCGTTGATGACCTAATACTCCCTATGAACAACGTCCTAATGAAATTCAGTGTTCCTCTGCTCGTCCCAATGACTGCTTTGGTAATTGGCATGGGAACCTTGACGGCACGCGCCCAAACTGCGGCGCTTTACAACCCTGTTCGCATGCCTGCCAGTAATGAAGTCACCGATACCTTAACCGATAAAGATATTCCTACAGGCTTTGGTGGCTTTGCTCGCGACTATATCGTTACCTTAGAGGGTGGCGATCAGGTTGTGACTGATCTGCTTTCAGACGAATTTGACACAATTGTGACGTTAATTGCGCCAGATGGCACCACTATCGGTGAAAACGATGATGGCCCCGATGGCACAACTAACTCGTTACTGTTTGCTCGCATCTCTCAAGAAGGAAACTACATTATTCGAGTTAGACCCTATGGTGGGCAAGGGGCAGGAGCCTTTACGCTCAAAGTAACACGCCTTCGACCTATCTAGATATTCTTGATATTTCTGATTCCAGAAGCGTGTAGTTAATCGGCACGCTTCTGGAATTAAGCGCTCATTTATTGGCAAATATCTGCGTAGGGAAGCGATCGCCTTTCTAAGAAACTAGTAGGCTAAGGCGTAAGTTGAGACATCATTAGTCAGGCATTGCTGAGGGCTGAAGACTGACAGTGAAATGGTATCCAGATTTCCGCTATCGACTACTAGCTGCCCTCACCTTGTGTATTGATACCAATTCAGCCAACTCGCCGCTACAGTTCTTCCCTGAACTAGGCTTCATTATGAAATTGGCAAGTAAATTGATAAGCCAGCCTAAATTTACTTGCCAAGAGATCTCTATTTCTGTTAGCTTAATTAAGCGCTGAATTCACTCAATACTAGATGACTACTGGTTCTGAGAACCTTGCATCTGGTAAACTTTTGAGCGCTTACATCTGGCCGGGATAGCTCAGTTGGTAGAGCAGAGGACTGAAAATCCTCGTGTCCGGGGTTCAAGTCCCCGTCCTGGCATCGTTTCAGACGACACATATTACAGAAAGAATAAAAAAGGGGCTGAAATGCCCCTTTTTAAGTAAGGTCATTGTGTCAGTTTTTGTGACAGTTTTACACCACTTTTTACACCTTGACTAGCTGCACATCCCGCAACTAGTCAAGTCTGAAAGCCTCATTCTTTCGTTCTAACTAGCATCGATGCTTAACGAAAGAATGAGGCTTTCAATCCATAGTCAATTAGTGATTTAGTCCTGTTTTAGTCCAGGTCAAAAATTTAGGTTTTTCTCCTGAGAATCACTATTTGAACTCCTCGCAAGCATAGGGTGTCATCTGTGCCAAAACTGCTAGCGGATTGACCTTATCCTTTTTGCATGTCAGCAGTAGCCGATCAACCATTTCATTCAGCATCCTGTCTTCCTGTGGAGTTACCGCCACTGTGGGCAGTAGATAGCGCTTCTCATCCACTGTGATTAAGCGCATTTCATAGTTTTGTACAAAACTCGGCGCAGGTGCATCAAGAGTTTGAGCGATTTGCAGCAGCTTCTCTACAAGGTGGGCAGGGACACGGATCGCGGTGGTTTCACCGCTCCATTTTTTGGGTCTAGCCATGTTTAGAACTCTGGGATAGTAAGATTGCGCGATCGCCCTGCGTAGTGCTGATAAATCACGGCGGTGGAAACCCGCGCTAGATAACCAACATCAGCGACGGCTAAGTGTTCTAGAGCTGCGGTAATCCAGGTATGCCGGCAGTGATATTGACTGAGGTAGAAGGCAACCTTACCTTCGATGACCAGGCGCTCGACGAGTGGTTTCCAGTTGCGGGTCTGGAAGTTGTGGTAGTTAAAGGTGGGGTTTATCTTGCCCTGGAAGATGCGATCGCCCCTGGTCGCCGTCGAGGGTTTGATTTCTCTGAGTAGACGCTGTAACCGGGCGTTGCAAGGGAAGCGGGTAGTTTTGCCGTTCTTTGTGCCCTGTATGTCCCGCGTATCGACCGGAGCCGCTTCGACGAACAGAAGTTCTGTGCAGTCGGTTGCAATGTGTTCCCAGCGCAGCGCGGCGGCTTCTTCCGGGCGGCAACCGGTCCAGAACAAAAATTTTACCCACGGGGCATAAAACGGATCACTCACATCGAACTCTTGAATGATGCGATCGCGCTTGAAGGTGCTCACAGCTACCTGACCCTGTCGAAATTTGCAATACTCGCGCCAAATCTCTAGGGCTTTTCTAGGGGTGATGGCGCGCCGTTGCTTCATTAACTCCGCTTGCGATATCCGCTAACCAGTGCGTGACCACATAAACCACTTCCGATCGACGGCGATCGCGTTCTTTAACCGGGTATCGAATGAGGAAGTCGAGCAGATAGCCTTCGTCATTTAGCAGATAGCCTAGTGCCGTCACGACGCTGCAATCCCATGCCTCAGCGCGTTGAGTTTCAGCCACATAGCCCATCCAAGACTTCAGAGAACGCCGATAGCCGGCGGCGCGCTGCCCTGTGATGGTCACGATCGCCTCTCTAAAATGTCTTGCATCTGAGCCTCTAGATGCTTTGCTAAAGCGTGAATTGCATCCTCTGGAAAGAATTGCCGGACAGCTCGCCACTGCTGCTGTAGTGTCGGTTGTCGGGCTATCAGAACTTTGATCCACTCACCCGATCGCCCGTCTAATCTCAATGCCGATACCCCCCAGCTCACTAGCCGGGTGTAGAAGTCATCTTTCTGAGCTTCTAGGATGCGGCTGTAGGCGCTGATGATGGCAAGTGAGCGGGCTAGTTCGGGGCTAGGAATCAGACTGAGCTGATTTTCCTGA
>JBBQFG010000234.1:0-7995 GCA_038321765.1 Elainellales cyanobacterium
TGCTTGGATAAACCAGATTTTGAGATTTTGAATAGAGAGCCGCGCGGTGCGCGGCTCCCTATTCAAAATCCATACCTCATGCACTTGAAAAGTGCTGTGTTTAAGGACGTGCTTAAGTAGTTCAACTTATAGCGGTAGCCAAGATCAATAGGACGCCTCCCTGTCATTCCCGCGCAGGCGGGAATCCAACTGCGCGATCGGTGCCAGCGTCATTCCCGCGCAGGCGGGGATGACGCAGGCATGGCCGAAGCATTATGACTATTGCTATAAATAAAAGCAAGATTGTAAAAGTGTGCGCCGCCCCCGGCGCGGGCGCCGCAGACTTTTAGAATCTTGATTTTATTTATCCCCATCGTCAAAAAGCTTCGGCCATGCCAGCGTCATTCCCGCGCCGGCGGTAATGACGCTGGCACCTATCGAGCAGATGGATTCCCGCCTGCGCGGGAATGACAGGGAGGCGTCCTATTGATCATGGCTACCGCTATAAGGATTGTTTGATGGGCGGGCTTCGCCCATCAAACAATCCTTACCAATTTAGGACTACCCGAGTTTGTTGCAGATTGTAATGTTTTGTTGCTGCGTCAGTGTTTCTAAGACTTAGGGGGAAAAGTAGCCCCAAGAGCCTGCGATAGCCAAACTTCTAACGTGTGAATGGGATAGCGGCGCGCTGCTTCAGCGGGATCGACCATGGGTTCTACCAAAATGGTAAACATGCCCAAGCGATTTCCGGCAAGAACGTCGGTAAAGAGGCGATCGCCTACCATGGCAATCTGCTCAATAGGAATTTTCATCGCCGCTGCGGCCTGTCGCAGTTTGCGGCGAGACGGTTTACGTGCCCCCAACAAGTAAGGTAAATCTAAGGCTTTGGCAATGCCACTAATGCGAGCCCGACTGAGATTATTACTGACTAGCCAAATAGATGTGGTTGGTTTGAAGCTCTCTATCCAAACATGCAGCTCGTCAGAGGCCTGCTTAACACTCATGGGTACTAACGTCTCATCCACATCTAGCAATAACCCGTTGAGGTTGTTTTGCTGCAATATTTCCGGCGTTAGATGCAGAATACAGCCACCTAATACTAAATCCGGCTGTAGAAGTTTCCCCCAAGACATAAAGTAATACCTGTGTGTGATCCCAGTTGACCCAGGGCTAGTTGATGATGCCTATTTCAGACTTAGAGGCTGTTTGAAGACTTAGAGGCTGTTTGAACACTTAGAGGCTATTTGAACACTTAAGTAGTTCAACCTAAATAAAAACTAAATCCTAAAACCCTGCGCCGCCCGCGCGGCGGGCGGCGCAGGGTTTTAGGATTTTATATTTACTTAAGCCCACCTACTTAGAGGCTATTTGAACAATTCTGTAGGAGGTTGATCTTTCGCGCATGCAGCGAACTAAAAATCAACCTCCTACATTACGCTTACATTACGCTCTAATTGGAGGCTGTACCAGGCGATTGGTTTTTTGACGATAAGTCCTTGTCTACAGCAATCTTAGCGCCTTCATGCTCGGCAAGAGTGCGACTGAAGATGTGAGTACCGTCGTATCTAGCCATAAAGAAGAGATAGGGAGTATCGACAGGGACGAGAGATGCTTCTAGGCTCGCTAGCCCTGGTGCCGCAATGGGAGTAGGAGGCAAACCAGGATAGACGTAGGTATTGTAGGGTGACTCAACCTTGACTTGGGCATAGGTAAGAGGCCGATCTACCGTCTGCCGAATGCCCAAGGCATATTCCACAGTCGGATCGGCTCCCAACGGTATCCCTTCTCTCAGCCGCTTGGCAAAGACCCCAGCAATAGTGGGGCGTTCTAGTTGCACAACGGCTTCTTTTTCAACAATGCTGGCTAGCGTTACCCACTCCAGCAAGCTGTAGGGGGATTTGGGCTGACTTTGCTGATTCTGACTCTGCTGATTCTGACTCTGCTGATTCTGGCGCTGCTGATTCTGGCGCTGTTGATTCTGGCGCTGTTGATACAGAGGAAGAGCAACCTGTTGAAATCGATTGAGCATTTGATCGATCACGGCCTCTGGCGTAATGTTGGCAGCCAGTTTGTAGGTGTCGGGGAAAAGAAAACCTTCAACCTGAGGGAGGTTGTCTGGAAGCCACGGATGGCGATCGCGAGGGACATTCTGACTGGCCGCTAGAAATGCGTCGGCACTAAAAAAGCCCCTTTCTTGAAAGTAATCGGCCATTTGTTTCAGTGACCACCCTTCAGGGATGGTAAAACTTTCTAACACCACCTCCCCTGCCCAAATTTGATTGGCAATTTGAGGTAGGGTGCTGGTATCGGAGAGAGCATAGGTTCCAGCCTGAAAGCCACCCTCTCGGCTTTGGAGGGTTTGCCAGCGCGTCCAGGCATCCCAGGCCACTGTTGAGCGAATTAGCCCTGCGGCTTTGAGAGTGTCTCCAATTTGAGCGGCCGTGCTGCCCAGAGGAATATTGACCTGAGTCGTACCGGCCTCGGCAGCGACAGGGGTAGCAGTAGGTGACTCTAAGGCAACAGGGGCGATCGCAGCCTTCCACCACCGCCAGCCTTGCCAAGCACCGCCACCTAGCGCAATCAGTGAAAGCGCTAGCAAAAGCTGCCATCTAAAAACGCTTTGAGTTGCTTTCATAACACAGTCTAAGGGTCTATTCAGCGGTGATGC
Source organism: Elainellales cyanobacterium (assembly GCA_038321765.1). Taxonomy (GTDB): domain Bacteria; phylum Cyanobacteriota; class Cyanobacteriia; order Elainellales; family Elainellaceae; genus CASBQJ01. The sequence goes on from JBBQFG010000234.1 coordinate 2,648, forward strand.
ACATTAGAGTCATGTAACCGAAGAGCACTTGCCTTTGACAGGGTTCTGAATTCGTTAGTCGTTAATCGAGCGCATCAAACAATTGCTCTTCGAGCTGTGGCCGCACCGCCTGAAACTCCTCAGGGGAAAGCAGCTCTGGTTCACCCTTGGCATTGAGGCGCGCAAAGAACATCAGTGGATCAAGGGGAGTGCAGATATCGTACTCTTGCTCCTTGTAATAGAAGTAAGTAATTCGCTGAAACTGCTCAGAATCAGTCGGCGACTCTTCTTCACCAATGTCTACAGTGATGAGTTCTTCTTCATCTACTTCAGGTAGGTCGCCGACAGCAGTTAGCGTAAAAGCAGTACGCTTGAGAGCAAGGTCTTGTTCTGCTAAAACTGCTCGCGCTGTTTCAAACACTTCGTCAATTTCTTCGTCAGTCAAGTCTACCAGGGTTTCAGCCTCTTCATCGTCTTCGTCGGTTTCCCACGCAAAGATTTCGATCGGGGCATCCATCGGTAAGAGCAACAGGTAGTCTTTGTCTTCTACTTGAAGGGAGTGCTCGATGTAGCACTGGAGCGATCGCCCATTCTCGTCAGTTAAGCTTACGGTCGGCATTTCGTCCATGTCGTCTTCGTTGAGTCCAAAGTTGTTTTTGTCGTTCCCTGCTTTTGTCATCCCATTACCCTTTAAAAAACCACAATTTGCGATCGCAACCCCGTTTTTGAAACCCATTTTCAACGTTGTGAGCGCGTAGGTTCTGACGTTTAGCCCAATCGCGAGTTTTGACTGATCGATAACACCTTCTACTGAAAACTTTACAGCATCACTGCAACGCCATAGTCCTCTCTTTGGGAATGATTTTGAGAATGATTCTGTACCTGATGTGCAACTTTCAATCCGCCCTCATCCCCCAACCCCTTCTCCCAAGCGGGGAGAAGGGGAGCAAGAGTGGCTCAAAGTCCCTCTCCCAGAGCGGAGAGGGACTTTGAGCCTTCGGCATACATGAAAAGGGTGAGGGGGTTCAGGAAAGTTGCACATCGCGTATTCTGTGGTATTTCGAATTAACTGCCAATGAAGCCATCTAAACCCCGTCCATGTTGGGACATGGAGTTTTCCATTGAGTGTTCTCAGGGTCTGTATTCCATGACTGGCAAGACTTGCAGGGACACTTGAGGAACTACGGTTTTCAAGTTGGACTTGGTTTAATTTGCCAAGGTTTCTCTGCGCCGATCAAGCCATCGCTGCAAAATGATAGCTGCCGCTTTGCGATCGATTAGCTCACGATGACGAGAGGGCGATCGCCCTTCAGCTAGCAAGAGTTGCTCGGCTTGATGCGATGTCAGCCGTTCATCCATATACTCCATCGGTAAATGGAGCGCTACCGCAAAACGCTGAGCTAAGCGCTGAGTATGTTTTGCTTGAGTTCCAAATTCACCGTCAAATGTATATGGCATACCCACAACCAAAACCTGAACCTGCCGTTCAGCTACTAAATCGCTGAGCAGCGCCACATCTTCTATAAAAGAACGCCGCACAATGGTGATCAAACCCGTGGCAATCAGCCCAGTGCCATCGCAGCCCGCTACTCCAATCCGCTTTTTACCCAGATCTAATCCTAGCGCCGAAACCTTCACGACCGATACAATTCCTTAGCCCTGCTGGCAGTTGGAGTCTGACGATCGATTCGACGGTGCAGGCTTAGAGATGCCACTAGTAGACTCAGTAGAACTAGAAACTCCACTGCCTGGATGAGCCAAATCTCCAGGAGACTGGGTCTGCACTTGGGGTAGTTGACGAATCGACTCAATCAATGAAAAGCGGCTTGGAATAGGCTTGCGAACAGGCTGTAAGCTCTGTAGTACTTCAGGAAGCTGTAACCCTTCAAGGGGCTTGGCCTCCCGGAGCTTGTGCCATACTGACCGCGACAGCATCAGCGTGTGATCGGTTTGTTCAGCCCCAACGTGCGCCAAGTAATCTTCGCGCTCAGGCTGATAGTCTGACGAAATGACTCGAAGCGATTGTTCGGGATAGGCTCGCACCACCTTCGCCATTTGGCAAAAAAGCTCGGGATAAAGCCAGGTATAGGCAGGATGAACGGTTAGCTGGGCTTCATGAGGGTGGCTACCGCTATTGCACAACCGCAGCTTGAAATAACCAATAGCGGCCTTGCGCTGCGGTTCAAAGACATAACCACTAAAGGTCTGAGTTTGGTTAAACCAGCGGTTGATGCCCTCGTTAGTAGTGTGGAATACGCCAGTTTTAAAATCTGAAATGTGACGGTCAAACACCTGCCGGACGTGGGGCGGCATGGAAACGGTGTCGAGTTGATAGAGCAGCCCTGCATCTACATTTCCAACAGGTAAGAGGTTAGGTAGATCCGGTTCGCGCTCTGCTAAGGTTTGCAGCAGGTCGGGGGCGATCGCCCAATATGTCATCTGAGCCAGCGGTTGGAAACCGCTTTGTCGGCACAGCCCAATAATCGAATTGTCATTAACATTAACTTCAATTAACCAGGTGCGAGCTTCCCAAATCGTTTGTAAGCAGTAGCGTAGAAGCTGCGTACCGACGCTAGTGGGTGAAGATTGCCCCACGTCTCCGGTCGGAGGTGCAACGGCGATTTGGTCTACACGCCACGTACTTCGAGTTTGGTTGAAGGGCGAAACCTGAATTACACCTCTGATCTGCCCCTCTTGTTCGGCCACATACGTCGAAAGCAAATGCTGAAGTGGATTAGGGAACAGGCTCAATCCCTTCATCAATCCATACCAGCGACGCATGTGCTGAAACCGTCTAGTGGCATCGCTTTGTACCGCTGGAGTCTCATGCACGTCGCGATCGTTTGCCATCAATCGCTCTAACTCTTCTAAGTCACGACGTTGACACTGACGAATCACCAAATTTGAGGTTTCGGGGAGGGTAGAAGACATGATTGGTGTGGCTACGACTCTACACTTATGCTACATCGTCGTCGGGGATTTGATGTTGCGGGTTGATGCAGAACAATTTAAGACAGGATTCTTTCTGAGCGCTGCACAGTCCTAAAAAGAATATCCATTAGACTTCGAGGCATAGCGCTGTAGAACTCAGCAAGCAATTTCCAAACCAGTACTGTAGAAAGCCGGGTAATCCTAAATTGGTAAGGATTTTTTGATGGGCGGGCGAAGCCCATCAAAAAATCCTCACATCAATACCACTACCGAAAGCCGGAAAGAGTCTGAAGAATTGACTCATAGGGTGAGGCAGAAGCACCACTCTTTTCTAGTCTATGGGTGCCTTTTGGGAAATGTCTACCTACCCCAGGCAGATGGCAGAGATTTTCTGGCACTCCATCGGGTGATTTCCATACAAAAATTCTCCGACGGAGTGCGGGTATCTTGCCAGCGTCTCGCTTGCGACGCTGGCACTACGGCAGCCAGTTTACCCGTTTCAGCCCTCATGCCATCCACGCCCCAATTACACGCCCAATTAACCGAGTTGGTAGTCCTAAACTTGTAAGGATTTTCAGATGGGCGGGCGAAGTCCATCTGAAAATCCTTACATCAATACCGCTACCACCGAGTTAAACGATGCCAGATTTTCTCAGGGTTTCTGTAGGCCGAATCAATACAACCGGAGTTTGTTCATCCGCATTTCCAGCGGGGTTACTGATCAGTGCCTGGGTCAGAAACTCTAACGTGACATCGGGAGTGGCGGCTAGGACTTTTACAGCTTTCAGATCATTAACATCTACGATGGCAGCGGACAGCCCTGTCTCTTGCTTGATTTGATCCACTACGCGCTGAGGGTGATCAGGGCCTAGCACAATAAACTGGTCGTAGGGTGGCAGTGTGCCTGTGACATCGTCGATTAGACGCGCTTGTTCGCCTGCAAGCTGGTAGAACACGCCGGGTTTCTTAAAAACCTTTTTGGCGATCGCCCCGACTAAAAATGCCCCAGCTACGCGCCACGCTCCCACCTGATTGACCAAGGTTTGCATACCACAGGCCGTTGCCAGACTAGAGGTGGGCATAAAGTAATAGCACAATCGCTTAGCCAACCAGCCAGGTCGAATCTCAGTCGGGTAAATAAATCGGTCTTGCATAATCGCCACGGGCGATTCACCCAACGTCACCACATCGCCGGGTTGAGCGTGGGGGAGTACGTATCGCTTGACCACGGTGACAGGATTATCTAAATGAGTGAGCAAATGGGTGCGGATGGGCATTACATCGGCAGTGGCAGTAGGTCGCCAGCGCTGATGCTCATCTGGAGCCGGAAACTTAAGGGGAACTATAATATGGCGGAGTTTGGGAATGCGCCCCTCTGGCCCATAGGTAACGTAATGAATTCTGATCCAAACAGCTTGAAGCTGGCTCAGATCGTCACCCCTAATTTCTAAAGTAAGTTCTGCTTTGGTGCTTTTGCCAACTTTAACGATATAGCCAAACCAATAGCCATCGGGTCGGGTGGGCGCATCGGCATGTTTGGGCATTACGCGCATCTGGTGGGTAATGCCCTCCAAGGAGCCTTTTGACAGCAGAGTTGCTTCCGCTTCGACATGAGGCACCATGATTTCCAAGCGTTCAGTCAGATTGCGGAATTCAACCTCACCGACTAACAGATATCGACTGGGTTCATATGCTTCTAAATTCCACTCGCCCGGTGTAACCGCTAGCGCATTGCCCGGTCGGCGACGAAACTGCTGCTCGATTGCCACTGCTGCCAATCCGGCGATCGCCACTACAACACCCAGCCCAGTCGTAATTATCCCTGCAACCACAACACCTCTCAGTAAATGGATTCAATCATTAGACCTCCTGCATGAATGCCTTTTGAGGGGGTGAATCGTTTCCCGGCTTTGCCGGGAAACGATTCACGCAGGAGGCCTATTGGTAGTGAAATTGAGGTAAGGATTTTCAGATAGGCGGGCTTCGCCTATCTGAAAATCCTTACCAGTTTAGGACTACCCAATCATTAATGGATTCAATCATTACAGTAGACCTCTTGCAACTTAGTTTTTTAGATCTGCAAAAGCAGGAGCTATGCCTCACTCTCAACTAAGTAGTTCAACCTAAATAAAAACAAGATTCTAAGAGTCTGCGCCGCCCGCTGCGCGGACGGCGCAGACTTTTAAGGTTTTATATTTAATTACGCCCATCTACTTACCTGTAATGAGGTTGAATAGACTTTGCTTATTTGAAAGACACAAGTCGAGTCTCTAGGAGGTCGGGACAGAGTTTACCTAAGAGGATGTTTTAAAAGTCCCGTCGCTGGTATAAAAACGGTATCGATCCCCCTATATCCCCCTTAAAAAGGGGGACTTTGAATCCAGTTCCCCCTTTTTCAAGGGGGGCTAGGGGGGATCACTATGTACCTAAAATCACAA
>JBBQFG010000235.1:0-7945 GCA_038321765.1 Elainellales cyanobacterium
TCCGCTCACTCAACGGCTTATGGCTAATCTGCGGGACAACAGCAGGGGATTGAGGAGGCAGACGCATAAACTTTAGAGAAACGAAGGATTAGCCTGAAAGTTTAGCATTCTCAGCCTTCTTTGAGAATGAAATGGCCCTGACCTGATCACCTTGTTCTTGAATCTTGCCCACAATTTCACTTCGCTCCACCTCTAGAGCCTGAGTTTTGCCAATTCCCGGTTCACCCAAGAGTGCTAAGCATGGTAGGTAAGAGATAGTCTCAAAAGTTACTAAATCCGGATTATATGCCTTTCCCCGTTCTTCATCTGGATCAGGCAGGTATCCCCCATCAGCCAGATTTATGCTGCCTGACCGAGGGCACCAAAACCGTTTCCAACCGTATATCTGTTTCGACATGTTGAACAGTGATGGGGGCAAAACTCTTTTTCAAGGATAACTTCATTCAAAAGTCTTTGTATCTTATCCTCTGGCTCAAGTCATAGCTTGACCGGATCGGTCTTACCGGATTTTGCATTCCAACAGATGCCCTTCAAGTTACAGCCCTAACTGACAGCTTGAGCAGACTAACTTGTTATTAGACAGAAAGTTTCCGCATATCACCCCAATTTAAGTGGATCAGAGGAAAATTTCTTCATATTAGGCCAATCCGGTGGATCGGAGGAAAGTTTCCGCCTATCTTCAGATGTGTACGGACAGGCACATGCGTATCATTAGTCACATACTCTATCTTCATGGCTTGACCATTCTCATGGAACCGCGTCCCAAAAAGCTGTTAGGTCAAGTGCGAGATGCGATTCGGCTCAAGCACGATTGACAGGGTGGCGGTTATGCCCGTATCCTTGCAAATTAAGGTTGTTGAACGATTCTGTAGTCGAGCAACCTTAAATTCGCTCCAAAAATCTAGCACCGCCCAATGCTGTTGAACCCAACATTGAGCGGCTAACCCCCAAACTGATCACAGCAGTCTGGCGGCTAATCGAGAATTTTAACACTTCTCTCTAGCCACCCTGCTTTTGTATGCGCGGGGTGGCTAGCTTTTTGGGGTTTCCCTCTTACCGCCTATGCAGGAGAACCCCCGATGATTGAGATGTTTGTTTCAAGTGCGCGCAGTTTTTTGACGGGTAGTGAGGGCGAGATTCTCCCGCAGCCGTTAGTTTTGCCGCTTTACGTGATGCCGTTGGTACCGGAACAAGAGCAACTGCGAATTGTGCTGATTAGCAGCCCTGGCTGGGTACGTGAGACGATTCACGATCTGCATCGCCGCAGTTTTGCCAGTGCCGCTGATTGGAGCAGTTTGCAGCCCGGTGCTAACCCCGGTGAGGTGGTGAGCATTTTGACCCGACGGCGATCGCGACGATAGATACAAAAATGGGCGGTCGCCCTTACAAGCGATCGCCCTTCATCTCAACTAACAGGCGCTATTTCAGAACGGGGGTACCCGCTAAGGCAGGCGATCGCTCGTCTACATTTACCGCAGCAGTGAGCGCTTCTTCTAAGGGAGCGCGACCCAGGCGTTTTTCCAAAATGTTCATCACTTCGCGGCCAAAGTCGTCGGGGTTTTGTCGCCATGCTTCCATGCACACATCGCCAAAGAAAGAGCCGAGAGGTTCGGGGTTCCACAGCAGTTTCTTAGCCACCCACGGCAGGTGAATACTCAACGGGTTGTAGCCCGGTTTGAGAATGTTGTGCTTAAAGGCGTAGTCTTCTAGATGGGTGTGGGGCTGTAGCCCGATAAAGAAAATGGCGGGTTCAACTTTATCGGCTCCAAAAATGCGTTCCATCTCGCGATGGTAGGCGATCGTTTGGCGAATGGTGTCGAAGGTTTCGTCAATGACGTTAAACGAATAGTTGATCGACACCAGATCGTTAAACCCGGCGGTTTTCAAATCGCGGCAGTTTTCTAGCACTGTGCGAAGGTTGTAGCCCATCCGCATTTTTCGCACTAGCTCTTGCGAGCCGCTGGTGATGCCGATCTCAAAGTAGTTCATGCCTGTTTTGACCATCAGGTCGCACAGCTTAGGGGTCAAGTTGTCGGCGCGAATGTAGGCCGCCCAATGGATGTCGCTCATGCCTGCATCGAGCACTTTTTCCAATAGCTCTTCGGCATCGCTCATAAACTTGCGGGCGGGGATAAACTGAGCGTCGGTAAACCAGAAGTTGCGAATGCCGCGATCGTAGAGCTGCTGCATTTCGCTGACGACTTCTTCGGCGGGGTTAATCCGCACTTGCTTGCCTTCCACAACGGTGTAAACGCAGTAGCAGCAGTTGTGTGGACACCCCCGCTTGGTTTGTACGCCAACGTAAAAATCTTGGTCTTGTAAGTAGTAGTCAAATTCTGCCCAGATGCTAGCGATGTAGTCGTAGCGGCAGGCGGTTTTTTCGATGGGAGTGGGCTGCTCGTGAATCATGCGATCGCGTGGTTGGGTTTGCCCAATCACGTAGCAGCGCTCGGTCGAAAAGTCCTGACCCCGTAGCAGTTTTTCGAGCAGCACTTCGCCTTCGCCCACCGAGATAATCGTGCCCTGCGGCAGCATTTTGCCCAGTTGTTCATAGAAGACGCTAACGGCACCACCGCCCACCACCAAGCGCACATTAGGCTGGTGCCGCCGCGCACGGCGCAGCCCGCGTTGAATTAAACCCTGGTTACGCCACAACTCGGCTAGGTAAGAGGTAACCATCCGCAAACCGCCCAAAGCACCCCTGAGCTTAATCAAGGGGTTGCGCGCATAGTAAAACTCGAAGGCGTTTTGTAGAGGATTGCCACCCCGGCCACCAACGGGCGCATAAATTTGGATGTCGCGCCACGAAAACACCAGCAGCGTGGGGCGAAACTCGTCTATGCAACGATCCATCGCAGAGCCAAAATCCAGCGGGGGTTCAGTACCCAGGTCAAAAATGCGCTGCTGAATTTGGGGAAACTGCTTATGAATGTGGTCTGCCAGGTAGACCACCCCAATCGGAAAAATGGGGTTGCACGGCAGGCGAACATAGAGAATTCGCTCTGTTGAGGCGATCGCGTGTGTGGGTTGGGTAGAAGACAGCATCAAAGTAGTGATGAACTGTAAGGGGCTAAACTTCGGGTAGTCCTAACTTGGTAAGGATTGTTTGATGGGCGGGCGAAGCCCGCCCATCAAACAATCCTTACATCAATACCACTACCTAAACTTTTAGATGCATATTGCGTTTGATCTATAAAAATCTGAAAATCGTTATTCATATAACTTTACGATAGCACTGACCTTCTTTACGTGCAGGAAACTTTTGAAGTGACCTATCAAAAGTTTCAAGCGATACGGTAAAGTTACTCGAGGTGTAGCGCTCTGCCAGCTCAGAGGCTAATGAGCAAATTCCTAAACAGGCCAGAATAGAAGGCTCTTCAGGGCTGTCAACAAAATATTAAAAAAATTAAAGGGTTCATGGCAACATTGTTTTGCTGTGAACTACTGTTGTACGTGTTGGTAGTTGAGTTTACAGCAGCGGGGATCATTCAGATGTTAGTGTTGTTAACGTCCATGATTTTACGCAAGGCTCCTTCACGGCTATGGCTCAGATTATAGACCCTCTACCCTCTGGCAGCCCCGATCGTGTTCTCTGCTGCTATGTCAATGCAACGAGTAAAATTCAAGTCGCCCGGATTACAAATGTACCCACATGGTACTTTGAACGGGTTGTTTTTCCAGGTCAGCGTCTGCTGTTTGAAGCCATTAATGAAGCTCTTTTAGAGATTCACTGCGGCGTGATGGCAAGCTCTATCTTGTCAGATACGATACCCTGCGATCGCCTTCGGATTGAGGCAGAGCTAGACGCTACGTTTGAAGAGCTTGAATCAGAGAATGCAGGATTTGAAGCCGACCCAATGGCACTTGTTGCCGTCACGTTGGCTGAATAATTTTGAATCGCTTCTGAATTGCTTCAAGATTTTCGAGTCTGGTGAGTTTGAGTTTGTTGGTTTCGAGTTTGATGCTCCATAAAAACATCAATACATTAGCGACTCTTTTGAAATCCCTGTTTAGATGAGGTCATTTGTACAAAGGGGAGCGGCAACACAGCCGCTCCCCTTTTTTGTCGGCTTAGTTTAAGAGGATGTTTTAAAAGTGATCGGTTGTGATTTTAGGTACATAGTGATCCCCCCTAGCCCCCCTTGAAAAAGGGGGAAATGGATTCAAAGTCCCCCTTTTTTCTAGCGCAGCGGCGCGCCAGCGCGGGGATATAGGGGGATCGATACCGTTTTTATACCAGCGACGGGACTTTTAAAACATCCTCTAAGGGCTACCGCTTCTTGTAGGCCAAGTCGCCCAAAACATAGGTAGCTTCAATGGTGCGATCGTCGCCCAAAATAATAGTGGCAAACAGCTTCTCGGCTAATTCTTCGAGCGATTGAGCCGTGGCCGTTGGGTTACGGAGCGCCATGACGGGCGTTGCCTGAATATCTAGCACAATAAAGTCAGCTTCTTTTCCCGTCTCAAAGCTGCCGATTTTGTCGTCCAGCATGAGCGAGCGGGCTGCACCCAGGGTTGCTAAAAACAGGAGCTTAAATGGAGATAATTGCTGTCTGCGAAGTTGGGCGACTTTGTAGGCTTCGCTGGCCGTTTTTAGCATGGAGAAGCTGGTGCCACCGCCAACATCAGTGGCTAGCCCCACGTTGATTGGCTGTTGAGCCGATTTTGCAGTTTCAATTTTGAATAACCCACTGCCTAAAAACAAGTTAGAGGTTGGGCAAAAGGCGATCGCTGCCCTAGCCTCAGACAACCGCTCAAACTCCGACTCCGATAAATGAATGCAGTGGGCAAAGATAGAGCGTTCGGTAAGCAAGCCAAATTGCTCGTAGACGTTAAGATAATCGGTGCTGCCAGGAAAAAGTTCGGCAGTCAGTTCAATTTCTTTTTGGTTCTCCGAGAGGTGCGTGTGCAGATACACATCGGGAAACTCCTCTAGCAGTTTGCCCGCCGCCTGCAACTGGTCGGGGGTGGAGGTAATTGCAAAGCGCGGCGTTACGGCATAGAGCAGGCGATCGCACTTATGCCACGTTTGAATCAGCACTTTAGTCTCGTCGTAAGACTGCTGCGCCGTATCCACCAAAAAGTCTGGCGCATTGCGATCCATCATCACCTTGCCCACAATCATCCGCATCTTGCGCCGCTGGGCTTCTTCAAACACAGCCGTCGCCGATTCAGGAAAAACGGCTGCCAGTACCATCGCCGTAGTCGTGCCATTTTTCAGCAGCTCATCGATAAAGATTTTGGCAAGCTGATCCGCATAGTCCTTATCTTTAAATTTCGCTTCAATGGGAAACGTGTAGTTATTTAGCCAGTCCAGTAGTTGCTCGCCGTAAGCTCCAATCATTTCCGTTTGGGGAAAGTGGATATGAATATCCACAAACCCCGGCATGATCAGCCTGTTGGGGTAGGCAGTAGTGGGAATGTCGGGATACCGGGCAGCCAGTGTTGTGTAGTCTCCCAATTCTTTGACGTAGCCATTTTCGAGCACCAACAGCCCATCTGAAATGTAGCGCACACTCTGGGCAGCGGACACATAGAAGGGATCATCCACAAAGTCGAAAAACGCGCTGCGGATGGCTTTGAGCGTGACATCAGGGGCGACCGTCGAATCAGTTGAGTACATGAGAGTTTGCTAGTGATTACGGAGAATGGATTAGCGGTGTAATCGGTTGCCCAGCAGCGGTAGGAGCGAAGCATTGAGCCAGTGGGGTTTGGTCATGGCTCAACGTATTGACCCAATGCTTCGCCCCTACGCCGATCGCGTTGCCAAAAACTCCTGGAGCGCTGTCTGTGTCGGCAGTGAGGGCTGTGCGCCTGCTTTAGTTACCGACAGTGCCGCTACGGCAGACGCTTGAACGGTAGATTGCTGGAGCGATAACCCTGCCGCTAGCCCTGCCGCTAATCCGCCATTAAAGGCATCACCTGCGGCTACCGTATCGACTGCGGTTACCGGAAAACTAGGAATCTGAAACGTTTCGCCTGCGGTCATACAGACCGCGCCCTGTTTACCCAATTTGGTGATAATGGTGCTTACCCCACGCTGCTGCAATATCGTTGCTGCCTGAGCCGCATCGTTTAAGGTTTCTATCGGGAAGCCCACCAGTTGGCTGGTTTCGACCTGGTTGGGTGTGATGATGTCGATCAGTGGATAAAGCTCGGCGGGTAAGTGGGTGGGGGCAGGGGCGGGGTCAAGCACCACCATTACGCCCGCTGCCTTGGCTGCTTTTGCTGCCGCCACCACCATTGGCAGCGGCACCTCTAGCTGGAGCATCAAAACCCGCGCTCCAGAAAGCGCTGGTATCAACCGTTCTATATCCGACGTATCGACTCGCCCGTTTGCACCAGGAACGATGACAATAGTATTTTCGCTAGCGTCGTCTACTGCAATCACCGCTACGCCAGAGCTGAAATTAGGGTCTACAAGGACGCGATCGCACCCGACACCGCCTTGCTTGAGCGCCATCAATAAATCCTGCCCAAAGGGGTCATTGCCCACCCGCCCCACCATCTCGGTTGGGATACCCAGTCGTGCCACCGCTACTGCTTGGTTTGCCCCCTTGCCCCCCGGCACCGTCTCAAACGAATATCCCGTCAGGGTTTCACCCGGCACAGGCAGTCGCGGCGATCGCACCACAAGATCCATATTAATGCTGCCAAAAACCACAACCGTCATAGGCGGTTTTAAGCTACTCAATACAACTTGCTCAGTATACGGCGGCGATCGCATCGTCAATTCTTAAGTCTTCCAAAAACAATTGCATAGACCTCCTGTATGAATGCCTGTTTGAGAGCGTGAATCGTTTCCCGGCTTCTCCAGGAAACGATTCACGCCGGAGGTCTCATGTAAAACCCCCGGCCTTTTGAGAAAGCCGGGAGCTGAAAAACACTATATGCTGATCCCTAAGGATCACCAAACAAAAATCATCCCGGTGTCATTCCCGCGCAGGCGGGAATCCATGATAAGCCTTCTGCTTGAGCCGGTATCTTATTTCAACGCAGTTCCCTTAGTAGGGTAGAAGAATCCCTCTCATCTCACCTGCACGATTTTGCTTCGTGTGCAAATCAACATACAAGGTGCCACTAGCAAGTGCCTGCAACTGCTCACTCGTTAGCGTGTATTCTCCACCAAATTGACCACTCAAGCCGCTAGCATCGGGGCTGACTTCCAGAGCGTATTGAAATGGGCCATTAGCAGCGGGTTCGCCGCGATGAATATGAATGCCAGATGTGATATTTGGGTTAGGTGGGTCAAGCGGATCGGTCGCATAGTCGCGTAAGCCACTAGACAAATTGCTAAAGTTTCCTCTCACCATGAGGCGATCGCCCACCAAAGCTGCACCAGCGGCAGTAAAGGCAGAGGTTGAAGGCGTAGACCCAACCACGCCGTTTTTGCTCAACACAGCAACGTAGCGCGTCATGGAACTAGCAGGTAAACCCTGAGCGATCAGCCTAGAGTTAGCGTCGCTCAGCATCTCTTCCATTTGCTGATTGAGCAGGTCAAACTGCGGCATAGACTGAGCCAGCGGTGACGAATTGGCTACGAGCGTAGAGGCAGTCTGAGTCGGCGCAGCAGAACGGCTAAAGGCTGGAGTCGAGGCAAATCCAACCAAAAGCAAGCAAGTAACTGCACCAAAGAAGAAATTGAATAGAGTCCGACGGGTCTTATTCATGAGTCCGTTTTGATAGTACTGGGCAATGTGAATGTTCACTTGAGGTACGGACTCGCAAATGATATGGATGCATTGAGGGGCTTTCTTGTCAGAGCTTCATAACCTGACAGGTACAATGGCATCTGTGTCAAAATGCTGGTTGACTGACAAAAGTCTACAGCCCTCACCCCCAACCCCTCTCCCAGAGGGCGAGGGGAGTTGATCTACCCTTCCGGTTCCCTCTCCCCTCGGGAGAGGGCTAGGGTGAGGGCTTTCGGGGATCTGACTAACAAGTT
>JBBQFG010000236.1:0-7879 GCA_038321765.1 Elainellales cyanobacterium
GAAACCGCTGTAGCTGGTCACCAAAATGCGATACAGCTCTCCGACTGTCACCTCAGTCGGCAGCAGCGTTTTGGGATGCTCTGCTTCCCACTGATCGCGGGGAATGAATTCGTAAAACCCACTCTCGATCGCCAAAATGCCGCCATCGGTATTGAATGCGTTGTAAACGCTGAAGTTTCCTTCTGCCGTGCCATAGACACCCCCAAACACGGGCGTATCGCAAAAATAATCGGGAAACCGCTCAAAGTAAAAGTCAGACGTGCCACCCCGCGCCGTACAGACCAGGGACAGACCAGGCCATGCCAAAATTGGCGTCAATCGCCCTTCTGCTTTCAAGATCTCTCGCAGCTGCATGGCGCGCATGGGCAGAGGCGAACACCGTCGCTCTAGCCGCACCCGTAGCTCTGGATCTAGCAATAACCAATCGGCAATGGTTCCATTAGCCAGGTCATAGATTAGCTCGTCGGCATATTGCTCCAAGTACCCGCAAGTCCGCAAAATCAGCATCGGGAAATTGCCAGCCATGCCTCGCACGTCGGGGTTACGCAAAGCAAATAATAGACAAACATAGTGACGCGCCAAACTGTCGCTAATTTCCAATGCATTAAACGGCAAAGCAAAGGCTTGTTCAAACAGCAGTTTGCCTCGTCGCACGCTGCCTGCACTGACGGGGCCATATTCCACACCACCGCTGGTGACCCCCTGAAGCGTGGCGGCATTGGTCACCAGCAGCTTGCCAAACTGCCGATGTTGCCGGGTCAAGGACTCCAAAGAAAATCCTAAACTGGCCAGTTCTGCCCGCCGGATGGTGCGTTGAAACCGCCGCGTCACAGGCACTTGCTTCTTTTTACCCGTAGAGCCGCTGGTGAGATTGATATAGACCACCGGGTCAGCCGTGAGCACATTCCTTTCACCTTGGGCAATGCGGTCGGTGTAGGGTTCGTAGCTGCTGTAGGGCAATACGGGCACCTGGCTGCGAAACTGATCGATCGTTTTGATGGTGCTCAATCCTAGCGATCGCCCCAGCACAGTTTGCTGATGGGTTTGCAACAGGGTCAACAGAAACTGCTCTTGAGTAGCGGTAACCTGTTGAGTTTTGCGAATAAACTTGGCTTTGGCGTAAGACGCATAGGCCGTTAACAGCACCAATGAAAGGTTAGGCATAAAATATTTAGTCGTATGAAAAATGCAAGTTTTAATAGGCCACGGGAGCTAGGCGGCACGAGTGTTCTAAACCCGTGGGCAATAGAACTCGAGAAATCAATAACGTCCCAGTTTAATGTAGAACATAAAAGTAAAGAACTTGGAAATAAAGCCGTACAAAACGTCAGGCGGTTGAGACACTAACCGTTTGGTCGGTGAATGACGCACCGACCAAACGGTTTTATTCTTAATGGAAACGAATGGCGGAATAAATGACGGAATGACTGGTGGCTAGCTGGAGTCACCGCCAGTCACTACAAATCACCACAAGTCACCGCCAGTCCTGACACTCTAAACGGCTGGTTTGTGGTGCGTGTGCCAGTGGCGGGCAATGTCGATGCGGCGGCAAATCCAAACGCGATCGCGTACCTGCACGTAGTCCAAAAAGCGAGCCAGCGCCGCCGCCCGACCGGGGCGACCCACCAGGCGACAGTGCAGCCCAATGCTCATCAGTTTGGGCGCGTCGGCTCCTTCCTCATACAGCACGTCGAAGGCATCTCGCAGATAGGCAAAAAACTGATCGCCCGAATTAAACCCCTGGGGCGTGGCAAAGCGCATGTCGTTATTGTCGAGGGTGTAGGGAATCACCAGATGGGGCGCGCCGTAGTCATGCAGCCAATAAGGCAGGTCGTCGGCATAGCTATCAGAATCGTACAGAAAGCCGCCGTCTTCGATCACCAGCTTGCGCGTGTGGCGGCTATTGCGGCCTGTGTACCAGCCGAGGGGACGGCTGCCTGTAGCTTGGGTGTGGATGGCGATCGCCTTTTGCAAGTGATCCCGCTCTTCCGCTTCGCCAAAATATTTGTAATCAATCCAGCGGTAGCCGTGGCTAGCAATCTCCCAATCCGCTTCCACCATTGCCGCAACAGCTTCGGGGTTGCGCGCCAACGCCATTGCCACACCGTACACTGTGACCGGAATCTGTCGCTGAGTAAACATGCGGTGCAGCCGCCAAAAACCCGCCCGACTGCCATACTCGTAGCACGATTCCATATTCATGTGGCGAATGCCCAGCAGCGGCTCCGCCCCGACAATTTCTGACAAAAATGTTTCAGACGACTGATCACCGTGCAGCGTGCAAGTTTCACCACCTTCTTCGTAGTTGATCACAAACTGCACTGCTACCCGCGCCTGGTTCGGCCAGTTTGGCTGGGGCGTTTTGCGTCCATAACCAACCAAATCGCGGGGATAGTCGCGAAACGATTCAGAATATTCAACAGTCATAAAAAAACGCGTACTGTGGACTTTGCCATTAGACCACAGCCGACAAAACCGAGTAGCAGGAATGAGAACAATTTGAGGATGGGATTGTCCCCTTCGACTGCGCTCAGGGGACAATCCCCGCTAGCTTCGGCTGCGCTCAGGGGACAATCCCCGCTAGCTTCGGCTGCGCTCAGGGGGAAAATCCCCGCTAGCTGAGCGAAGCCGAAGCTAGCGGGGATCGTAGGATGGTTACAGCACAGCCTAAGCGATCAAGTAATCACCGTGGGTTTGTCCATCCCCGTAAACGACTTAATTTGAGCCAGTTTCTCAGCAATCTCAATCAAACCGCCCAGTGCCACTTGAGGATCAAGCGTGTGCTTAGCGATGTTGGGTTCGTAACTTTCCAGATAAAGGCGCAGCGTCGCCCCCTGGGTGCCGGTACCAGAGAGGCGCAAAATCAGGCGAGAGCCATCGGTGAAACCAATCCGAATGCCCTGATTTTTGCTAACGCTGCCGTCGATCGGGTCGGTATAGCTAAAATCGTCGGCATAGTCCACTTCGTACGCCCCGAAGGTTTTGCCTTTGAGCGTGGGCATTTGAGCATGGACGTGATCGACTAGGGCTTGGGCGCGATCGCTATCCACCCCTTCATAATCGTGCCGCGAGTAGAAGTTACGGCCATAGATCTGCCAGTGCTCTTGCACGATCGCCTCCACCGACTGCTGCCGCACCGCCAAAATGTTGAGCCAAAACAGCACCGCCCACAGGCCGTCTTTTTCACGAATATGGTTAGACCCGGTGCCAAAACTTTCTTCACCACAAAGCGTCGCTTTGCCCGCATCCAGCAAGTTGCCAAAGAACTTCCAGCCCGTGGGGGTTTCAAAACACTCAATTCCCAACCGGGCAGCGACGCGATCGGCAGCGGCGCTGGTGGGCATGGAGCGGGCAATGCCAGCCAACCCCTCTTTGTAACCGGGAACCAGCTTGGCGTTCGCTGCCAAAATCGCCAGACTGTCGCTGGGGTTTACAAAAAAATGATGACCCAAAATCATGTTGCGATCGCCATCTCCATCCGAGGCCGCACCAAAATCGGGCGCATCAGTGCCAAACATAATATCAACGAGGTCGTGGGCATAGACCAAATTCGGGTCTGGATGTCCGCCACCAAAATCCTCTAACGGAATACCATTTTGCACCGTGCCAGCCGGGGCACCCAAGCGTTGTTCAAAAATGGCATGAGCATACGATCCCGTAACCGCATGGAGCGAGTCCATACACATGCGGAAAGAGCCACCCGTTAGCAGTGTGCGGATGCGATCGAAGTCAAACAACGACTCCATCAGCGCCTGGTAATCGGCCACAGAGTCGATTACTTCTACCACCATTTCACCCAGCGTAGACTCACCTAGCGTGTCGATATCTACATCGGGAACCTCTAAAATTTTGTACTCCGTAATGGATTTGCTGCGAGCAAACATGGCCTCTGTCACTTTTTCAGGGGCTGGCCCACCATTCCCAATGTTGTACTTGATGCCAAAATCCCCCTTTGGCCCGCCAGGGTTGTGACTTGCCGAAAGAATAATGCCGCCCAGTGCACTGTACTTGCGAATAACACAGGACGTGGCTGGGGTGGAAAGAATTCCATGCTGCCCCACCTTAACTCGGCCAAACCCATTCGCTGATGCCATTTTTAGGATGATCTGAGTCGCATCCCGATTGAAGTATCGCCCATCGCCCCCTACAACTAACGTCTGCCCCTGATATCCCTCCAAGCTGTCAAAAATCGATTGGACAAAATTCTGTAGATAGTGTGGCTGTTGAAAAGTCGGAACAGATTTACGCAAACCCGATGTACCGGGCTTTTGATCAGAAAACGGCTGCGTCGAAACGGTTTGAATACTCATCGGCAATCCTCTTGACTTAGGCTCTATGAGTGAGTCTTTTAGCTAATCTAAGTAGATGGGCGTAATTAAACATAAAATCCTAAAAGTCTGTGCCGCTTGCTGCGCGGGCGGCACAGACTTTTAGAAGCTTGTTTTTATTTAGGTCGAACTACTTAATTCTTTGGTCTTAATTTCATTCACACACTCGCGCTCCTGCTCAAAATCTGAGAGGTTTGCAAGGGTCATTTCGGCAATATCACTAAGAGCATCTTCAGTGAAAAATGCTTGATGTCCGGTCACTATCACGTTAGGGAACGTCATGAGCCGTTCAAATACATCATCTTGAATAATCTCACTCGAAAGGTCTGCAAAAAACAAATCTGCTTCTTGTTCATACACATCTAACCCCAACGCACCAATTATTTTTGCCTTGAGGCCATCGATTACAGCTTCTGTATGAATTAGCCCACCCCGGCTAGTGTTGATTAGCACCACTCCTCGCTTCATTTGCCCAATGGTATTGGCGTTAATCAAATGGTAGCTTTCGGGCGTTAAGGGACAGTGCAAGGAAATGATGTCGGCGTGCTTTAGCAATTCTGGCAGTTCCACGTAGCGAGCAGATTCCAATGCCTCAAATTGGGGATTTGGGTACAGGTCATAGCCCAACAGGGGGCAGCCATAGCCGTGCATAATTTGGGCAAAAATCATCCCAATTTTGCCCGTGCCCACTATACCGACAGTGCGCCCGTGCAGGTCAAACCCGACTAGCCCTTCCAGACTAAAGTTGCTCTCTCGTACCCGGTTATAGGCTTTATGGATTTTGCGGTTGAGGGTTTGCAATAGACCCACGGCAAACTCTGCTACTGAGTAGGGTGAGTAGGAAGGAACACGCGCGATCCGAATGCCCAGGGCAGCGGCAGTTTGTAAATCTACATTGTTAAATCCCGTGTAGCGTAGGGCGATCGCCTTGACCCCTTGATCTGCCAGCGCCGTTAAAGTTTCCGCATTCAACACATCATTGACAAAAACACACACGGCTGAGAATCCGGCTGCTAACACGGCAGTGTGGACATCTAGCGGAGCTTCGATAAACACGAGTTCATGAGTCTGTTCGCTGTTTGCAGCGTCTAATGAGTGGCGATCGTAAGACTTAGCGCTAAAAACGGCAACTTTCATAGAAACCTCATAGAAACCTCATAGAAACCTGGGCAGTCCTGCACTTGTAATGATTTTTTAAAGCGCGGGCAAAGCCCGCATTTCAAAAAAACCATTTTGTGATTTTTAGAAGTGGGTCTCAATTCGGTAGAATCATGGAGACGAATGGAAGACTGTATAAATTGTCTACAGTATTTAATGCCAATTAACTACCGCAATCCTACGTCTTCTTGAGCTGGTTTTTGGATAAGCAAACCGAATCACATCAAATCTTATATTTTTTGTGAGTACGATTTGATATTGAGTTATTTTTATTTGACGTTGAGTTGATTTTAGAGATGCATGTAAGAAAGCGTTGCTTTCGCCCATGTATCTTCGGCTCAAGTAGCGTCGCATTTATTTCCATCAGGGGCATGTCATGAAGAAAACGTTTATGAAACGCTCATGCCATCAAACGATAAAGCCGGAAAAACACTGGCAACAGCCAAACGCATCTTCCTCAACCCTACCACTCGTGTCTACCGCGATTGGATTGGAAGCACCGATACAAAAGACCTATATCGCTTTACTCTCAATCAGCGCAGCAGTCTCAATACAACGCTAGAAGGACTCAAGGCAAATGCTACCTTACGACTGCTGAACCGGAAGGGAAAGCCGCTGCAAACTTCGGCTAACGCAGGGTTGCGCGGTGAGTCAATTTATCGTAACTTGCTGCCCGGCACTTACTTTATGCAAGTGTCTCCCGTTAAAGGTAATACCGCGTATCGCTTAAAGCTAGCGGCCATTCCAGATAGCGCTGGCGATAGTGTCGATACAGCGCTCAATTTGGGCACACCAACCGCTGTAAGCATACAAGACTGGGTAGGGCAAGGTGATCCAGACGATTATTATCAAATCAGCCTTTTGACTCGCAGCCAGCTTAGTTTAGGGTTACAGAATTCATCGGCAGATGTCAGGGTGCAGGTGCTTAATGCCAGCGGAGGGGCTAGTACGGTAGCCAGTGGAGGGGCGATCGCCACCCTGCTCACTCCATCCAGTACCTCAGTCACTTCTACCAACCTGGTTTTAGAGGTCGGTACATACACTATCCGGGTAAACCTCAGCCGTGCTAACACCAGCACTTACTACAGCTTAGACCTAGCCCTTACGTCTGCCCCGGTTAACATCGATCCAGTTCCTAGCCCAATTCCAGATCCCAACCCGATTCCAGATCCCAACCCGATTCCAGATCCCAACCCAATTCCAGATCCAGTCCCTGCTCAGGGTCTTGTGTTTCAGTTTTCGACTGAGGCGGGTTTATCACAATCTGTTGTCAACGCGCTAACCGCCGCAGGCAATCTATGGTCGGATCGATTTAGCGACAACGTGACGCTGGATGTGGCTTTACGGTTTAGCGACGAGCCATCTGGGGCAGCATCTACGCTGATTGACTTTTCTTACTCTGCTGTGCGGGCAGCGCTGGTCGCCGATCAGACATCCGCAGAAGATGCGATCGCCCTAACTCACCTACCCAACGCATCCACATTTAAGATGCTGCTCAACTACACCACCAACAGCCCCAATGGTTATCAAAGCCCCACCCCGTATTTAGACAACGATGGTAATAGCAACAACAGCACCATCCGCATGACTACTAGCAATGCCAAAGCAATGGGGTTGCAACTCAGCAATGGGGCGATCGCCGGAACTTTTTTGGGAGGCGACGAAACTCGCGATTTAGTGATCATTCTCCCCGAAACTGGTCTGAGTGGCTTGCCGTGGGATTTTGATCGAAGCGACGGTGTAACCGATGGAGCCGTCGATTTTATCGGCATCGTAGCCCATGAAATCGGTCATGCCCTGGGGTTTTCGAGCGGTATCGATATTCTCGATCGCGGCGCTCCGCGCAACGACAACGAATGGACGTGGGTCAACACCCTCGATTTATTTCGCTATTCGGCAGAGAGCGTGGCGGCAGGCTCTAACGTTATTGACTGGACAGTTAGCAACACCGACAAATACTTCTCGCTAGATGGTGGTACTACTAACCTGGCTAGCTTTAGTCGTGGTATTGAGCATGGCGATGGTGTTTTCCCTGGCCACTGGAAAGAAGACAGCACTGGTTTTATGTCTGCGACCCTGTCGCCATTCATTGGGCAAATAGCTGAAATTTCTGCCCTAGATGCACTGGCGTTGGATGTAATTGGCTGGGATAACGCTTAAAAACTAAAAATCTCGATTAAGAATGAGTGGGATATGCCTTACTCACTCTTAATCGAGACCAATATTTATTTACCGCGTTTATTTACCGCGACCTATAGAACCCATTTGACATCTAATTAGAATTGAGATTTAGGGCGATTTTTGGGCAGTAGGGGCGAAGCATTTGCACTCGAATTGAGGCTGCGTTGCCAGAATATTGATGCAAATGCTTCGCCCCTACAGAATATTCGCGA
>JBBQFG010000237.1:0-7837 GCA_038321765.1 Elainellales cyanobacterium
AATGACGCTGGCACCTATCGAGCAGATGGATTCCCGCCTGCGCGGGAATGACAGGGAGGCGTCCTATTGATCATGGCTACCGCTATAAGTTGAACTACTTACCAAACCAAACTGGGATTTCGCACCTTACCCAAAAAAACAAAAAAGTTGAATGATGTCATTCACGACAGGCTCCAGTCAATTGAACCTAAGATTGTCGTTCTGGTTCTGGTTCAGATATCTCTAGGTGGATTACAGATGTCTCTAAATCTCCAGCGTCAACTAACGTAACGTCTCTCAAGTCAGTTTTTACCAATGAGGGTAGTGGCAGTGTTACCACCGCTTCGCTGTCAGCGGATAGTAATGGTGCTGGTAGCTCAGCATGAGCAGTGCGAAACCGTTGCGCCAGTGTTTCTCGTTGATTGATGAAATAGATACTCACTAGAGTCAGGCTGACTCCAATCCACTGAATTGGGGTAAGCACTTCGGAGAGAAATAAATTGCCAAATAGCAGCGCAAAAACAGGTGTCAGAAACGTCAGAGAACTAAGGCTGGTTAAGTTTCCACTAGCGGCGAAGTAGAAGAACAACGCGTAGGCGATCGCACTACCAAACACCGTTGAATAGCCCATTGCCATCCAATCCGACCACCCTAGCTGCTGCCACTGATTGGTTTCACCAACTGCCGACAACACAAACAGCGGAATGCCACCCAGCACCATGTGCCACCCGGTCGCCGCGATCGGATCAGCATGGCGAGACACATAGCGCATCATGACCGTGCCTATAGCCATCGACAGGGCAGCTATCAGCATTAACCATTGCCCATTCTGGGACAGCTCTTGCACCAAATTCATGCCAATTTGGGGCGAAATACCGCCATTTAGCGCCGCATAGATTACCCCCGGCGGTAGCCCCAATAGGCTAATGCCCGCCACGCCAAACCCCAGCCCCAGCCAGCCCCACAGCCCCACTTGCTCACCAAACAAAAACCGAGCCAAGAGCGCCACAGCCAGCGGTTGTGAATCGATCATGACTGAGCCTAGTCCCGCCCCGGTTCTGAATAGCCCTTCTGCCAAAAAACCTTGAAACAGTGCTCCATCCACCAACGCAAAGAGAGCAATCCAACTCCAAGCCCGCCAGCCCTGAGGTTGCGATCGCCCCATCATGACAGTCGCCCCTAAAATCATTAAGCCAGCAGGGAGCAGGCGAACTCCTGCCATAAATAGCGGTGTGGTATGTGGTGTAACACCCTTCATGGCCACCATTGCCGTACCCCATAAAAAGAAGGGGGCAATTAGCAGTAGGGAAACCGTGGGAAATTGGGATTCCTTTAACTTGAGATCCATGATCGTTTAGGAATACTGTTCGTCTACCAGATTGCTTATCAGAAACTCTCATCTTAAAAACTGATTAGGACTTACGCACCTAAATAGTTCACCCTAAATAAAAACAAGATTCTAAAAGTCTGTGCCGCCCGCTGCGCGGGCGGCGCAGACTTTTAGGGTTTTATGTTTAATTACGCCCACCTTCTTATAGACATAGTCATAAAGGTTAGGACATGCCAGCGTCACTCCCGCGCAGGCGGGAATCCACCCCCGCACCTATCGAGCAGATGGATTCCCGCCTGCGCGGGAATGACACCGGGATGATTCTTGTTTGCTGATCCCTAACTGCGTAAGTCTTACTAATGTGAGGTTTTGCTCCCTTTTGAGGATTAAAACTCCACTATTGGTTAGAACGCAAGCCTGCCGATGGCTGGTTTGCGTCCCAACTAACTTTTAAAGTCAGAATTGCACTTAAATTTATTCTACTAAGTATGTAGTTTTATAAATAGGACTGAGGTCATGTCATCCAACTGCATCAGTTCTAATGAAAACCTGTTTGAAGCGCAGGATTTGCTCGCCCTTCAAAAAAACATTACAAAAAAACATTACAAGTTTAGGATTACCCCATCTTGATATATTTGCTTTCCCTTGATCCACCTCACACGTCTTGAGATAGGGCACACTAGAGGTTGCCCTTACCAAGCGAAAGCTGAAGGGTGTCAACCTGTCCGCTCAACCTGTCCGCTATAGTTGCTAAGTGATCATGATTTGGCCCTTTAAGCCGTCGTTTCGTAAACAAATTGCTCGGATTGAAATTACTGGGGCGATCGCCGGCGGTACCCGTAAACGCGTGCTAGAAGCCCTTAAAACCGTTGAAGAAAAGAAGTTTCCTGCCCTATTGCTGCGGATCGACAGCCCCGGAGGCACCGTCGGTGATTCTCAAGAAATTTATTACGCCCTCAAAAAATTGCGGGAGAAGGTAAAAATTGTTGCCAGTTTTGGCAATATTTCTGCTTCGGGCGGCGTTTATATTGGCATGGGAGCTGAGCACATCGTCGCCAACCCTGGCACCATTACAGGCAGCATTGGAGTGATTTTGCGCGGCAATAACCTGGAGCGCTTACTAGATAAAGTTGGCGTGTCCTTTAAGGTGGTTAAATCTGGTCCCTATAAAGACATTCTGGCGTTTGACCGAGAGCTAACCGAGCCAGAGGAACACATCCTGCAAGAGCTAATTGATATTAGCTATAACCAGTTTGTCCAAACTGTAGCAGAGGCTCGCAGGCTAACGATAGAAACTGTAAAGAGTTTTGCCGATGGCCGCATCTTTACTGGGCAGCAAGCGCTAGAACTAGGAGTTGTTGATCGGTTAGGCACTGAAGAAGATGCCCGTCGCTGGGCAGCAGAGCTAGCAGGGTTAGACCCTGATAAGGCATCCGTCTACACCTTTGAGGAGAAAAAGAGTTTTGCCAGTCGCCTATTACCCGGAAATCAAGCGTCAAACGAATTTGTGGCACGCTTAGAACCGCGTTTATCTACCACCGTAGACTGGCTAGAATTTGAACTGGCTACCAATGGTCTCCCCCTCTGGATGTATAGGCCGTAGGGGTTATGTCTTAGGGATTGTGGTTTAAGGCCGGTACCTAATATTTTTGTTTTTTAGACGGGGTATGCCGCGCACCTGACGTTAGACAAATTAGCCTGGAACATGACAGGCTGTGGCACGGAGTTTGGAGATCTAAGGTCTGCTTGAGAAATTGATTTTTCGCTCGCGTTTTATAGGGGAGGACGGGTCTGTGGGTTTGCGAGTTCGGGCAATTCGGGGGGCAACTACTGCCTCAGAAAATTCGGGAGATGCGATTCGTGAGGCGGTAACGGAGCTGTTGGACGAACTCGAACGACTGAACTCGATTTACCCGGATGACTTAATCAGTGTGACCTTTTCGGTAACTCAAGACTTAGATGCTATTTTCCCGGCGGCGATCGCCCGTCAGCGCCTTGGGTGGGATACGGTACCTCTGCTCGATGTCCAGCAAATGCATGTAGAGGGCAGCTTAGAACGTTGCATTCGGTTTTTGATTCTGGTCAATGTTCCTGTATCGACCGACGTTCGCCATCCCTATTTGCGGGGTGCCGCTGTGCTGCGTCCCGATTTGGGCTATGCGCCAGTGACGCTTCAATAGCACGGCTTACGGGCAGGTCGGTTAGACTTTGGCGAAGCTCATGCGGCTGAGGAAGGATTTCAGGCGATCGCATTGGGGATGGTCTAACACCTGCCGCGATGGGCCTTCTTCTTCGACCTGCCCTTGGTTGAGAAACAGAACGCGGTGGGCAACTTCGCGGGCAAACTGCATTTCGTGGGTGACGATCGCCATCGTCATGCCTTCTTCGGCAAGCTGGTGCATCACGGCCAACACTTCACCCACTAGCTCTGGGTCGAGGGCGCTGGTTGGTTCATCAAACAGCATAATTTTGGGCTGCATACAAAGGGCACGGGCGATCGCCACCCGCTGCTTTTGCCCGCCCGAAAGCTGATCAGGATAGGAATCTGCTTTTTCTAATAAACCCACCTTATTCAGAAACGTACGGGCAATATGTTTGCTCTCTTTTGCCGATTGCCCTAGCACTTTCTGGGGAGCCAGGGTCAAGTTATCCGCTACGGTCATATGGGGAAACAGGTTAAATTGCTGAAACACCATACCGACCTCGGCGTGGAGCAGGCGCAAATCTGCCGCACTTAGGGCTGTCCGATCTGACAGGTCAATGCCGTTGACGACCAGTCGTCCGCCGTTGATCGTTTCCAGATGGTTGAAGCAGCGCAGCAGGGTACTTTTGCCGCAGCCCGATGAACCAATCACCGCTACGACTTCTCCAGAATTGATGTAACCGCTAATTCCCTTGAGCACCTTGAGCGCGCCAAAGTTTTTCTCCACCTGCTCAAACACAATTGCGGGCGCGCCATCATTCATTACTGAGAATTTCTCCACTGTCATCTATGCAACGGAATTAAGTATCGCTTAAGCAGACGATAGATTCTGAGTCTACTATTGTTTATGGTTAGCAGTCTGTTTAACCCTCGACACTTTCTTTCGACGCACTGGTTTTTAGCTAGGGCGATCGCCCCTTCCGTTGACACGCTATCTCGCTTAGGATTGCGTCCAAAAAAAGATTACAGGTTAATTAATTTGTAATCCTTAGGGTTCATCGGGTCTATTAGACTTTCTGCGCGAATCGTTTCCCAGCGAAGCCGGGAAACGATTCGCGCCCTCAAAAGGCATTCATGCAGGAGGTCTATTAGCTTTCAACCTAGTGCAAAATGATAAGACCCAAAATTTTTCTATATAAAAGGATTGATTCCAAGTGTTTAATTTGACTCGACCACGCTGGCGTGGAATCGCTTTGGGAATGTTGAGTTTAGTCTGTGTGGTGGTGATGGCAGCCTGTGGAGCGGGTACGCCCACAGCGGATAGTGGTGCCACCAGCCCCGCTGCCTCTCCGGCGGCTGATAGTACCCCGCTCAAAGTTGCCCTCGACCCTACCTTTCCTCCCTTTCAATCTCAAACGGCTGCTGGCACGTTTGAAGGATTCGACATTGACTTGATTAATGCAGTCGCCGAAGCTGGGGGCTTCACCATGGAGATGCAGGGGTTGCCGTTTGATGGCATTATCCCAGCTCTTCGGAGCGGCACGATGGATGCCACCATTAGCACCATGACGATTACGAAGGAGCGGGCGGAGGTCGTCGAGTTTTCGCGTCCCTACTTTAAGGCAGGGTTGGCGATCGCCGTAGCGGACGACAATGCCGATATCACCACCATCGAAACGCTAAAGGGCAAGAAGATTGCAGCTCAGATTGGCACAACGGGTGAAAGTAAAGCGCGGGAATCAGGAGCTTCTGAAGTGCGTACCTTTGACAGTACCCCCCTGGCACTGCAAGAGCTAGCCAACGGCAATGTGGATGCAGCCGTGAGCGACGCACCCGCAATTTTGTATGCCATCAAAAGCGGCGGAGTTCAAGGCATCAAAGTAGTCGGTGAGCTTCTGACGGAAGAGTTTTACGGGATTGCAACGCCCAAAAACTCAGCCAATTTGGAAAAAATCAACGCAGGTCTGGCTGCGATCGTGGCAGACGGCAAGTACAAGGAGATTTATCAAAAGTGGTTTGATGGCGAACCACCTCAGTTGCCAGAGTCGGCTCCGCTATAACTTCAGATTTTGGTAGCTCTAAACTGGTCAGTAGGTGGGTTTAAGTAAATATAAGATCCTAAAACCCTGCGCCGCCCGCTGCGCGGGCGGCGCAGGGTTTTAGGATTTGGTTTTTATTTAGGTTGAACTACTTAACGATGTTTTGTAATGATGTTTTGAAGCGCGGACAAAGCCCGCGCTTCAAAACATCATTACGTCAATAGACTTCTTGCGGGAATGCTTTTTCGTGAGCGTGAATCGTTTCCCGGTTTCGTCAGGAAACGATTCACGCCAGAGGTCTAAGACCACTACCCAGATTTTCACCTGATGGTGGAGTAATTTGTCTTTCCAATTTTCTGCGTACAGTTTTGTATTTGGTGAGATGATTATGCCGCGATCGTCTCATCAAACTTAATCCTCAAGCCTAGGTTCGACTGTGTTTCAAACCTTCGACATTATTCGCCAAGCCCTGCCCAATCTTCTTTGGGGAGGACTGATTACGCTACAGCTCACAGCTATTTCCATTTTGCTGGGGTTGGTCGGCGGCTCGCTCTTAGGCATTGCTCGGCTTTCACCCTCCAGGCTGGTCAGCCTTCTAGCCCGACTCTATGTTGATTTTTTTCGAGGCACACCGCTGCTAGTCCAGCTTTTTATCATCTACTTTGGGTTGCCAGCGCTGCTTCAAAGTATTGATTTACCATTGCGACTAAACCAGTGGACCGCCGCCATCTTTGCGCTTAGCCTCAATAGCGCTGCCTACATTGCCGAAATTGTGCGAGCTGGCATTCAGTCTATTGAACTAGGGCAGCGAGAAGCCTCCCAGTCTCTGGGGCTGGGAGCGATGCAAACCATGCGCTATGTGATTTTCCCCCAGGCATTTCGTCGGATGATTCCGCCGTTGGGCAATGAGTTCATCAGTATGTTGAAAGACACGAGTTTGGTTGCAGTGATTGGCTTTGAAGAACTGTTTCGTCGGGGGCAATTGGTTGTTGCCCAAAACTTTAGGTCGTTTGAAATTTACACGGCGGTGGCACTGGTTTATCTGGTCTTGACGCTGATATCATCACAGCTATTTAGCGCCCTAGAACGGTGGATGAACCCGGTAGAACAGATCAAGCGCAGACATGCTTCACAAATTGGCAAGCTGCCTTCCACCGCTGAGGACTAGCTTTGGAGGATGTTTTAAAAGTCCCGTCGCTGGTATAAAAACGGTATCGATCCCCCTAAATCCCCGCGCTGGCGCGCCGCTGCGCTAGTAAAAAGGGGGACTTTGAATCCAGTTCCTCCCTTTTTATAGACGCGAAGCGGCTTCCCGAAGGGTAGGTGGGCTATGGGGGATCACTCCGTACCTAAAGTCACAATTGATCACTTTTAAAACACCCTCTAAGATAACTCACTGACCAATTCTCGCAATACAGTCTCTATCGATCGCGGCTGCCAGCCTAGCTCGCGGCGTGCCTTGGCGCTATCGACTCGAACGCAGCGATCGTACAAATAATGAACTCGTTCGCGGCTAATGGGGGGCTGCCAGTCGAACAAACGACCGATGGGTTCAAGTAGGTTGCCTGCCGCGCGCACAATCGGTTCTGGCAGTTCGGTGGGGGCAGCTACGCCAGATGCTTGGCTGAGTTGAGCAAACATCTCGCGGGTGGTCAACTCTCCAGCAGAAATAATGTAATGAGCACCTGGGGGCGCTTTTTCAGCCGCTAGCAGCATGGCGTTTACCAGGTCATCTACATGCACAATCCCGGTGATGCGATCGCCCCCTGCCCACACCTTGAGCTTGCCCTTGAGAAAGGTTTGTACCACTGGGCCAAAGTGCGGATCATCCACGCCAAAAATGCCCGACGGCATAACGCTGACCACATGAAATCCTTCAGCCGCCGCCTGATCGACTAATTGCTGCGCCTTGTATTTCGTCACGTCATAGGCAGAAGAAAAACCCTGCTGCGTCCGTTGAAACGTTTCGTCAATCACCATTCCCTTCGTGTCGCCATAGATACCAATGGTGCTGCAATACACCATCTTGGCTACATTGGCAGCCCGTGCCGCATCCAGCACCGCCCGCGTGCCATCGACGTTGACTTTTTCCATCCGGGCAGCGTCCACAATGCCGAGTTCTACATAGGCCGCTAAGTGAAACACAATATCCACGTCCTGCATCGCCGTAGTTAAGGCTGAGCGATCGCCCACATCCCCATAGACATACTCCACCGCACAATCGGCAAGCCGCGATAGATCGCTAGTCTGACGCACCAGCACCACCACGCGATCGCCACGTTGCAGCAGCGCTTTGACCAAATGGGAGCCTGTAAATCCGTTTGCGCCAGTGACCAGTGCTTTCAT
>JBBQFG010000238.1:0-7815 GCA_038321765.1 Elainellales cyanobacterium
CCTACAAATCAGCTGGAGTGTTTGCCGTTGGTTGTGGGTTGAGTACTTGTTACGTTTTCAATCCCTCACCTTCTTTTTTACCTTGTATTAAATTTTAATTAACTTGTAATATTTTTTGTAAGTGCCACGATCCGCGTGGCACTTCCAAAAAAGATTAGGTTTTATTTTGTACGCAATCCTTAGACATTTTTACTTAGGCGATCGCCCGTATATGCGGGTAAGCGCGTTGAGGCGATCGCTCACCTGATGGTTTAACGCGTCTGCCCGATAGCGCCAACCCCAGTTGTCAGACGGCTTGCCAGGGTAGTTCATCCGAGCATCATTACCTAGACCCAATAGATCTTGGAATGGGAAAATAGCCTGATTGGCTACTGAACTCAGGGCTAGCCGAATCAAATCCCAGTGGATGCCATCGGCTGAGGTGCAGCCCAAATAGCGGAGCACCTCCCCTTGCTCATGCTCTGAAAGCTGACTAAACCAGCCTTGGGTCGTATCATTATCGTGAGTTCCTGTGTACACGACATAGTTACGCTCATAGTTAAACGGCAGAAACGGGTTGTCGGTGTCGCTGCCAAAGGCAAACTGAAGAATTTTCATGCCCGGAAACTCAAACTGATCCCGCAGAGCCACTACGTCGGGTGTAATTACCCCCAAGTCTTCTGCCAAAATTGGCAGACTACCCAACTCTTGTTTCAGCATCTGAAAGAAAGCGGTACCGGGTGCCTCTATCCATTCACCATTCATCGCAGTTTCTTCACCGTGCTCCACCGCCCAGTAGGCACAGAATCCACGAAAATGGTCGATCCGAATTAGATCTACATACTCCAAAGTCGCTCGAAAGCGCTGAATCCACCAGGCAAAGTCAGTTTTCTCCATGGCTTCCCAGTTGTAAATTGGGTTGCCCCAGAGCTGTCCTGTTTCGCTGAAATAATCTGGTGGCACTCCGGCCATCAGCGCCGGCTCTCCTGTTTCGGGCAAGAGGTGAAACCATTCGGGAAACGCCCACACATCCACACTGTCATGGGCTACGTAAATGGGAATGTCGCCAATGATCTGAACGCCTGCCTTGTTGGCATACTGTTTCACGGCAGACCACTGACGGAAAAATTCAAACTGTAGATACTTTTGTTGATAGATTTCGACACTGAGTTCGTGTCGCCAGTGGGCTAGGGCATCGGGATCACGATGGGCGATCGCCGCTTCCCATTGGTGCCAGCTTGCTCCACCTTGCGCCTGTTTCAGCGCCATAAACAGGGCATAATCATTTAGCCAAAACGCCCGACTGGCACAGAAAGTATTAAACTCTTGCTGTTGGTCAATCGTGGCTGTTTCTTTAAAGTGTCCCGCCGCCTTTAGCAAGAGCGGTAGTTTGAAATGGGCTACATCATCAAAGGCTACTTGGTCGAGCGGAAAATTGGGCACTTGATTGCAATCGTCTTCTGTTAATAGCCCTTGCTCTAACAAAGCTTCTGGGCTGATTAGCAGCGGGTTGCCTGCCATAGAACTAAAGCACATATAAGGCGAATTGCCGTGTCCCGTAGGCCCTAAGGGCAAAACCTGCCAAATCTGTTGCCCCGCTTGATGTAAAAAATCGACGAACTGATAGGCATCTGACCCCAAGTCGCCAATGCCAAACCGATTAGGAAATGAAGTGGGGTGAAGTAAAATTCCGCTGCTTCTGGGAAAGGGCATGGCTGACTGGGGATCGCGAGATACAGGGCTGGAATATGCACGACATCTGATGTCTAGACTCTAACATGCGATCGCCGCCTCAGTTATTTAGGGGTGTTTGCAAATCGCAAGCAATGGTGTAGAGGCCCATCATTATGTTAAGATGTGCATCGATTATGAGATCTGTGTTTGGAAGGGAGATTCATCAATGGAAGCGGCATTACTCTTAGCAAAACTGCCTGAAGCCTACGCAATTTTTGATCCGTTGGTAGATGTGCTGCCAGTCATCCCAGTCTTCTTTTTCTTGCTAGCCTTTGTCTGGCAGGCCGCCGTGGGTTTCCGTTAGGATTTTCCCTTGTCTGAACGATGTACTAGCAGCAGTAGATCAGACTGGCACCAAGAGAGTGAATTAAGCTATGAAAATCCGGCCTGTTCCAACTGGAACAGGCCGGATTTTACGTTAAACGCTGTTTGGAAAAGCTCTAGCGTTACAGCACTTGATGAGTGTAGACGTGTTGTTTAACGTTATCTTCAGTTTTGATAATACGCTCCGAATTAAGCACCCGTTTGCGCTCGACTGAAAAATTGAAATCTTGACGAGTGGTTCCAGGGGAGATGACAGCCTGAGCAGAAACCCGTGCTTTAAACGTGCGAGCGGCAGAAAAAGCTCTTAGGCTAAATTCATCGCAAAATTGAGTACTGACCGGAAACTCTGGAGGGAGTTTATACGTCTCACCCTCAAGAACCGCCCCCAGTGTCGTTGCACAGGCCAGTTCGTAAGAGGTAGGGATGCCCTTGGCGATCGCCTCCAATGCGGCAGAAGGAATCGGTTCGGCAATTTTGACCGGGTGCAGGTCAGCATCTTCTTTGATAAAACAGTTGGCTAAACCAATGACAACATAATCATCAGTTGAAAGATCGGGCGCATTTGAATACGGTGTAGCGGTTGTCATGAAAATTTCTACCCCAAACCTGAACGATGAACTTACATTCTCTCTAAGAATGGAGGGAACTACGGTAATTTTCAAAAAGCATTTAACGGAAAGACAAAAGTCCGGTTAAGTCAACGTTCTATAGAAATTCACGAAAGTTCTAGAAATATCTCAGAAATTCTACTGACTCAGCTTGTAGATATGATCAAGCCACAAAGACATCCTAGTCTCTGATACAGCGGGCTTTCGACGATTCTAACCAACGTAGATTTCTAGATCCAGGAGCAAAAGGGGCGCGGGCAATAGTTCCGTACTTTCAACCTAACAATCTCTTTGTACTTGAGAGACAGTAAGTGACAAGTGAAGCCCATAAGAGACACGCTCTAGCGGCATCGCAGACTCCCAAAACTCTAGATCTACTCCCCCAAATCTACAAGCTTTTGCTTACCGTGAGGATTTATGAACACACGCTCTTCTACAAGTCATCAAGGCAAAACTAAAAACAAAGATCGCTTCAGTGGAGTCGCTGATACGATTGTCCGATCTGCCGGAAAACTCCAGAAGCGTTGGCAACCTAAATCGCGCCGTATAGAAGAGCAAATTGGGTCGTCTTCAGAACCCTCTCGGCAAAATCAACTAGAACGAGAAACCATGTTGCGTCAGTACGCTTTGCAAGAGGCCCAGCAAGGAAACCATGTCACCGCGATCGCCCTATTTACCCAAATTTTGAGCACCAATCCTAAGAGCGCTCGCGATTACAATAACCGTGGCTTAGTCTATTTTCAAAACGGCCAGATGGAGAAGGCGATCTCCGACTACAATCGCGCCCTGCAAATTGACGACACCTTAGACAGTGTCTACAACAACCGTGCCAACTACTATGCCGCTCAGGGCAAATTTCTAGAGGCGCTTCTAGATTACGATATCGCCCTTGACATTAACCCAGCTAACGTACGGGCATGGCTGAATCAGGGCATCACCCTGCGGGAATTGCAGATGTTTGACCGGGCGATTGAGTGCTTCGATTTTGCGCTCAAGCTAGGTCGTTTAGAAGGCCACCTTTACGCTGAACGAGGTCGCACCCATCATGTGTGGGGCGATTGGAACTGTGCCTTGGCCGACTATCAACGGGCGATCGATACCCTCAACCTGTCAACAACTGTTGTAACGGGTACAACCACACGCCTCCGGCTCCAGCTCGAAGTTTGGAAAGACGAGTTGCTAAGCCCATTGCTGGAAAAATAAAAACTAACGCGATGTGCAACCTAACCCAAGGTGCAACTAAAAGTCTGAAAGTCTGAACCCCAAGTTTCTTATGGAGCAGGCATCTTGCTTGACTAGTTTAGACAGGCAAGATGCACATCCCACGCAAGGTTTGAGAAAGTTGCACATCGCGTAAACGTGTCTTTAGCTCCCTAATCAATCGAAATGGCTCCCTAATCAATCGAAATAGATTGAGGGCCGCTGCCATTACCGTTGGAGCTAGAATCAGGGGAAACGTACCCTACTCCACCCGCTTGCTGATCTAGCCAGCTTTTGACTGGATCGTCTGCTAAATTCAGCCGAAACAGGCCAGAAAAGAAACCACCCAGAAACGCTACAGGGTGAGACGTTAGCTCTCTGACCATAGGGGTGAGTTCATCTAAAAACATGTCAATAGCTCCCAGCGAGTCCGCGCTTAAATAGCTGATAGTCTGCTTGATCCTAGCAGGAATCTAGAATTTGTAGCGCTGCTACGCAGTACGGCAAGCTGTTACATAACAACACGCTACCAATTTAGGACTACCAAATACTGAAATATTGAATTGAACTCAAGCGCGTAGCGCCATAACAGCCCCACTGGCAGCATTACCACTCTAGCCGTAACCCCTGATCAATCATGTACTGTTGCAGCGATCGCATCAGTCCTTCAGAAACAATAGCCGCTGGAATAGTGTTTGGATGCTGGGTGGCTAACCACCCTGCCGTTACGCCTGCCGCTGAGCCAATCGTCCATTCACCGTGGTGAACTCGCGTCAGCGCTGTGGCAATGTGAGTAGCGGCGATCGCCTTCCCTCCGACAATCAAATTGTCTACCCCCTGCGGAATCAAGCTTTCTAATGGGAGCTGCACTGGACGCACATAATACTCCTTGACCGAGGCCTTGACCGCTTCACCTGACGGCTCCCAATTGCGATATCGACACCCATGGATATCGATGTCGTAGTGAGTTATGCCAACCACACTCCTGGTAAAATCTCGCCCTTCCATGTCCTCTCGTAAATCCGATTCCCGCAGCATAAACTCCATCTGCCCGTAAGCAGTACGCCCCAAAATGCGCCGCCCCTCGCGAATATAAGGCACCGTGCTTAGCCCTGAAACGGTTCCCATTGGTGAGTCTACACCCGATAAATAGGCTAGCGGTAGACCAGACTGCCGTTGAGACTCGGCTTGAGTCGTGAGCAACCACCTTGCAAACATTAACGAGTGATTTTCGGCGTGTCGCAGCGCTCGCACTGACATACCCCCTGTCCAATTCTGGTATTGCCCCGTTTGGGTTAGCTTTTCTGGAGTCAGGATCAAGGATGGATTCATCCAATTCCAGTCATTTCCTTGCGTCCAGTTAACGAGCGTAATGTCGCCCAAAGATGGACTACTAGTAAATGGGTTGTTAGAAGTAGTGCTAACCAACCGACGGTAGTTAAAGAAACTTTGCCCACTGAACAGGGGTGTACCGTCTAGGGTATATACCCGATGGTGCTCTTCGCTAGGATATAGAGACTGCACCCGCTCCAGCGTTTTCAAGCTGACTCCATTATCCTGCCGAATGCCCAGCGTGAAGGGAAAGGTAAAGGCCTGGGTGCACTCCGGGTTATCTCGATCTGCTGCGTATACTTCTCCCGTCGTGGCACTCGACTCGGAACCCAGTCGGTGTGGTACACGCGCCCAGCCAACTAACTCGCCTGTATCGGTTGCATCAACAACCACCATCCGTTTACCAGCGGGCGCGCGCAACCGCAGTGGGATTTTTTGAAAGGTGTCATCGCCATCCCATGAGTACCAGGTGGTTAGCTCGACCGAGATCCGCCCTTGTGGTGCGTATTGAGAAGCACGAGGAACACGGCGCACGGCATGAACGGTAGTAATGTAACGGCCACTGTCGTCAAACTCGGCTCCTTTAAACGCGGTGGAGGTTGCCCATCGACTGCCCGGTGCTGATGTAGCAGATGTCTTCATTAACTGCTGGGCAGCGCTGGCTCCAACTTTGGGCAAGAAACAAAGCCGACCCACCCAGCAGCGATTTATGTCAGCGACGGGGAGCGATTCGGAGATGCCCGTCCAGGTGGGCAATTTGACAGACTGATTCAAAATTAGCTGTTTGAAGGCTCTCCAACTATCGGCAAAGTTGTCGCGCAAAACCATATTGACCGATTCGTCGATGGCCGAAACGCCTTGGGCACTAATTTGTCCGCCCAGTTGGGGAGACAGTTCGATTAGACAGGTTTTTGCGCCCGCTTTCATGGATTGGGAAGCAGCAGCGATTCCTCCTAAAGAACCTCCCACCACTACCACCTCACACTCCCAGGTTTCTTGGGCGGTTGGTAAGGGCGATAGTTGCGGTCTACCGTTGGGTAGAAGCGGGGCGATCGCCTCGCTTGCTAGGCTTGAATCGGATGAAGCACTGGTTAACGCCGAGGTAGCACTCGATGAATTGAGCCGGGTATGATACTCTAGAGCGCTCACCAAAACGGCAGAGGTTGCCCCTGCCAAAAGACTTACAACAGGGACTAACCAGGCCAATCGGTGAGAGAGGAAAAATCGTTTCATACCCGAATTTCGAATGATATGTTAGTAGGAATAAACCTCTAGGAATCAGGTCACTGAAACGTTTGGGTTGCTATCCGAACGGTAAGTTGTCTGAGTCCAAAACTTTACGGAACCCAACAGGTTCACAGTGTAACTAAAACTGGGATATCAGAGCACCCAACTGTCTGATTTTTATCTGTTTTTTACTGAAATTCGCTCTAGATCTTTATTTTTACTGATGAATCTGCCCTCTATTCAACCCATCAACTCAACCCATTGAGAACTTGACCTATGAACGCCCAACCGTTTTTGCCCTCTAGCGAAGCTTGTCTGAAGTCCGATGCTGTGTTTTCCGCTCAGGTTAGAACTCTGTGCGACAAGCTGCGCCAGTTTCTAGGCTGGCAGGTACTAGGGGCGGCGATCGCCTCATCCATTTGCTTAACGGCTGGAACGGCTCTAGCGCAAGTTTACAGCCCAGGCAGCAGTGGATCTGCTGTTTCAGATATTCAACAACAGTTGGGTGTCGGCGTAGATGGAGTCTATGGCCCAGAAACAGAAGCGGCTATCTTTGACTTTCAATCTCGATCTGGATTGCAAGTCGATGGCGAGGCCGGCCCTGAAACTCTACGAGCCTTAGGCTTGAGTTATCTGATAGACGGCAACTTGGTCAATGTGGGGGGGCCTGCTGACCCGGTTTACACACGACCCTACGACTCTTCTAATCTGGGTGAGCGAGCGATCGTTCGTACCCAAAGTGGCATTGGCGTTCAAATTCGCGATCGCCCCAACGGTAACTCAGTCGGTGGGCTAGACGATGGAGCGTCGATTTATCTGTCGGGCCGTGAGGAGTCATCTGGTGGCTATAGGTGGGCAGAGCTAGCGCGACCTAACCAAGGATGGGTTGCATCTGAGTACCTAGTGCCCTACAGCATTGGTGGCCCCGGCGGCGGTTATCCAGGTGGCGGGTTGCAGCGTGGACCCTACGTAGTAGCTGTACCTGGAGACAACTCCGAACTGTTTAACCAAGTTAGACAAGTTGCTCCTAGTGCCTACAGAGATACAGATTCACGCGGTGGTTTTATCAACGCTGGCTCGTTCAATAGCCGTTCAGCAGCCGATACCCTAAATCGCCGCCTGAGAAATCAAGGCTTCGATGCTCGTGTAATCTACGACTAACTCATGTAACCTACGACCAATCAGTAGAGTGGAAGATTATTTCATTCCCCTTTACAGTTCCCTTCCCACCGCATCTAGGGTGATTTCACGCCCCAATTACAGCAATTTTCAATTGCATAGACCACAGTTGTTTTGTAGAAGCCGCGCGCCGCGCGGCGTCTAAAAAAAAACAACAATCAAACAAGCGCAAAGCGCAGTAGGATTGAATCCTCGGCCAAAGTGGTTGTTTGTGTATTACTTGTAACCCGAA
>JBBQFG010000239.1:0-7783 GCA_038321765.1 Elainellales cyanobacterium
TGCGCTAGAAAAAAGGGGGACTTTGAATCCAGTTCCTCCCTTTTTATAGACGCGAAGCGGCTTCCCGAAGGGTAGGGGGGCTAGGGGGGATCACTCAGTGCCCAAAATCACAGCCAATCACTTTTCAAACATCCTCTTAGATGTCCGGGTACTGGTATTGAGGTAAGGATTTTTAGATAGCCGGACTAAGTCTGTCCATCTAAAAAATCCTCACAAGCTTAGGGCTACTGACTTCCGAACACTAGCGCAGAACTTTAAATCTTGATGTGCTTCTCGATTTTCTGGCTCAATTCTATCGAAACATAGCCGCTATGGAGAATTTATTCGCCTCGTGACTTCTGTACCACCAGAACCGCAACCGTTGCAGCACCCACAGACAGGGCTACCCAAGGTTTCAGTTGTAATTCCAATTTACAATGGCGAGCAAGATTTACCCGACCTATTGCAGCGCCTACGGGCGCAGACCTACCCGTTAGATCGGGTTGAGTACTGGTTGGTCGATAACCGCAGTGGCGATCGCACCCCTGCTTTGCTAAAAGCGGCGGCAGATCAGGCCACTCATGACGGCTTTCCCCTGTTTTACCGAAGTCAACCTCAGATTCAGAGTTCCTATGCTGCTCGCAATGTGGGTATTCGAGCGGCCACACACGATATCTTGGCCTTTATCGATGCCGACTGTCGCCCCCAAGCTACCTGGCTAACTGAACTGGTGCAGCCGTTTACCCAGGCAAATGTTGGCATTGTCGCAGGTGAAATTCAAGGGCTACCGGGTTCCAGAATGCTGGAACAGTACGCAATGCGCCGCCAAACTCTCTCACAAACGCATACGTTCAGCCATCCCTTCTACCCCTACGGTCAAACGGCTAACCTGGCGGTGCGTCGAGTTGCACTACATCAGAGCGGCTTGTTTCGTCCTTACCTGACCACCGGGGGAGATGCTGATTTGTGCTGGCGAATTTTGCAGCAGGGGCGGTGGCAGATTCAACTGGCAGAAGCCGCGATCGTGCAGCATCGACATCGAGCCAGCCTGTCAGAGTTAAGTGCCCAATGGCAGCGATATGGGCGCGCCAATCGCTACTTGCACGACTTGCACGGTGTTCCGCTTACCCCCGACTTAGACCTGATGGATTACCTGCGTCGCAGTGGCCGCTGGCTATTCAAGGAGTTGGCGATCGCCCTACCTCAAGTTTTAGCGGGCAAGGTGCCCCCAGCGGCTCTGTTAGATACCCCGCTCGACTTATTTTGTACCCAGGCTCGATCGCAAGGGCAACGCCGTGCCACTTTACCCCCAACTGCTCACATAATTGACTGGTTAGAAAATAGACCTCCTGCACAAATGCCTTTTTGAGGGCGTGAGTCGTTTCCCGGCGAAGCTGGAAAACGACTCACGCGGAGGTCTAATTCTTGAAGAACTAGGTGGGATTGCAGCATTTAATCAAATTGATACACTCTATAAAACCTGATTAAACATCACTCGTTCTCTGGATGTTTTACAGCGCTTCATGTGTGGATGAAACTAGATTTTTTGCAGAGATTTTAATTGGTTCAATATCCTACAAAAAATCTGTGCTTCATGACTCACGACGCGCTGATTTACTAACCTCCAGTCACGTTTAATCAAATTCATTTGTTACGAACTAAGTAGGTGGGCTTAAGTAAATATAAGATCCTAAAACCCTGCGCCGCCCGCGCAGCAGGCGGCGCAGGGTTTTAGGATTTGGTTTTTATTTAGGTTGAACTACTTACAGCAGTTCTAAATGATTTGTGAGACAGCTTGTGAGAGGTAGAGTAGGCTTAGCCTGCTCTACCTCTCACAGGCCATTTGGGATTGCCATAATGCTGATCTAAGATTTGAATGTTTTGTTTCAGGCAGTTTTGAGAATCCATACTGAGTCAGGCTTCTCAAAGCTCTTTGTAACGTTACAATCTGTAATTTTAATTAACATAACACCTTGGCAGAAATAACCTGACAGGTTGTGATTAATCTATGCCATCGGGAACGCTGATCTCTAAGAGACATAGGCTAAGCTTGTCAAGAGTTATTTGTCTAGTCAGCTAGTCTAATCAGCTAGATAGTCTGTACTGGCGATCGCGGCTTGTCATCCCAGATGTGCAGTCTCAAGGATTCTCGATTAGTGGACAACCCGCCCTAAAGGAACCCAGCAAAGGTGTTTGAGCCGTTTCCCCCCAATCCACCCGCAAATGTTCCATCCCTACCGCGCTGTTTGTCGTCGGCTGTGAGGCAAGTTTCAGCAAGTAAGAGGGTTTCAGCAAATAAGAGGGCAAGATGGCACGCAGGTCGCTGGTGCAATAGACTCATTGCTGGATTGATTTTAGGCTGGGGAATGGCGCTGCCAGTAACGGCGGCAGAAAAACTGTCGGTAAAGCTAGGTCCCATTCAGCGGTCGGTGATAATTGCCGACCTCCAGCATTTTGCTTTAACAGGAGAAGTCGTGGGGTCGCTGCGTCCCTATGCACTGCTTCTGAATGAGCAGGCACGGCAAACGTTAAATAGCAGCATTCCACTAGACCCTAAAGTGGGCGATAAGTTAGTGGACGACGTGCTTAACTCATCGGCGGGCGATCGCTTATTAACAGCGCTCCAGACTGTAATTCCTAACAGCAATCGAGTCTTGCTTCACAAGGCGCTTACCAGCGCTGCAACCCATGCTAACGGGTTAAGCCTGTTGGGCTTTTTACAAGAGCTACAAACCCCCCAGGTGGTGATAGATGTCTCGTCTACGCTGTCGCTGGCTTCTCAAATGAATTTGCCCTATTGGCAAAGTCAAGCGCTCAGCTCGGTGCTAGAGCGAGAGTTAACAGTGCCGCCTCAAACGCTGCTTCCGTCTGAGATTGACCCGACCGAACGTGGCAGACAATGGGTACGGCAGCAAACGCTGGTGTTTCGCGACTACCAACGCGATCGCACTATTCCGGTAGACCTGTATTGGAGTCGGCGCACCCAAGGCCCGCTGATTGTCATTTCTCATGGCTTTGGCGCAGACCGCCGATTTTTGAGTTATTTGGCCTATCATCTGGCCAGCTATGGGTTCACGGTAGCGGCGTTAGAGCACCCAGCCAGTAATGTGGCTTGGCTCACAGCAATTACTAGTGGAGGGCTGGGCGATCGCCACACGGCGCATATACTACCCGCCACCGAGTTCATTGATCGACCCCGTGACGTGAGCTTTTTGCTAAGTGAATTAGACCGGATGAACCTCAACTCCATCACCTTGGAGGGTAAGTTAAATACCAAGCAGGTGGTCGTCATCGGGCACTCGCTGGGCGGCTATACCGCGTTGGCTCTGGCAGGTGCAGAACTAAACCTCAAACAGCTACGACAGTTTTGTAAGCAGCCTGACTTAGTAGGGCTGTCGGCAGCAGACTGGTTGCAGTGTACTGCCGCCGACCTGCCCGATCAGCTACCCGATTTGCGCGATCGCCGCGTGGCCGAGGTGATTGCCCTCAACCCAGTCATTGGGCGGCTCTTTGATCCAAAAAGTTTAGCCGACATTCGCATTCCTACGATGATTATGTCTGGCACAGGCGACTCTGTGACCCCAGCCGTTAGCCAACAACTGCTGCCGTTTACCCACCTCAAGTCAAGCACTAAGTTTTTGCTGACGGCCATTGGTGGTAGCCACCTCAGTGTGGGCGATCCAAGCAACCTCAACGAGGCTCTCACCAACAACTTGTTTATGCGAGAGCGGCGGGGCGAAGACACCGAATCTCTGCGGCAACTGCTCAAAGGCGTGACGCTGTCCTTTGTCAAACAGATCACTCCCGAGGCAAAACTTTATCAATCGTTTTTGACCTCTGCCTATGCCCAATCTTTCTCAACGCCAGGGCTACAGCTACGGCTGAACTCAAAATTATCCGCGAATCTTTCTAATTGGCTGCACATGGCCGCGTTGCCTATGGAGCAAATGACCTCTACAACGCGGACTCCATCACCTCAAATGGTAGCTCGTCGCCCAATAGCAGCTCGTCAACCCTCTCCCCAGGGGTTAACTTTCTTGTTAGCTGGGTTACCCCTGGTTATGTTCATTCTGCCAGGTAATTTGTTTTTCTCTCCCAGTCGCATATCTCACCCAATTCTGCGTGATTCAGAGCAGCGAAAAAAGTGAGCACTGCTCCTGCAAGAAGGATCTATTACTAGAATTCGGTAAAGTGCGATCGCCGCTGTGTAGTTTCATTCAAATCTATCTTTAGGCTGACTGCGATTCAATCTGTCTCAGCAAAGCCAGAATAGGTTTAACGCCCTCCAAACACAGGCGCTGCTGATTACTACGGATTACAAATTAATTAACCTGTACTCTTTTTTTGGCAGTGCCGTGCAGCGTGCAGCACTGCCAAAAAAAGATTAGGTTTTATTTTGGACGCAATCCTAAGTATGAATTTGTGTTTGGGATGTGTACACCACACGCCTCTCAATCACAAATTTATACTCCGATGATGTAATGCCTAACCGACACACATGAAATACGTGTTTTTACGCCGATTTAAGCTAAGTAGAT
This sequence comes from Elainellales cyanobacterium, assembly GCA_038321765.1. Taxonomy (GTDB): domain Bacteria; phylum Cyanobacteriota; class Cyanobacteriia; order Elainellales; family Elainellaceae; genus CASBQJ01. The sequence continues at coordinate 4,518 of JBBQFG010000239.1, forward strand.
AGGCATAATTAAATATAAAACCTTAAAAGTCTGCGCCGTCCGCTGCGCGGGCGGCGCAGACTTTTAGAATCTTGTTTTTATTTAGGTTGAACTACTTATTACATCCGGGTTGACCGCTTGAGAGAGCCAAGTCCGGATTCTACTTTAAGAAAACCGCACCCGCTGGGATTAAGGGTCTGCATTATGAATGTGCCACAAGTGATCTCAAGTCAGCCGTATTACCTTCTGTGGCTAGCAGCAGGTATGTTTTGTTTATTTCTGAATTTATGGGTGTTTGAACCAACAATTGCAGCCTTGGGGGTCGCTGCTATTATCACGGCGATCGCTGCCCTAAGCATCAACAGCTTTGGTATTCAACTGCTGATTTGGGGCATTTTATCGGTCGCACTGGCCGTCTTGCTGCGTGGTATGGTGCCCCGCGAGTCGCACGATCTCGATCCTCCTACTGAAGCCGAAGTTTCGGTCAGCATTCCCAGAGGAGGAATGGGCGAAGTCGCCTATGAAGGCACCCTCTGGACAGCCCGCTGTCAGGTCTCTGATGTGGCGATCGCGGCTGGACAAACGGTTTATGTCGTGGGTCGCCAAGGCAACACCATACTCGTCATGCCATCGCCGTATTCCGGCACTAAGGTCATGGATCGTACCGCCTAAACTGTGCTCAAAATCTTCAAGAAAGATTCCATTAGGGCTGCGCCCACCAAACGAAAACCTGGACAAGTTGAATAGACCTCCTGCGTGAATCGTTTCCCGGCTTCGCCGGGAAACGATTCACGCAGGAGGTCTAGATTTTTGGCACTTTACGCCCCGTCCAAGATAGATTAGAAGCACATAGACATCCTGTTTGATGATTCGGAGATTTCCAATATGGAAGCCATCGTTGCCGCTCTCGCTCTGGTTATTATCGGCTACACCGTTGGCTCCGTAAAAATTATCAACCAGGGTACAGAAGCACTCGTTGAACGTCTCGGCAAATACCATCGCAAGCTCATCCCTGGGCTGAATTTTGTGGTGCCGCTGCTAGATAACGTCGTGCTCGAAGAATCTACCCGTGAACGGGTGCTTGATACGGCTAAGCAAAAAGCCATCACTGGCGACAACGTCTCAGTGGATGTAGATGCCGTCATGTACTGGCGGATTTTGCAACTAGAGCGTACCTACTATTCGGTAGAAAACATTGAAGAAGCATTAGAAAATCTAGTCACCACAACCCTACGCTCTGAAATTGGGCGGATGAAGCTAGCGCAAACGTTCTCCTCTAGAAACGAAATCAACCAAGCATTACTGCATCAATTGGATGAAGCGACCGCCACCTGGGGCGTAAAAGTGACGCGAGTGGAGGTTCAGAGCATTGAACCCGCCCCAGAAGTGTTGAAGGCAATGGAGCTAGAACGGGCAGCGGAAAGTAAGAAGAAAGCCGCAATTTCTGAGGCGCAAGGCAAAAAAGAGGCAGCAATTGAGGAGGCTCAGGGCAAAAGACAAGCCGCCATCGAAGAAGCAGGCGCTGCGGTGGAGTCAATGAAAATGATTGCCGAAGCCCTACAATCGCAGCCTAACAGCCGAGAAATCATGAAATATTTGGTGGCTCAGCGCTACGTAGACGCTAATTATCGCCTGGGAGATAGCCCCAATTCTAAGGTCGTGTTTATGGACCCCAAAGCCTTGACAGAAGCTCTAGGCGAACTGATGGGGCCGGGTGACGGCGATCAGGGCGTGCTGAACAGCAATAAAAACAATGGCAGCAGCAATCGTTCCAATAACGATACGCCAAGAGATGGGGGCAGTTAAGTCAATTTCCCCACCGTGACCAACGCGATATGCAGCCGCTTCTGGTAAACCTGCGATCGCTAATTAACTCATTAAACCCTGATTGACTGACAAAAGCCCTGAAAGTCTCATTGCTCCGTTGTCAACCCGCCCTAAAATAAATTTTGGGCTAATGGTGAAAGTCTATTGAAATAGACTCAGACCCTGAGCTAGTCCTCTTTAGAGGACTTTAGCGATGAGCCAGGAAATTGATTTCCTGGCGGTGCAGCAGGTGTTCAAGAGATTTGTCAGTCAACCAGCATTAAACCTCTGGCGTAAAACACATGGCGTAAATTGTTTCTCACCCTTGCTGAGGAACGATTTAGCCCGTTTTTATACTGCCAACTCGCTCTAGCGATCGCCATCTCTGACGATCGCGTCTGCCACCCGACAGACATCATACAGTTCTGGTACGTCGTGTACTCGCAGCAAATCGGCTCCATTGGCGATCGCCGCATAGCAAGCCGCCGCCGTACCCCAAACTCGTCGTTTAGGATCAGGCTGGTTCAAAATGTGGCCAATGAAGCTTTTGCGCGAGACCCCGACCAAAATGGGGCAACCCAGAGACTTAAGCTGAGGTAACTGCCGCAAGATTTCTAAGCTTTGAGCGGCGGTTTTGGCAAAGCCAATCCCAGGGTCAATCGCAATGTGTGCCGGAGAAATTTGGGCAGCGATCGCCGCCTCAACTCGCCGTGCCAAAAACTCGTAGATTTCACCCATTAAGTCTCCATACTGCGTCAACTGCTGCATGGTTTTTGGCGTTCCGCGTGAATGCATCAGTACAATGGGCACACCCAACTCTGCCACTGTAGGCAGCATGGCAGGGTCAAACAGTGCTCCCGAAATATCGTTCACAATATTGGCTCCCGCTGCGATCGCGGCTTGGGCGATCGCAGCCTTCGTAGTATCGATCGAAATCGGTACAGTCAGGGGTAAACAGGCAGCAGAACCCGCTCGAATTGCTTGAATAATCGGCACAACCCGGCTCATTTCCTCCGACAGCAATACGGGTTCCACCTGAGGCCGGGTAGACTCTCCTCCTATATCCAACACATCAGCACCGCCGTGCACCATCGTCTGCGCCTGTACTAACGCTGTCTCCACAGAGCTGAACTGGCCGCCATCACTAAAGCTATCTGGCGTTACATTCAACACACCCATCAGGTAGGTTCGCTGTCCCCACGTCCACTCCACTCCATTGGCAAACTGCCACATGCTTAGCGTCTCACTGCGTTTTATCTACGATGTACACAAGTTTTGGGTAGTGGTATTGAAAGAGTACGAGGGGCGGTAGAAAAATTCAACAATGCGTCTGGAAGCTATAAGAGGATGTTTTAAAAGTCCCGTCGCTGGTATAAAAACGGTATCGATCCCCCTAAATCCCCGCGCTGGCGCGCCGCTGCGCTAGTAAAAAGGGGGACTTTGAATCCAGTTCCTCCCTTTTTATAGACGCGAAGCGGCTT
>JBBQFG010000240.1:0-7770 GCA_038321765.1 Elainellales cyanobacterium
AGTGTTGATGATATCAACTCGCGCCAGTGTTGATGATATCAACTCGCGCCAGTGTTGATGATATCAACTCGCGCCAGTGTTGATGATATCAACTCGCGCCAGTGTTGATGATATCAACTCGCGCCAGTGTTGATGAATCAATTCGCGCCAGTGTTGATGATATCAACTCGCGCCAGTGTTGATGATATCAACTCGCGCCAGTGTTGATGAATCAATTCGCGCCAGTGTTGATGAATCAATTCGCGCCAGTGTTAATGAATCAATTCGCGCCAGTGTTGATGAATCAGTTCGCACCGTGCGATCGCCCCATCCCATTGCCCTCCCTAGGGTCGCTGTCGTCGTCGGGTCAAAATACTCACCACTTCATCAGGATTGGCACCCGGCAGTTTGCTGCTCCAAGCGTTGGTGTCGGCAAACCTGCGTGCGTGCAGGTCGTGAATGGTTTCGGTGACCCAAGTGGGGCTGCTAATCAGCAAGACGCGCATCTGCTCTTGGCCGGGCGCTAGGGGGTGAAAGTAGAGCGGCAAAATCAGCGGCGAGGGGCGAATTTCATCCTCCCCTTCCCCCTCACCGTCGGTCAAAAAACTGCGGGCAATGGGCTCAGCAAACATCTCAATCATCGGGGTTCTCCTGCACTTGACTATGGAAGGAAACCCCAAAAACCTAGCCACCCCGTTTCCATAGGAAAGTAGGGTGGCTATCGAGAATGCTAAAATCTCGTGTTAGCCTCCATACTGCCTACTCACAGTTGGGGGTTAGCCGCTCAATGTTGTGTCAGCAGCATTGGGCGGTGCTAGTTTTTTGGAGCGAAACGGGTTGCTCGACTGCGGAGTCGTTACACAACCTTAGTTAGCAAGGATACGGGTATACTTGTGTCCTTGTCAATCACTGAATTGGCAGATTGTGAGCAAGCGTTGCGATTTGGTGAGGTATCCAGTAGAGCGCGATCGCCTTGGCCACCTAGGTTGAGGACATGATTGCAGATCATTGTCGTTTTGACATCTCTATGACCCAACAGTTCTTGGATGGTGCGGATGTCATAGCTGTTTTCGAGCAGGTGAGTGGCAAAACTGTTACGCAAGGTGTGGCAACCCACTCGTTTTTGAATGCCTGCGGCGCATGACATCACAAATTTGGTCAAAGAGCTTGGGTTGAAAAGACATCCGGATAGGATTGCCGACAATTTTTGTAACAAATGCTATTTTACCTTCTCTGTAGAGAATTATGGAAATATCCTGAAATTGGCGTGGCTATTGTTAAAAAAGGGCTATTATCCAAGAATGATTCGGCTTAACTGCCGCGATCGACCTTTAGCCCCGACCGCATCTGGATAACAAGCTCAAATGGGGTAGTTAGCCCGAACCTGTCAGTCTAATAAATTGTTAGGCGTCATAGCAGACGCTGATCAACCAAGGAGCAGTTCCATGAAAGCCGTTCACGTATTGGGCCTCGCCCTTTTGGGCCTCGCCCTTTTCCTTGTCATTTCATCGGTGCAGGCTGCCGACGGACTTGTCACAGTGAAGAGTCCTCATAGCACCAAGGAAACAATGAACCGACTCGAAGAACTGGTCAAGCAGCGTGGCCTCACTGTGTTCAATCGAATCGACCATGCTGCTGGCGCAGCAAAGATTGACAAGACACTTCGCCCCACCGAAGTGTTGATCTTCGGCAACCCTCAAGGCGGTACTCCGTTCATGGAATGCGAGCAAACTGTAGGTATAGATCTGCCGCTCAAGGCGCTTGTGTGGGAAGACTCGTCGTCTCAGGTCTGGGTTGGCTACAACGATCCAGCGTATCTGGCTCAAAGGCACGGCGCTGGCCAGTGTCCGGCGATTGAAAGTCTTCGCAAGGCTCTTGGTGGCCTGGCAGAGGCAGCGGTGGCTCGCTGAATAATGACGCCTAACCCTTCCATCGAGCGGACTGCCTCCGCGAGCCGCTCATGTCAAACGTCATACCAAACTGTAGTCGCTCCGTTGAGGTTGTCTGATTTAGTTCAAGATTAGGCAAGCGAAAATGGTTGGCTTCGTTGTTGAGTTCGGAGAGGTTATTGGCGATCTCAAAAGTTAAGAATTGAGAAGCTCTCAATTGTTTATTGATGCTGCTAGCTTCTGCCACGCTGATTGCGATTGCCCTGGCGGTGGTGGTGGCCGCTGAAGGTCGGCGCAACAGACTGGACTGGCATAGCCAACGGGGATTGAGCTTTTTACAATTAGGCTTACGTGAGATTAAACGGCTATGTTATCAACATCTCCCCATTCCCAGGCTAGCCACCTTACCGCAAAAGAGTCCGCCGCCTGCCGCTGCTTCCCTCAAAAAACGAGCACAGTTAGAAACGCGAATTGAGTTCTCCCGTGTCACGGTTTTCTCGTCTTGAGACTCTAAAAAGTTTTCTGCACCACTAAGCCCTACGTCTGTTGAGATCTCAAATGCTGAATCTAGAGAATCGAATAGATTGGTGTCTTCTGTTGTTGGAAAAGTCTAGCCAATTGCAATATAAGGTGGTGGTAATGATGTTTCGAAATGCGAGCTTTGCTAGCGCTTCAAAACATCATTACCAGTTTAGGACTACACCAAATAACTAACGGATTAATTACGCTCAGCTACAGACTGGAGACATGACCTGACAAATACAACCATCTTCGATCGCATCCTGCAAGATAGATAGCAAGACTCGGTCTCGCTCCGATAAGTTACCGTCAGAGATAATCCGATGGATGCAAGACTGCGCTCCCGGTGACAGCTCACCTAGCTCCAAAGCGCTACGGATGCAGCATTCTAGTTTGTTAGTTGTCGGAATACTCCGGTCTAAAATCATGTCCACAACTGCCGATGATAGAAAAATCCTAGATAGTCAGGGGAATCAGTAAATCTTCAACAGCACCTTGCGATCGGTCAACTCTTATCAGGTCTAGCGATTGAAACTCGCCTTCCTGGAACCTCTGATCTTTCTATCCTCATTATTTATACGGAATTCCTAGAAAAGCAATCCCTTTTCCTCAATTTTTCACCATAAATTTACTTAGAGTTCGGGAGGCCTAAATTGGTAAGGATTGTTTGATGGGCGGGCTTAGCCCGCCCATCAAACAATCCTTACATCAATACCACTACCTAGAGTTCTTCTCCAAATTAAGGTGATGGTCTTCATGTAGGGGTTTTTACAGCGCGGGCAAGGTTCGCGCTGTAAAAACCCTTACCAGTTTAGGATTGCCAAAATTAAAAATACTAGACCTCCTGCATGAATGCTTTTTTGAGAGCGTCTCCCGGCTAGCCGGGAAACGATTCACGCTGGAGGTCTAATGAAGATATATAGCCATAGACGGATTGGTTAGGACGGGGTGCAGGGGTGGAACCCCTGCACCCCCTTTGATCCCAGTGTCCTAACCTTTGTGGCGACAGCTATAGATATTGGATGTAAACCAAAAATCCCAGCGTGTCTCATCTGTGAGAACATGCTGGGCCTTAGTGTAGGTTAGGGAGAATAAACTCCCTAGCTAGGAGTTATACCGAAACAGGAGTTGTAACTGGAGCTACTGGAGCTACTGGAGCAACTGTAGAATAAACACTCACTTTTTTGCGGTTCTTACCTCGGCGCTCAAATGTTACAACGCCATCAATTAGAGCGAATAGCGTGTCGTCGCTGCCCCGCCCTACGTTTTCACCAGGGTGAACCTGGGTACCGCGTTGGCGAATAATGATGTTGCCTGCTCTCACAACTTCTCCACCGTAACGCTTAACACCTAATCGCTTGGCATTAGAGTCGCGACCGTTGCGAGTACTACCCGTTCCCTTTTTATGTGCCATGGTTGCCCTCGCCTTTGCTTAAAAACTTGAAACTCAACTATCGGTGGATATTCTCATTGACCAGTTTAATTCTAACGGGTCGGTTTAACGACAAAGTGAAAAAAGGCGATCGCCTCTTCCACTTCACCCTAAGTCTCTAACTCTCGGCTTCTACAGTAGTTTCAGCAACAGGTGCAGTTTCAACAACAGGTGCAGTTTCAACAACAGGTACAGTTTCAACAACAGGTACAGTTTCAGCAACAGGCGCAGTTTCAGCAACAGGTGCAGTTTCAGCAACAGGTGCAGTTTCAACAACAGGTGCAGTTTCAACAACAGGCGCAGTTTCAGCAACAGGTGCAGTTTCAGCAACAGGTGCAGTTTCAGCAACAGGTGCAGTTTCAGCAACAGGTGCAGCATCTACCGAAGCTTCTGCTGACTTTTCGTCACGTACTAGGGCAGAACCGCCCAAGCTGATGGCGTTTACCATCACCCGCGTTAGTTCTTGACGGTGGCCTTGCTTCTTGCGGGTCTTTTTCTTAGGCTGCATCTTGTAGACGATAACCTTACGACCCCGAAAATGGCGTAGGACGGTGGCCTCGACAGTTGCCCCATCTACAAGAGGTTGTCCAACATATACCTCTCCATCGTTTTCAACGAACAGAACTTGGTCGAGTGTAAAGGCTTCATCTTCGTCTAGAGCAAGGCGATCAACATCATAGAAGCGCCCTGCCTCAACCCGTAGCTGCTTTCCACCCGTCTCAATAATTGCGTAAGTCATAAGTATTTCCTGAATATGCCGTACAGGTAGCTAAAGCGCCGACACAAACCCTGCCTTTAGCATTTGCCAATGAGCGTAAACCTGATCCGAGCAAAAGAACCACAGTCGCCTATTATCTCTAAGATGTATGGGAACTGTCAAGTCTAAACTCGATTTAGCAGCAATTCCAAATTCAGAACGAGTTTAGGTCGTTCCAACCGATCAACAACCTTCAATAGAGCTTGAACTGAACGAGAAATCAAAGGTTTCAGCCCCTAAGAATTTTGAATTTGGAATTGCTGTCGATTTAGCAGTTCCTACCTTGGATAAATAGACTGACTGAGTACATCCCACATTTGCGGAGATTAAAGCTCCCATCACCTTAAGACTGTTCCCCATTTTTTTGCAACGTTAGTCCGGTGCTGCTGATTTCATGTATAAATTTTTTTGGAAAGGAGTTTAGGACTCCGGCTTTTTTGGAGCCAGCGACCAGTCGGGTGTCATTTAGACCATGAAGTTATTGGTTTCTCCTTGCGCTGCTTGCCAACTTTTAGCGTCGTAATATAGATCTTCTAAAGAAATATCTTGGAGAGCTGCTTTAAGCTTTTGGTGCAGACGCCGCCATAACGTGAAAGTGACCCAATCTTCTGATTGATCTGCGTCAGGGATGTGGCGCGGTAATGGATCAAAGGTTTCTCCAACAGCCGTCAAAATTTGCACCAGCGAGATATGAGCAGGCGATCGCGCTAGTTGATATCCTCCTTGCGCTCCGCGGGAAGAGTTGACTAGCCCTGCTTGGCGTAGCTCAATCAACAGCTTTTCGAGATAAGGGGCGGGCAAACCCTGGCGGATGGCGATCGCTCGAACTGAAGCAGGCCCATAATCCGGCTGCAGGCTTAAGTCGAGTAGCGCTTTAACGCTGTAGTGCCCACGGGTCGTTAATTTCATGTTGATTACATACGTTCAGAGATGTAGTAGTCTAGCCCAAATAAAAACTAGGCTTTAGGTTAATGGTATTGATGTCATGTTTTTGCGAAGCATGGGCAGAGTCCGTACTTCGCAAAGCATGACAAGTCATAGGACTAATGTTGATAGGACTAATAGCTCTGGAACCTGATGTCGGTCGCCGCTTGCTCGGCACAGGGTTCTAAAGCCTCATGCTTACAATGTCTATTAAAAATTCGGTAGTGGTATTGAGGTAAGGATTTCTAGATGGGCAGGCTTCGCCTGCCCATCTAGAAATCCTTATTTGCTTAGGACTGTCAAAATTTTAAATTTTAGGTTGCAGCCATCCTCAAAATGTTTTCGTTTAATGGAGACTTAGTAATATCTAGAGAGAGTAGTTGGAAGAGTTAGGCTAGTTTGCCATCGCAGCGTCTTTAAATGCACAGACTTAAGTTTCTTTTACATCAACCTGAACAAAGGAGTGCATTAACTTCACCCTATTGGTCGTTGCGATGACTTTCGACTTTAAGGTATGCGTCGATGACATGGGTTCTTAGACTCAAGACCTTAATTCATCTGAGCAACCCTAATCTATTTGTGACTTGGATAGTGGTATTGATGTAAGGATTTTTTGATGGGCGGGCAAAGCCCGCCCATCAAAAAATCCTTACCAATTTAGGACTACCGTAACTTGTAAGCAGTATGGCAGACTTCTTTGTTCCGTCTCTGACAACTCATTTCAGGGTGCTAAGCGGTTGTGGCTGTTAAAAACTATAGATTGACTCCTAACATTCTTGGGGATGCGTTGACATTACGGTCAATCTTCTCTAAGAAAACTGATAGCAAAGCTAGATTTTAATAGAAAAATGTGGAGAATTTTTCCTAACCCAGTGTAATATGATCCTACGAGCTGCCTTAAAGTTGTGGAGTTAAAGTTTTGGGCAACTATATAGCTGAATTTTAGCTAGGTTGACCTCTAATCCCGACTGTTAGCTGGTAGCGAATAGACTTTAGTTGATGGCTTCAGAATTAAGTTAATGATTAAAAAGAAGAAAATCGAACCCCTTGTTGGGGAAACTCTCCTGATGAAGGTTAAGCAGCTTGAAACTCTCAACAAAGAAGAGAAAGCGCGAGAATGTGGCTACTACACTGTGACTAAGAACGGTGTGGAACGGGTCAACATGATGAAGTTCTTAAACGCGCTAATTGATGCTGAAGGCATTGAGCTAGATGGCAAAGTAAGCGGTAACGGTCGAGGCGGTCGCAGCGCTAGCTATCGAATTACGGTTCAGTCAAACGGCAACCTCCTAATTGGTTCAGCTTACACAAAGCAGATGAATTTGAAGCCAGGTGATGAGTTTGAAATTTCCCTTGGTCGAAAGCATATTCGTCTTAAGCAGCTTGATGGTGAATTTTTTGAAGAAGAATATGCAGCTGACTGATATTTTGCCGACGATCTTTCCGCACTATTTGCTTTGAGATAGCCGCAGAATCCTTTGACCCTTGTGGGTAACTGTACTTTTGCATTACTCAGCCTGCTCTATTTTTATAGCGGTGCCAATTAGGTTAAGGTCAGCGGGGATAGGTGGATTTTTTTTCCCAAACTCATCCCCGCTGACCTAACTTCTGTTACAAGGCTATAGGGCGGGCTGGGTGGCTTTGTGTTTTTTGCAAAACGTTGTTGCTGAACAATCAACCGTGCGGGCGAAGTTAGTTTAATCAATGACAATGCAGTTAGAGGCGATCGCCTCCGCCTGGGTTCAAGAGTACAGATTTGCCCATGATCCGATAGAGTCTGATCTGTTGCTCAGTTGCAGGCATCATCATAAACAAATCTATGCCTAAATTAAGAGCATAATCTTCAGCAAACTTTTTTGCCTTCGTTTCTGAAGTTGCTTGAATTAACAGCTCTTCTGCTAATTCTTGAGTATCTACGATGGCGAATTCAGCTAGATATGCAGTAATCAAATTTTCAGCCATTTTAAAGACTTCCTAATCCACTCAGCCGATCTGGAAAGCTCGTCTGACAGGTCTATCTAAATAGTTATGTCAGAAATAACGTACTTCTATCGTCTCTGCCAACCTTTTCCCTTCTAACCTTTATAGTGAGGATCACAAATTAATTAACCTGTAATCTTTTTGGTAGTGGTATTGATGTAAGGATTTTTTGATAGGCGGGCAAAGCCCGCCCATCAAAAAATCCTTACCAATTTAGGACTACCATCTTTTTTTGGAGGTGGGGGGGGGGGGGCGGCGGCGGGCGCGCCAACATATGAGGAGTATAGGGT
>JBBQFG010000241.1:0-7752 GCA_038321765.1 Elainellales cyanobacterium
AAATGTACGTGACTGTGATGTGTAGTCTAATGACCACAGGCAATCAATCAGTTGGGCTAGTTGAGCTGATTGTTGCTCCTGTCCTTGAAGGCTTTGAGAGCCAGAGCTGCCAAGCCCTAAGAATCGAGGGTTTCGGATGAAAGTTGCTTGCTGCTGAAAGCCCCTGCCGTCTGCGATCGCTCTCTGAGCCTGTCTCGTCACTATAAAATGCTGATTGATTTGACCGACCAAAACGTCGATTGATATAAACTCTCCGTTTTGTTGAGATCCTTCATAGTCAGGCTGCATCGCTGCACAAAGAGCTTCGACAAAAGCCCCATCCCCTGCTTCTGTGTTGGAATTAGACGACGAAATCACCCAGAAGCCGCTTCCTTCCGGTGCAGCTCCTTTCAGATCGCTCAAGACCGCAGATATTTGTCGCCCTCCAGCATGGGCATAACACGTATCCAGAATCAACAAAACATTTTGGGGCGATGTGTTCTGATCGATCGGGAAAAAGCTGCTGACAAACTCCTTCGTTGCGATCGCTCTAGTCTGCGGTTTAGTCGGAATGGATTCCACCGTAAAAAGGTAATGCTCACCAAACCGTCCCCCTTCATCACCATGCCCCCCATAGTAAACAACGACATAATCAGAGGCTTTGCGATCTGGACTGGCGAACCAATCAACCATCGCTTGCTTAATGACTAGGGCTGTAGAGCCAAGATCAATTTGGTCAGAGAGAACTCGTTGGTAACCCTGCTTCTCAAATAAGTCAGTAATGTCCCGAATATCACTCTCCACGCGACCTAGGCTAGGAAGCTTAAGACCTGGACAATCCGGTGAACCGATCGCAATCAAATACCGACGAGGTTCAGTGGAGGAAGGCTGACTCATGAATGGCTACGAACCCAAAAGACCAGAGGCGATCGCGTCCCCAGTTTGCTTGGCATTCAAATACCGTGTCGCTGAATGGGACTCCCATCCGTTGTGTACCAGGCGATCGTTGACGGCACCAAAACGAGGGGCAAGTTGCTTCTCTAACGCAACAATATCCCCCTGATCTGCAATATTGAACCATTGCTTGATCTTTGGATAGAAACCTTTTCCAGCTTGAGGATTGGGAGTCAGGGATTCAAAAATTGAAGGGGATATACCCAGTGGAGAGCCGATCGTTACAAGGGTCTGTACATTCCATTCTGGATGAGCACATAAGCACTCATAGGCGACAATCGAGCCAAGTGAGTGACCAATGATGATTCGGGTTTCTTCAGTGACCTTCTCCTCAACGCGCCTCTGAATCGCGTGTTTCATCTCCAAGTTGTGGAGGTACTCTCTGACCTGCTTTAAAGCAAAGAGGATCGCCCGTTCACCACCCAGATGGCTAAAAAATTTTGACTTTGTCAGTTGTCTGATGGCTCGCTGTACCAATTCAGGCGTTCGTCCTCGACCTTCAAAAGCAGAGCCTTGAATCGTTAAATCTTCGCCCAATGGATCAGGCTGGCTACGATTTAACTCAGATAGCCTAGCGGCTTCCTGCCACCACTCCATAAGTAATGCTTTATCCCACTCATCTTGCACATCGTCCGCCGTCAGCCTCGGCAAATTGCCCGCTCTTGTGCCTGCCGGACGAAATAACGCACCATAGGCAGCGATCGTAAAATCTTCCCTGGTGATTCGAGGAACCCCCGCTTCTTCGAGTCCTCCTTGTATGGCGGGCAACCACTCTAACTCAATTTGTGGTGCAGTAAGGTGCGTGTGGGCAATTCCATGAATTCCTACAATTTTCATACAGCGCTGGCATCTACAAGGTGTTTGCCTCTACTCACGTTTTATACAGTATAAAAACTAGCTTTTACGCATTCTTTAAGCTTTGATACGGAATCCGGCTATAGAGTACCACTATAGAATAGAAGAATGGGACGGACAATTACTCTGAAAAACCACCTCAGTGACGAGGAGCTTAAAACTCGTTACCAACGCAGCAGTGACCCGGTTGAGTCGCGCCGTTGGCATTTGTTATGGCTTGTTTGCCAACGATGGTATCTGCTCGATGCTGCCGCGAGCGTAGGCGTCAGCTATTCCTATGCTCGTAAGGTTGTTTACGCATACAACAAGGACGGGGTCAAGGCGATCGCAAACGGACGGCGGGGGCGGCAGATGGCAAGTCGTGCATTGCTGAGTGCAGCGCAGCAGGCAGAACTTGACCAAGCCTTACAAGCTGCGGCGGCGGATGGAGAGCGTTGGAGTGGGCCAAAAGTGGCGCAATGGATTGCTCAGAAAACCGGGCGGCAACAGGTTCATGCCCAACGAGGCTGGGATTATTTGAAGCGCCTCAACTACAGTGGGCAACGCCCTCGACCTCGCCATGCCAAGGCGGATGAAGCCGCTCAAATCGCTTTTAAAAAAACTTGCCCTACCGAGTCAAGCAGTTGAGAAACACATCCCCGAACGCCCCGGTTGAAGTGTGGGCATTTGACGTAGCTTGCTTCCTGCAGGGTATAGCAACCGAAGGGTTGGTTAGGACGGGGTGCAGGGGTTCCACCCCTGGCTGGGGGCGAAGCCCCCACACCACTCATCGTTTCGGCAACGATAAGCAGAGCGCTCTGAGGGTTCCACCCCTGGCTGGGGGCGAAGCCCCCACACCACCCTTTGTCTCAACTGTCTCGACAGTTGCTATAGCTGTTGGTAATTACGGCGACAACAGCAAGCCGTAATCGGCTGATTGCTCCCTTCGGTCGCCCGCCGCTTCACCACCCCCCAAGCCTTCGTCTATGGGCGGAGCACTGCGGCTGATCTTGGTAGCAATAGCTATCGGCTGATTGCACCTATCTCAATCTTTGCCTACGACGTAGGTATCAACCATCAGAGTGCTATGTGGGTAGTCTGATGGAACAACTGCCGCGCTGATTCAGCGATGCTTTTTGATGCCCGTTGAATTTTGAGTCTTGTTTTTGCGCCTGCTCATAGCATTGAATATCTTTGCTCCACTCCACCCCCTCTCAGGAATTTCTTCCCTAGCTAAATCGCTAAGCTGCTGGAATAGATGCTTTTCAGCCGCTTCTGCACGATTGGACAAGATATCCTAGAAAGCTGCACGATCGGACAAGAATTGCTAGAAACCATGCAGATCAGGGCTTTGGTACTCAACGAAGGATCAGAGCTTCAGCGATCGTTTTGGACAAAATATGCCTTACTCGTCGGACAAAATATCCTAGAAATCACATTTTAAAGTTCGATGACAGGTTATCCCTGCTTACTTTCTGGCTCTGCTTGCTCAGATAGTTGATGACTTTGGTCGAGTGATTGAAAAATTATCTCGTCCTGGGGTGGTCAGTTAGTACAGCCTTGAGTAGCGGAATATCACGATCTTCCAAAATCGTCAAATTATGTAAATAGTTTGTTACACTGGTTTACATAACGCAACAAATGGGAATAAACCCGTAAACAAGGTTTTATTTCACTTCAGGCACAGGAAATAGCTATGAACTCAGAAAACGAACTCACTCTAGAACAAGAATTCAGCCTCAGACGCTTTGCCACTCAAGTAGAGAGAATGTCTCGTGAACAGGCTCAAGCGTTCCTCGTTGAGCAACACCGTCACATGCTAGTTCGAGAAACGATGTATAAGGAGCTGCTGAAACAAGAGTGGAAACTGGATTCAGATTTTGCCTCTCTCTAACACTGGAACACTGGGAAGATTGAAATATTATCTAGTCAGGGCGTTCTCCACTTTTAGGGTCACCCATTCGCTGTAATTAGCGATCGCTCCTCATTCTCCATCCCCAACAAAAGCCCCGGCACTTGCCGGGGCTTTTTCGTCCTTAGTTTCCTGCCGTCTGCGAGCGAGACTCATGAATTTTCTACGAATCCAAGGAATTTAACATTCCGTTTACAGATTCTTTATACTTTGTGCAATAAAATTTCACAAAGTAAGCGCAGTTGCATCGAAATCATGAACTTTGAAACCATCATCAATCAAGTAGACGCAGGCTTAATGCCAGTTGTGCAACAGCCTGACACTCTTACTCCTAACCTTGGCCAAGAGATGGTAGGTACCGGCGCACTGTATTTAGACGAGAAACGTCCATTAGTCCTTCTACCCATGACAGAGATGGCTGCCAACGGTAATGACTTAATGTCATCTAGCCAATTGCTGATTGCCCGTACTGCTACCCCGTTACCGCTGGGTGAAACCACTGCCTTAAACCAACTTTTGGGTCAACCCGACCATAATCAGCTAGTGGGGGATTTGAACGATGATGCTCTAGGGTACAAGCTTCAGGCGAACGCAGAGCTGGCCAGCACTCAAACCCGCAATGCCCTACAAGCTACAGCCAGCCCTGCCCATAGCCCGCTGCGGTTAGAAGCAGAAGGGCTGACGCTCACAACCTATCGCATCGAGTCGAGGGCTATCGCCTCTGGCAGCAAACTAGTGAGCCTGTTGGGCGGCAAATCCGGCGAATTTGGCAAAGTCTCGGGCACCTTTACTGGAGCCACTGGTAACTATAATGTCGTCTTGGGCTACTACGATGAAACCGATGGAACGGCCACCCTTGAAGCCCGCATTGACGGTAAAACGGTTAGTACCCTCACGCTCGATCAAAAACTGGGCAGTACTAACGTCAGCAAAGGCAATCTAGTTCGCCGGATCATTGCCGCCGAAATCACCCTGACCCAAGGCACATCGTTTGAACTGCTAGGGACAGAAAACGGTAAAGAACATGCTCGGATTGACTACATTGAGTTTGTTCCAGCGAGTGACGTTGGCTCTCCCACCCCGCTCGACATCCAAGCGCCGACCGCTAGACTCACGGCAGCTAGCATTACGACTAAAGGGGGAACGTCCCAAACCTTCACCGTGACCTACACAGACAATGTTGGAATTAACGACGCCACCCTAAATAACACAGACCTGCGTGTGACTGGCCCTAACAACTTCAACCAACTGCCAGCGTTCGTCAGCAGCAGCGGCAGCGGCACCTCGCGCACTGCCACATACCGGATAAATGCGCCCGGAGGAAGCTGGGATGCCGCCGATAATGGCGTTTACAGTGTGGCAGTCCAGGCCAATCAAGTGCGTGATCCTAGCGGGAATGCCGTCAGCAGTCGCACCTTAGGCAGCTTTACCGTAAGCGTAGCCACGCCGCCGCCGCCAACAGGAGGTGGAAAAACCTACTTTGAAGATGACTTCTCGAATGGATATGCCAAAACATGGAAAAAAGAGTCTGCTAATTTGAGCCACTCGATTCAAACCACCAAAGCCCCCGATGGCTCCGATGCTATCCGGTTTGAAGTGCGCCGCACTGATCCTAACGTGGCCTTAAGCAAGCGATCAGAGCTACGGCTTAGCGCAGTAGCTGCCGGGTCAGAGCAGTGGTATGGCTTCCGGGTGATGCTGCCGCAGGGCTGGGACAGAGACCCTGGCTCCTACGAGGTGGTTGGACAGTGGCACGAAGTCCCCGATTGGAATCTTGGCGAAGGCTGGCGCAGTCCTCCGCTGGGGATTTATGTTCGAGATGGTCAATGGCGCGTCAATAACAAGTGGGATGCAAAACCCAAAACCATTGGCAACACGCCTGAGGGCAAAGCAACCCTGTGGGCAGGCGCTTACGAAACAGGTAAATGGGCTAACTGGGTGTTCCACGTCAAATGGTCACACAAATCGGATGGCATTCTTCAGGTTTGGAAGGATGGTCAGCTAATTGTAGACAAGAAGGGACCCAATACCTACAACGATCAAGTAGGGCCTTACTTCAAAATCGGCGTCTACAAACCCGACTGGAAGGAAAATCCTCAGGCCAGCAATACCGATAAGCGAGTCCTCTACTTCGATCAAGTGCGGATTGGTGATAATAATGCGGGCTATAGTGCAGTGACCCCTGGCTAAACTCAGGTTCAGAGCGATCGCCTCGTTGATTAATAGCTACTGGAGTATCAGCCTTACTGGCAGCATCCGGCACGGGCGATCGCATTTATCAGTTGACTCCTACAGTTTCCGCAGAGCATGTTTAGTCCAGTTTCACTAGTCTCATCTGCTGAGGGAGCGCAAGTGCGTAGACGCAACAAGGCTCAAGGCAAATGTGATAGCTCCTACATGCTATGATTGTAAAGATTTTTTAAGCAGTCTCATGCTTGTCGCTTAAAAAACTGTGCAACCAGTAACCAGCAAACCTCCTCTTGAGTTGTCCTTGTGAGCTACGTAGAGGAGTTTTTGTAGGCGCGTGTGTGCAGTCCCTTAGTTTTGCTGGAGATTTGACTGAATTCATGACTGCAACGACAACTCCGATTGCCAATGAGTGGATGTCCTCAGCGCATGGCCACTTACAGTTAAAAGATATTATTAAAACCCTCCCGAAAGAGTGTTTTCAGAAAGATCGCCGCAAAGCGTGGTCGTTTCTATCCTTGAGCGTGATTGCTGCGGTAGTTGGATATGTGGCGATCGCCACTCTTCCCTGGTTTTTCTTACCCGTTACCTGGGTTTTTACAGGCACCGCTCTAACGGGCTGGTTTGTCGTTGCCCATGATTGCGGACACCGTTCGTTTGCACAGCGGCGCTGGGTCAACGATTTAGTTGGTCACGTCATGATCCTACCGCTGCTCTACCCGTTTCACTGCTGGCGGATTTTACATGACTATCATCATCGACACACTAACAAACTAAACGAAGATAATGCTTGGCACCCCTGGACTGTCCAGCAGTACTCACAGTCAACGCCCGTGCTCCAGTTTTTCTACCGCGCTATTCGTGGGTGGTTTTGGTGGACTGCTTCTATTGTGCATTGGGGTACGATGCACTTTACTCTCGCCAACTTTGCCAAGCGCGACCATGCTAAAGCCAGTTTGTCGATCGCCACGGTTGTGATTTTTGCAGCCGTATTCTTTCCAACATTGGTGATGACAGTAGGCATTTGGGGCGTTGTTAAGTTCTGGCTGATGCCCTGGTTGGTGTATCACTTCTGGCTGAGCACGTTCACGTTAGTGCATCACATCAATACAGACACCCAGTTTCATCCGGCGGCAACGTGGAGCGCTGCGGCAGCACAGCTAACAGGAACCATTCATTGCACCTATCCGCGTTGGGTAGAAATTTTGTGTCACGATATTAACGTCCACATTCCGCATCATGTGTCGGTTGCGATTCCTGCGTACAATTTGCGAATGGCACACGAGTTCTTAACGCAACGTTGGGGCGCGTGTATGCAAGAACGTGCGTTTTCTCTGACACTGCTGCAAAATATTGTGGAACAGTGCCATGTTTACGATTCACAAACGGCATACCGATCATTTAACGCTGTAGAGCGCTAGGGGCTGTCTTATGGGTAAGTAGGTGAGCGTAACTAAATAAAAAAAGCCTAGAACTCTATGCCGTCCGCGCAAGATTCTAGGCTTTTTATTTAGTTATAGCGGTAGCCGTGATCACTCTAGATTGGACTAATTGGTTTGCAAAGTTGAGTAAGCAGGATGCCATGAGAAACTTGCTCAACCCCAGCTAGGGGTTGAGCCCAATGCACTTGATGGCAACATCCGCGAAGCTAAGCTGCTGTGGGGTTAGCACGCCTAGGGGATTGCTCGGATTGTTTGCGTCGAGAGACTCGTTTTTTGACCGTTGGATAACGAGGACGCGGAGACGGTTGCTGCCCGACCGCCCGCCCTGGGGATTTACCGCGTCGTTTGGGAGGAGGAGCGGGGGTACCGATGGCGACAAGAATGGTGGCAAATGCTTGTGCAACGCGACCTGGGGAGAGAGAGTCTTGAGGAGACTGCCAGGGT
>JBBQFG010000242.1:0-7679 GCA_038321765.1 Elainellales cyanobacterium
CGCGAATATTCTGTAGGGGCGAAGCATTTGCATCAATATTCTGGCAACGCAGCCTCAATTCGAGTGCAAATGCTTCGCCCCTACTGCCCAAAAATCGCCCTAAATCTCAATTCTAATTAGATGTCAAATGGGTTCTATATATAGGTTATGACTTACGCTTGGACAAAAAATAACCACGCCGAAAGTCTATTCTCCAGCCCACAGTTCAGCGCGATATAGACACCGTATATGATTGTCGAACTTAAACATCTGCTCTCTACTCTTGATTTGCCAGCCGAGTGGATTGGACTGCGCGCCGTGAAGGAAACTTCAAGTTATCGCAATGTCCGGGATGGCTTACCCCAGGGCAACAGCAAACAGATCAGTCACGGCACGATGGTTGAAGTCTTAGTCAATGGTCAAATTGGCTATGGTGCCGTCAATTCCTTTGATCCTGAACATCTGCGACAAGCGGCTAAAGATGCTTACCAGCAGGCATTGGCCGCTAGTCAGTGGGCTATTTATCCGATGACACCCGTGATGCGGCCAAAGGTAGTAGGAGAGTATACTTCACCGTTTCTGAAGCCATTGGAGGCGATCGCCCCTGGAGAGATCAACGAGCTGTTAATCCGGCTATGTGAAACGCTTAAGGTTTCCGACAAGATTGTGCAAACCAATGCCAGTGCCGCCACTCAAGATATAGAGTCTTGGTATGTCAGCAGTAACGGGTCAGAGGTCTACCAAAGGTTTTTGCTACTGGGGACAGCCTATGGGGCGATCGCCCAAGACGGGTCTGACGTGCAGCAGCGTACCAACAACGGCAACGGTCACTATTACCAAGGCGGTTGGGAACTCTTCCCTGATGTAGCGTTGTGGGAAAGGGCACGGCAGATTGGTGAACAGGCCGTAGAACTGCTCACCGCCGCCGAATGCCCTACAGCTACCACAACCCTGGTTTTAGCTCCCGACCAAATGATGCTGCAAATTCATGAAAGTGTGGGGCACCCCCTAGAGCTAGATCGCATTCTGGGAGACGAACGCAACTACGCCGGGGGAAGCTTTGTCAAACCCCATGATTTTGGCACCCTAGCCTACGGCTCACCGTTAATGAACATCACATTTAACCCTGCTGTGCCTGGAGAATTTGCCAGCTACGGGTTTGACGACACCGGTGCGCCCGCCACTAAAGAGCATTTGATTAAAGATGGCGTACTGATGCGTGGCCTGGGCGGTCTCGAAAGCCAAGCGCGTACGGGGGTGTCTGGTGTAGCCTGCGCGCGTGCGTCTTCCTGGAATCGCCCGCCCATCGATCGCATGGCAAACCTTAATTTAGAATCAGGTACCGATTCGGTAGCAGACATCATCCGCGATATCGAACACGGCGTATACATGGAAGCTAACCGCTCTTGGTCAATTGATGACCAGCGCTATAAATTCCAGTTTGGCTGCGAATATGCCAGACTGATCGAAAATGGGCAACTGACTAAATCGCTTCGCAACCCCAACTATCGGGGCACGACACCAGCGTTTTGGCACAGCTTAGTGCGCGTTGGAGATGCCACTAGCTGGGAAATGTATGGAACTCCTTACTGTGGCAAAGGAGAACCCAACCAGTCGATTCGAGTGGGGCATGGATCACCCGTGTGTGCCTTTGCCAATATGGAAGTATTTGGAGGCGGAGATTAAACAGTTTGTCCGTGGGTTTTGTGCGGTATTGAGAGTTGGGTTTTATGTCAGAAACGTTTGAGAGCCTGGAATCTACCTTTGATCGATTACTTAGCAATTTTCAGGCAGACCGCAAGCCTAGCGAACACTTTACCCTGACATTGACAGGCGAAATTAGTCAGTTTGTGCGGTTTAATCACGCTAAAGTACGTCAGAGCGGTAGCGTGACCGATTGTCAGGCAGGGCTAACGCTGATGGCAAACCAGCGCACGGCATCCTGTAGCTTTCCACTCTGTGGGAATTGGGAAATTGACTGGCGGTGTGCAAAGTCGGTGATGCAGGAGTTGCGTCAAGATGTGGCACAGCTACCCATTGATCCTTACTCAGTGCTGCCCAGCGGTGCCGAGTCGAGCCGTGAAGTACATACTGGAAATCTATTACAGCCTGACCAAGTCGCATCAATGGTGTTGCCAGACGTGACTGGGCTAGACTTTGCGGGTGTCTATGCCGGAGGAACCTTACTGCGCGCCTATGCCGATTCTGTTGGGCAAAAGCATTGGTTTGAAACGGAGTCTTTTGCATTGGAATATTCCCTTTTTACCGCCGACCAACAGGCTGTAAAGGGAATTGTAGCGGGCAGTCAGTGGGACAAGTCCACCTACGGCGCAAAGCTAGCGCATTCAAAGCGGCAGCTAGAGCGGCTGGCAGAGACTCCCAAGTCTATTCCTAAGGGACAATACCGGACGTATTTGGCTCCTGAGGCGATCGCCGAATTGATTGGCATGTTCTCGTGGGGCGGCGTGGGTGAGGCGGCTATTCAACAAGGGGAAAGTGCCTTTGGGTTACTGCGGCGCGGTGAAAAATATCTGTCGCCTGCGTTTACCCTCAAAGAGAATTTTGGGTATGGGCTAGTGCCCCGCTTCAACAACTTGGGCGAAATGGCTCCCGTTGAGATGTCTATTATTGAAGCAGGTAAACTGGTTAACGCGCTGGTCAACTCTCGCACTGCTAAAGAGTACGGCAAAGTTGCCAATGGAGCCAATGGTTCTGAGTCGCTGCGATCGCCCGAAGTTTGCCCTGGTACGCTACCCGCTGCCGATATTTTGCGCGCGCTCGATACAGGGCTGTATCTCTCGAATTTGCACTACTTGAACTGGAGCGATCGCCCCACGGGACGCATAACGGGCATGACCCGCTATGCCTGCTTTTGGGTAGAAAATGGCGAAATCGTCGCCCCCATTGAAAATTTGCGCTTTGACGAAAGCCTCTATCGCTGTTTGGGCGAAAACTTACTCAACTTGACCGACTTTCAAGAGTTTGTTCCCGAAGTAAGCAGCTACGACTACCGCAGCCTAGGAGGAATGTGGCTACCCGGCATGTTGGTAGACGATTTTACCTACACGCTTTGATCAGCCGCTGGTTGGCGATCGCCAAAGTTGTGGCGATCGCCTTCAACCCATCGCTCTGCCTACTGCCGCGATCGCCGTCGAGTCAAAATGCTCACGACTTCACCGGGATTCGCACCGGGCTGTAGGCTGCTCCAATCGTTGGCATTGGCAAAACTGCGGCGATGCAAATCGTGAATCGTTTCGCGCACCCAACCAGGGCTGCTAATTAGCAAGATCCTGAGCTGCTCTTGTTCCGGTGCTATCGGCATAGCGTAAAGCGGCAAAATCAACGGCTGTGGGTTACTCTCATCCTCGCTACCCGTCAAAAAACTACGTACAGACGGTGCATCAAACATCTCAACCATCGGGGTTCTCCTGCATAAGCGGTAAGAGGGAAACCCCAAAAACCTAGCCACCCCGCGCATTTACAAAGCAGGGTGGCTAGAGAGAATGCTAAAATTCCCAGTTAGCCGCCAGACTGCGTTACTCAGTTTGGGGGTTAGCCGCTCAATGTTGGTTGCAACAGCATTGGGCGGTGCTAGATTTTTGGAGCGAATTGAGGTTGCTCGACTACAGAATCGTTCAACAACCTTAACCAGACACAGTACGGGCATACCCGCCACATCGTCAAGACCTAAATCGGCAAATTGTGTCAAAAATATCGGGTCGAAAGCACTGAGATGGGCGATCGCCCATAGTATGGAGAAACTTTCCTCCGATCCATCTGGTTTAGGGTGATATGCAGAAACTTTCGGCCTATCCACCCAATTTGGGATGATATGCGGAAACTTTCCGCCTAAGTAAGAAGTTATGCTTCCAGTAGTCAGTTCGTCCTACAATACCTCAACGATAAGTCTATCTCTGCACTCCCCAAAAATAGACGGGTGGTAAAGGAAAGCTGGTCAAGTTGATGGAGGTACAAAACCCAGAGGGAGTCACAAAGTCTAAGAGGAAGTGAAAAAGCTGCACCAAGGAGTTGGCTAAATGACAGTGCCCACGCAGCCGAAAATCTACCACATTGTGCATGTAGACCGGCTGCCATCGATCATCGCTGATGGCTATCTATGGTGTGATGCAGAAGTTGTGCGGCGGGCACCAGTGGGCACCACCATTGGCATGAATCATATAAAGCAACGACGACTTACGAACTTGTCTTGACCAATTATCCAGAGCTGCGTGTGGGCGACTGCGTACCGTTTTATTTTTGTCCACGCTCAATCATGCTCTACCTAATTCATCGTGGTAATGACTCCAGTCTCATCTATCGCGGTGGGCAGGGGTCAATTATGCATCTGCAAGCCGATTTGCACAATTGTGTTGACTGGGCAGAACGACATGGCAGACATTGGGTTTTTACTCTATCTAATGCAGGAGCCTATTATTTTGAGGATCGTTGCAATCTGACACAGTTGTCTGAAATCAACTGGCAAGCAGTCCGGACTAATCGATGGAGTGGCAGCGGCATTCCATCATCGATTAAAGAAGGAAAGCAGGCAGAATTTCTACTGGAACACAGCTTTCCTTGGCATCTGATCGAACGCATAGGTGTACACTCAGGGGTAATCTATCAAAAGGTGGCCAACGTCTTGCCAGTAGGTGATCATCGGCCGCATGTCGAAATCAAGACAGACTGGTACTACTGATCGAGAGGCACAAAAATGATCGAATGTAAGCAAGGTGACATTTTGTGCGCCGATGTCGAGGCTCTAGTCAATACCGTGAACTGTGTTGGTGTCATGGGGCGTGGTATCGCCCTTCAATTCAAAAAAGCATTTCCACAAAACTTTAAAGCCTACGCCACTGCTTGTAAGAATGAAGAGGTGCAGCCTGGACGAATGTTTGTATTTGAGACGGGACAACTTACCTATCCTCATTACATCATTAATTTCCCTACTAAGCGCCACTGGCGCGGCGCAAGCCGGATACAAGATATCGACGCAGGCCTCCAGGCTCTTGTGGAGACAATAGGTCAGTACGAAATTCGGTCTATTGCTATTCCACCTTTGGGTAGTGGTTTGGGCGGGCTCAACTGGTCAGAAGTGAAGTCTCGCATTGAGGCAGCATTGCAACCACTCACAGATGTTCGCATTGTGATTTACGAACCGCATGGTGCGCCTGATACTGAAACAATGGTGTGCAACCGCAAGGTACCAAAGATGACCGCTGGGCGAGCTGCACTAGTAGAACTAATGAACCGTTACCTCAGCGGACTGCTTGATCCCTCCGTAACCCTGTTGGAAGTCCATAAGCTGATGTATTTCATGCAGGAAGCGGGCGAGCCGCTGCAGTTGAAGTATCAGAAAGCCCATTATGGTCCGTATGCCGAAAACCTGCGCCATGTGCTCAATGCTATCGAAGGACATCTCGTTTCGGGCTATGCGGACGGTGGTGATTCACCAGACAAACCACTCCAATTGGTACCAGGGGCAGTAAGAGAAGCCAGCGTCTTCCTGCAAGAGTATTCAGAAACTCGTGATCGCTTTGATAAAGTAGCGTCGTTAGTTGAAGGATTTGAGTCCGCTTTTGGCCTGGAACTGTTGTCCACAGTTCACTGGATTCTGAAAAACGAATCCAGTAAAACCATTGATGAAGTGGTTCGCCATATGTATAACTGGAGCGACCGAAAGCGAAAATTTACTCCCCGCCAGATAGCGCTTGCGGTAAATGTATTGATAACTAAACACTGGGTAAATGGTCTTGA
Source organism: Elainellales cyanobacterium (assembly GCA_038321765.1). GTDB lineage: Bacteria > Cyanobacteriota > Cyanobacteriia > Elainellales > Elainellaceae > CASBQJ01. Next base: position 5,734 of record JBBQFG010000242.1, read on the forward strand.
AACCCAAGAGATAAGATGAGGCGGGTTGTCCCGATAGCGGGCTGTTCAACTACGAAGAGCTGATTTCCTTCCATCGATAAAACTAACCTGGAGCTCCTCTGGATAAGGAAAGAGCAATTTTCAGGTGGATAATGTGCAGCTTAATGTTAAGGCTGAACAACTAAACAATCTGCACATAACAAGTCGTTGGAGCGGCGATTTGAATATCTTCCGCTTCGTTTCGGTGTTATCTGCCGCCGCACAACTTCACCGTTAGCCTGCTACGTTGCTAAGAAAAGTAGCCCTTGCGTTATGGATTAGAGAGCGATCGCCTTTGCCATCTCGTAGAGAATCGCCCCCAATTGCGAACGGTCAGTTGATTCAGTTTTCGCTCTCAGTGAACCGTCCCAGAATGTGGCGAGTGAGTGGTAAACATTGAGTGGTTGTTAAGTGTGGGTCAGAGTGAAACCTCCCAGAAGGTTCGTGGGGGCGATCGCCTCTCTTAAAGGTTTCGTCGCAGTGTCCCCTACACAACTGAATGAGTGAGACTTAAGGGGCAATTGCATGACCCAGGGAGGAGTGCGATCGCCAAGCTTGTAACGCATTGAGCCGACATCAGCCATACTCTGTCAGGCTTTCCAGCATATGTAGCGGCAAGTAGCAGATTTGCGCGTATGTGCATGGTATGGTTATGCCTACATTTTTGGTATCAACGTTCGTGATTTTCAGAGGAGGAGGCAGGCATGAGACTTTTTAAACCTTCATTTATGGTGGCATTGGGACTGGCTTCATTCACAGGCTTTATCAACCCAGTCGGGGCCACAGATGAGCCAGAGTCTTTCGTTGCTCTTGAAGAAACCGCTTCGAGTCTCAGCAACTCAACTATTGTCAATCTGAACGACCTGATAGCAGATCCAAACGATTACGACTTTTTCACCTTCAGACCAAACTTAGAAAAGCTGATTCTTTCGGGTACTGCCGATAGCGAGCACATCAGTATTCTGTGGTACACCATTCCAGATGGCAGTGTTGGCCTGCACTACCATTCCATGACCGAGTCAGTCTATGCGATTGATGGCACCCAAACTGATGCAAAGGGCGTTTATCCGAGCGGTTCGCTTTACTTCAACCCCCCTGGCAGTGGACACCAGATTTCAAACAGCAGCGGCTTCTTTATTCTTGCCTATGCCGCGCCTCCAGATTTTGCCAATACAAATTTGATCGAAGACTATACCCCCGTTCAGATCAATACCGCTGATCCCGATCTTGAAACTCTTTATCCGTTCGAGGCGGTGCAAGACGGTGTTTTGGTGTACAGCATTCCCCTCGATGCCTAGGGCGGTATGAGTTCTGAGTTCATCCAGACTTCCTCATCCGAGTCTTACCAATACACCGGGAATTATCTGCTGGTGCTTCGGGGAGATTGCACCATCAACGGCACAACCTTTGGCGAGAACATGCTGGTGGTTGCCACAACGGTTGAGACACAAGACTATAGCGTCAGTTCGGCTGAAGGCAATTCTTGTTTAGCTTTAGGTCTTTCGTTCTAGCCTATTCTGACCTGGTTTTAGGCGATCGCCCCCTGCAACAACGCCAATTTGGGGGGCGCTTTTCTACAAGACGGCAAAGTCGAACGCACCACACTATGGGCAGATTCAGCATCTGGATATACTGAAACTATACAAGCGCGCTTGGCTGGGAATTTCAGACGGATGACAAATCGCGAACAATTGATTCAGGAACTTGAACAAGCCCCCGATGATCTAATCCAAACGGTGCTGGATTTCTTACATCGGGTTCAGACTATTCGCAGCAATCATCCGCTTGCAAAGTTTGCAGGAATCTTAAGTGATTCAGAGGCAGAAGAGTTACAACAAGCAATTACAGCAGAGTGTCGCCAGGTAGATGTGAATGAGTGGTGAGATTGCGCTGGATACCTCTGTTGCAGTCCGCTTCTTAAATGGAGA
>JBBQFG010000243.1:0-7676 GCA_038321765.1 Elainellales cyanobacterium
TTGCCTACACCCAAAATAACTGGAATTTCTGGCGAGTTGAACCAGGGATGTTCAACAGGATCTTTAGCACTAATAAACAACTCAGGCGTAATTACTGGATTGTAAATTGTGTGAATGCTATTTAGCGGCAATGACGCGGTGCTAGCGAGGTCTTTAGCAACCCCATTGGAGACGGCTATAATTCCATCTGCCCAAGGGTACAAGAACCGGGCAAAAAGAGGGGCTAATCGAGCCTTCATCTGACTGCCATTTTGGACAGTTTTAGAAAGTTGATTGTGTTCTGCCACAACGATACGAGTTGGCACTCCGGCGATATGTCCAGCCAATAACGCTAGCTCATTCAGGTAATGATCTGCTGCTAATAAGGCAGATGGACGCTCTCGACGCAAATATTGAACTAATCCCGGTAAACTTAGGGACAATCGGGGCTGTTTTAGGTCAAAGATCCGTGTTTCAGAAGGCATTCTCCATAAATGTGGGCTTTCGCTTCGATTTAAAACCAGGTCGATTTTGATGCCCGACTTGACTAAGCCATGAGCAAGATGAGCCGTTACTCGCTCGATTCCACCGCCACCAAACGAGCCAATAAAAAATGCAATATGAGGGTTGCTCTCAGACATTGCTTAATGACCTCATAAAACTTCATCATTCGATAGCTTAACCACGCCAATGCTCTAGCTTCAAGTGAATCTAAACAGAAGCACAGTAGAACCTTCTTTAACGAGCATATCTATGTGAAAAGTAATTTAGAACGAACCACATCTAAGGACTGGAGTAGTACACGTGTTTGATCTATAGCCTTCAGATGCAAGACCTAAATCGGCATTGTTTTTACAACAAGGACAATATATCAGTTTCTCCAAGGTTTCCCGTAGATAGCATAGGGCTAGTTTAAAGAAGCTTCACAAAACTAGGGAGAAATATTATTTTTCTTAAAACTTAATGTCAATGTAACGTGCTGAACCTTTCCTTGTGTCATCCTGGCACGGAAGGTATAAAGTGTCGGAATTTTGCGGTCTAGCACATTCAACTATGAAAAATCTTCGAGTCGCTTGGCTTTTGCCAGTAGCCTGGTTCTATTGGCAACCTTCGTTAAGTGAGTATGCTCGCTTATTCCCCAAAACAACTATATTTACTGGACTATTTCCTGGGTTTGCTAAGGGCTTGGAGGGGACACTTCAAGTAGAAGTGGTCGGAAAAATGCAGGTGATTGAGATCAATCGAGACGACAGTAGCTATGGCGATAACTTCACATACCTGTCTCCTGGTATTGTCGGGCATTTGCTAAAGCAAAGACCACAGGTGATTTTTTCGAGTTCCTTTGGGATCTGGACGATTTTGGCGTTAATGTTCAAGCCGCTGATGGGATGGAGAGTAATCATTGCCTATGAAGGTAGTTCACCTGGTGTAGATTACCGCAATTCGGCCTTACGATTGTTTGTGCGGCGAGCGATGGTATGGCTGGCAGATGCCTATATCACCAACAGCCAGACAGGGAAAGACTATCTGACTGACATCCTCAAAGCTAAGTTAGATCGGGTGTTTTTGCAGCCCTATGAGATTCCCGATGAGAAGACTTTGCCTGGTTCTGGTGAGATTGGGGATCAGTTGCCTTCTCTGCAACGCCCCATCTTTTTATTCGTTGGGCATGTGATTCCCCGCAAAGGGTTGCCATTGCTGTTGGAAGCTGGCGCGACGCTACAAAAAAGAGGCTACGACAATTACACGCTGCTAGTGGTGGGGAACGGTTCCCAGCAAGAAGAACTCCAGGTGTTTTGTCAGGAAAATGGTTTGAGCGATCGCGTCCACTGGGCTGGGCGAGTCAGCTACGACCAGATTGGCAGTTATTTTAAAACTGCTGATGTGTTTGTCTTCCCAACCCATGAGGATACCTGGGGTGTGGTGACGTTAGAGGCCATGTTGCTGGGGAAACCGATCCTTTGTTCTAAGGGGGCTGGCACTTCTGAGTTAGTGGTGCATGGTGAAAATGGCTATGTATTTTCGCCCGATGATGCCGATGAGCTAGCGGGCTTAATGCAGAAGTTTTTGGATCATCCAGAAACGATTCCAGCGATGGGTAAGCGATCGCAGCAAATTATGGCGCAATATACGCCGCAAGCTGCCGCTGCATGTCTGGCTCAGGTTACGGAATTGGTGATGAAGGGGTGAGGCGATCGCCCGACTTTAACTTGTACACTTACGCTGAAATTGGTTGGCACTGTGATGACCCTCCCCCGGATTTCTATACTGACTCATGACATTAGTGGAGGCACCTTTACTAATCTCTGCACGGCTCTGGTACGTGGGCTGCAGGAACTTGGGGCTGAATGCCAGTTAGTGGTGTTAGACGCCAGTGAAGCGGAACTTTCCCGTTATCCCGACATCCCGATCGTGAGCCTGAATGTGAAGCGCACTGCCTTTTCACTGCTGCCGACGGTGCGATACCTGCAAGAGTATCAACCCGATGTCTTACTACCGATGCCCTGGTATTTCAATATTGTGGCCGTTTGGGCACGATTTCTGGCAGGTGTTTCCACAAAAGTAATTTTAGGGGAACACAATATTATTAGCCTAGAAGCTGGTATCGAACATCGCGATAAGCCCCATCTGCGGTTTTTGCCTGTGCTGATGCGCTACACTTACCCCCACAGTGATGGACTAATTGGCGTGTCTAAAGACACTATTACAGACCTAGTAGACACGCTTAAAATTGCCGCTAACATTCCGATGCGGGTGGTATTGAACCCGATTAATCGCGATCGCGTTCAGCAGCTCTCTCACGAACCGATTGACCATCCCTGGTTTCAAAACCCCACAAGTCCTGTTATCGTTACAGCAGCTCGACTAGCCAAGCAAAAGCAATTAGATGACTTACTGCGCGCCTTTGCCCAAGTGACACAGGTCACGCCTGCGAGATTGGTGATTTTGGGGGAAGGGCCACTGCGAGCAGAATTGGAACAACTAAGTCGTGAATTAGGGATTGAGGATGCTGTGTGGATGCCTGGATATGACACTAACCCTTATCGCTACATGGCAGCAGCGGATGTGTTTGTGCTGGCATCTGCCTGGGAAGGTTGTCCGATCGCCCTACAGGAAGCCATGGGATGCGGCGCAGCCGTCGTGGTAACCGATGCACCGGGTGGAATGAAAGATATTATTGAGCATGGCAAACATGGCCTGCTAGTACCCACAGGGAATCCAGCGGCTTTAGCAAAAGGGCTGCTACAAATTCTCACAGATTCTGCGTTAAAGCAGCATTACCGGGAACAGGCCCAGCTGCGATCGCATGATTTCCACTATCTCAATACCAGCCAGCAGTACCTCGATTTTTGTCAGGCTGTACTGTCCTCTTCCACCCAGACTAGGGAGTCACTAGCGCGATGAAAATTCTAATTTCCGCCTATGCCTGTGAACCAGGGCGAGGGACAGAGTTAGGGGTTGGCTGGAACACGGTGCGAGAAGTTGCCCGCTACCACGAAGTTTGGGTATTGACGCGCCCCGATGATGGACGCGAGGCGATCGAAGCAGAACTAACGCGCAGTCCGGTTTCTAACCTCCACTTTGTCTACGTCACCTTACCTATTTGGAGCGGAGCTTGGACGTGGGGCCAGTGGGCTTTCCCATTGCACTACTATGCCTGGCAGATTTACGCCTATTTTGTGGCCCGCAAACTGCACCAGGAAATTGGGTTTGACATCGCGCACCATGTCACATTTGTGAAGTATTCGACCCCCAGTTTTTTATCTCTCCTACCGATTCCATTCATTTTTGGCCCTGTAGGTGGTGGGGAAACGGCTCCCCAACCCTTCTGGCAGGATTTTAGCCAGCGGGCTAAGGTCTACGAACTCTTACGGGATCTAATGCGACGGGTTGGCGAACTCGATCCATTCACCCGCATGACGGTACGCCGTAGCGCAGTAGCCTGGGCCACAACATCAGATACCGCAGAGCGGCTTGTGGCCATGGGCGGCAAGCATGTGCAGGTGCTCTCGCAGGTTGGGTTACTCCCAGAAGAAGTAGAGCAACTGGAACAGCTTTCCTTATCGGAACCAGCGCCGTTGCGGTTTATCAGCATTGGTCGCTTTCTCCACTGGAAAGGCTTTCATTTGGGGTTGCGAGCCTTTGCTCAGGCTGAATTACCCCCAGAGGCAGAATATTGGATTGTAGGCAAAGGCCCTGAGGAGGATGCACTCCAGGCACTTGTGATGGATCTAGGGATTGCATCCCAAGTCAAATTTTTCAGCGAAATGCCCCGGACTGATTTGATGCATAAGCTAGGCAACTGTCTGGCACTGGTGCATCCCAGTCTGCACGATTCAGGCGCGTTTGTTTGTTTAGAAGCGATGGCAGCAGGTTGTCCGGTTATCTGTCTAGATTTGGGTGGTCCGGCAGTTCAGGTGACCGAAGAAACAGGTTTTAAGATTCCAGCCTATGATCCAGAACAGGCGATCGCAGGGATGGCCAATGCCATGAACCGCCTGACAACAGAACCAGAGTTACGAATCCGTCTGGGTATAGCAGGGAGAGCGCGCGTCAATCAAGAATTTAACTGGGCAACGAAAGGGCTGTTTTTAGTTTCGATCTACGACAAACTTCGGTTGCAACCGGGAGAAGCAAATGCGAATTTTAGCGGTTCATAATTATTACCAGCAGCCAGGTGGCGAAGAGCAAATCTTTAATACGGAAGCAACATTGCTTGAGTCCTATGGGCATGAGGTTATCCGTTACACCCTCAACAACGACCAGATTCCAGAAATGAATGCGATCGCCCTGGCAAAAAATACCCTATGGAACAGCACAGTATACCAAGAACTGCGATCGCTGATCCGCCGGGAAAAGCCACAAGTAGCCCACTTCCACAACACCTTCCCATTAGTTTCCCCTGCGGCTTACTATGCCGCCAGAGATGAAGGGGTCGCGGTTGTGCAAACCTTGCACAACTATCGCCTGCTGTGCCCAAACGCCCTCTTTTTTCGGGAAGGGCGCGTCTGCGAAGATTGTCTTGGAAAACAGCTACCCCTGCCGGGAGTAGTGCATGGCTGCTACCGAGGCAGTCAGAGTGCCAGTGCCTTAGTGGCAGCAACGATGGGGTTTCACTCATTGCTGGGCACTTGGCAAAATGTCGTTGATGTTTTCATTGCCTACAGCCAGTTTGCAATGGATAAGTTTGTTGAAGGAGGTCTACCCGCCAAGAAAGTCATGTTTAAGACAAACTTTCTCTACCCCGCACCTGAAGCAGGTGAAGGCAAAGGCGACTATGCGCTATTTGTGGGGCGGCTGTCCGTTGAAAAAGGGTTGGGGGTGATGCTGGATGCATGGCGACAACTAGGAGGTAAAATCCCGCTTAAAATTCTGGGCGATGGTCCCATGGCAGGGTTGGTGCAGGAGGCCATGCAGGAAATGCCTGAAATTGAGTGGTTAGGACGGCGATCGCTGGAGGAGGTGTATGAAGTGGTTGGCAAGGCAGCTTTTCTAGTCTTTCCATCGGAGTGGTATGAAACCTTTGGACGGGTGGCGATCGAAGCATTTGCCAGAGGTACTCCTGTCGTCGCTTCTCGTATTGGGGCGATCGCCGAACTCGTCGATCACGAACGCACCGGCATGCTGTTTCACCCTAGCGATTCTGCTGATCTGGCGACCCAAGTTGAATGGCTCTTATCACATCCTCAGGAACTCAGCCAGATGCGCCAGGAAGCCCGGTCTCAATTTGAAGCTAAGTATACGGCAGCAGATAATTGCAAACGATTGATGGAAATTTACCAAACTGCAATCAGCAACTAATTCTTGTTATCAACATGGCGATGAGTTTCGGTGGTTGACCAAAAATTTTCATCGTGTCTGCTTAAGGTGAATAGGTTCAGGATTGTGTCTTATAGATTTCTCTCTAAGATTTATGCATATCAATTACTTGTACCCACTTCAGCGTTTTCGAATTAACAACCTATACCCGCTCTATCACTTGACCCATCGAGTGATTAATAAGGCATTAAGCCTTCCCTCCGATATAGCATGTAAGCTTCACAGCACAGATTGGTTTGAGCAATCTGTGCTGTTGCCTCAATATCAACAGCAACTTCAGCGTCACAAAGCTCAGTTACCAACACTAAATACAGATGATCGAGCCATTGTTGAGCAAATTGAGCAGAACGGTGTTTATGTCACCTCATTAGATGCATTGGCCATTCCTCATAGTCATCAGCTTTTAGATGCAGCTCACCAGATTGCTACCGAACTTGCTCAGCAGTCACGTTTGCCCAGCCATGCACATAAACATACCTTGATGTCAACGGCACAGCAATTGATGACGCATCCAGAAATCTTTTTCTGGGGCGTTTCAGAACGAATTTTGAAAATTGTGGAGTCTTACTTAGGATTACCTGTAGCGTATGACGGCTTGTCGTTTTATTACAGCGTGGCCGATGGTAGAGATACTGGTCCGCGGATATGGCATCGTGATAAGGAAGACTGGAAAATGGTTAAGGTTGCCGTTTACTTAAACGATGTTGATGAGGCTAGTGGGCCTTTTCAATGTGTCAAGCCTACTACTAATACTTGGCTGATTGAAACGCTACCTCCGCACAAAGGGTTGACTCACTCAGAACTACAGCTATTACTGAATACAACCTCCTCTGATTGGCTAACGTCTTGTATAGGTAAGGCAGGAACCGTAATTTTCACCGACACGGCTCGGTGCTACCATCGCGGTAAGCCACCGCTGGAAACCGATCGCTCAGCGATTTTTTTCCACTATTTCAGTCAGTATCCTAAAAACCCCTTCTATTGTGAGCGATCGCTCCTATCTAACCAACAAAAATCCGACCTCACAAAACAGCTTCCACCTCAGCTTCAGTACCCTATTACCTGGAGAGATCGGTACCCTGGAATTGGTCGCTACATCCCCAAAAATCGGATGCGAGTTGATAACTGGTAATAGTTTAAATTCGTAAGTTGACGAAGTATCAAATCCGAAGCATCAGAGAATTACTTAAAGGGGGAATCAATTGACTAACGTGACCTGCGATGATTTGCCAACGCTGCTGTCGCTACATCCAAACGCGAGTAAAGCGATAGGTTTCTGAGAAAGCCTGACCGCTGACGGTGTCGGCGATCGAAGCCTTTTCTCGGGGCACCCCTGTAGTAACCTCTAACATTGGAGCCATCACAGAACTGGTGGAACATAAACGGACTAGTATGCTTTTCCACCCCGGCGATCCCACCGACTTAGCGACCCAAGTTGAATGGCTCCTTACTCATCCCCAACAGCTTCACCAGATGCGCCACGAAGCCCGTGCTGAATTTGAAGCCAAGTACACAGCAGAAGATAATTACAAACGATTAATAGAAATTTATCAGTCTGTCTTAGTCAATCACTCAGGATCACGAGCAAAATAAAAAGAATTACAGGTGAATGTATTGACGATCCTCAGTACATTCAAAGCATTCATAGGAAAATCACGACAATACAGGAGGGGCTTTTATGAGTTCTTTGCCACAGGAAAAACTGGATCGGCTTTACAAAGCGCTAGAACCACTGAATCGCCAATATGATCCAATAGTGGGAATGTTAAGAGTTCCTTTGCGATCGTCGGGTCTCCTTAAATTTTTTCAAGGCTTTCCAGTACATCCAACTCGCGAGTCCCTCGGCTATGCGGCAGCTTTACTAGATACAGGTGATC
>JBBQFG010000244.1:0-7644 GCA_038321765.1 Elainellales cyanobacterium
ATAGCCATAGTCATAAAGCTTAGGACATGCCAGCGTCATTCCCGCGCAGGCGGGAATGACGCTGGCACCTATCGAGCAGATGGATTCCTGCCTGCGCGGGAATGACAGGGAGGCGTCCTATTGATCATGGCTACCGCTATACGTGACTACAGCTTTACAGCTCACATGGTCAAAACTCCATGACCGTCTGTTTATCGGGGGGTAACCGCGTTGTAGCCTGCATTGTTCTCACCAATCCGAACTTGATCGAAGTAGAGCACACGCTTATCAGTATTGCTGGCCTGAGGATTTTCCTTCCAGTCGGGTTTGTAGACTCCGATCTTGAAGTAAGGGCCAACTTTGTCGTTGTAGGTGTTCGGTCCCTTGCGATCTACAATTAGCTCGCCGTCTTTCCAGACTTGAAGAATGCCATCAGATTTGTGTGACCATTTGACGTGAAACACCCAATTGGCCCATTCACCTGTTTCGTAGGCACCTGTCCACAAGGTTGCTTTTCCTTCGGGTGTGTTGCCCTCAGTTTTGGGTTTAGAGTCCCACTTGCTATTGACGCGCCATTGCCCATCTCGAACATAAATACCGAGTGGAGGGCTACGCCAGCCTTCGCCGAGATTCCAATCGGGGACTTCGTGCCATTGCCCAATCACCTCATAGGAGCCGGGGTCTCTGTCCCATCCTTCTGGCAGCATAACGCGGAACCCGTACCACTGCTCTGACCCGGCTGCCACTGAGTCAAGTGCTAGTTCTGAACGCTTGCTCAGAGCCACGGTGGGATCTGTGCGGCGAACTTCAAACCGTACTGCATCAGAACCATCGGGGGCTTTGGTAGTTTGGATAGAGTGACTTAAGTTAGCAGACTCTTTGTGCCATGTTTTGGAGTACCCATTTGAGAAGTTATCTTCAAAGTAGGTCTGGCCAGTGCCTGATGGTGGTGTCGGAGCAGGAGGAGGCGTGGGAGGCGTGGGAGGCGTGGCTACGTTTACAGCAAAGCTGCCTAAGGTGCCACTAGCGACTGGATTGCCACTCGTATCACGAACTTGATCAGTTTGTACTGCAACAGTGTAGGCACCGTTATCGGCGGTATCCCAGGAGCCACCGGGGGCATTTACCCGGTATGTAGCTGCACGTGAGGTGCCGCTGCTGCTGCTACTTACTAAGGATGCCAACTGGCTAAAGTTGTTAGGGCCTGTAACACGCACATCTGAATTGTCTAGGGTAGTGGCATTAATACCAGCGTTGTCTGTGTAAGTGACAGTGAAGGTTTGGGAGGTTCCACCTTTAACTGTGACGTTGCTAGCTGTGAGCCTAGCTGTGGGCGCTTGGGTGTCGCCTGTGGAGGGCGGCGGTGGGGGTGGCGTGGGAGTGGGAGACACACTGCCGCTCACTGGAACAAACTCGACGTAGTCAATGCGGGCGTGTTCTGCACCGTTTTCTGTGCCGAGCAGCTCCAGCGATGTCCCTTTGTTAACGGTGATGCCAGAGGCAATGGTGCGGCGAACCAGGTTGTCTTTGCTGACGTTGGTACTGCCTAGTTGTTGATCGAGGGTGGCGGTGCCAATTGTCTTGCCGCCGAGACGCGCTTCAATTTTGGACACACCGTCGTTTTCGTCGTAGTAGCCCACGATGACGTTGTATTTGCCGGTGGCTCCGTTAAAGGTGCCTGATACGCTGCCCGATTCGCCCGAATTGCCGCCTACTAGGCTGACCAATTTGCTGCCAGAGGCGATCGCATTCGCCTCTACGCGGTAGGTTTTGAGCGTTAGATTTTCGGCTTCTAACCGGGTGAGAGATGGAGTTGAAGTAACTGGTGCTGCTGGCGGGGGTGGGGGTGGGGCAGTAGGCGTGGGAGTGGGAGTTGTAGGCGTGGGAGTTGTAGGCGTGGGAGTGGTGGGAGCAGACGGTGTAGGCGTGACTGCGTCTGCCTGCAGGGGAATGAATTCGACGTAATCAATCCGAACGTGTTCTTCACCGTTTTCTTTCCCTAGCAGTTCCAGCGATGTTCCCTTGTTCAGGGTAATTCCAGAGGCAATGGTGCGGCGAACTAGGTTGCCTTGGCTGACATTGCTACTGCCCAATTGTTGATTGAGTGTGACGGTGCTGACCGTTTTGCCGCCAATCCGGGCTTCGATACTGCCCGCTCCATCGTTTTCGTCGTAGTAACCCAAGATGACGTTGTATTTGCCAGTGGCTCCGTTAAAGGTGCCCGATACGCTGCCCGATTCGCCCGATTTGCCGCCTACTAGGCTGACCAATTTGCTGCCAGAGGCGATCGCATTGGATTCTTGCCTGAAGGTTTTGAGCGTCATCCCTTCTGCTTCTAGCCGTAGAGGGCTTGTGGCAGTGCTGGTTGTAGCTCTCAGTGCATTGCGGCTTCGAGTGCTGGCAAAGCCTCTGTTGGCCTTGGGTTGGCGCGCTAGGGAATCGTCTTTTAGCTCTAGATCGCCAACCAATTGATTCTGGTCGGGTTGACCTAGAAGTTTGTTTAGAGTGCTCGTTTCTCCTAGAGGTAACTGATTAGGAGTGCGGGCAATAAACAATTGACTGGATGATGTTAGGCCGTCATCTTTAGGAGCCAATTCTGTAATCGGTAGGGAGGCGAGTGGAAGCTTCCAGTCTGAATGCAACGCACTATTCCCTACCGTTTCTTTCCCAAGTTTAGGGGTCAGAGTGTCAGGTTGTTGAACAACAGGCATTAAACCTGTTTCTACTTGATTAACAATGGTTTCAACGTTCATGGTTTCGAGCCTCTGAATAGCTTCAAGTGATCTTGAAGGTTTCAGTTAAGCTTTCATGAAGCTGAACGAAATACCGGATAGTTTATTAACTAAACCGTGATTTTTGACTAAATTTGGTTGGTATTACGCAATTTAATCGTGTTCCAAGTTTTAAATAAAAGTGGGTTTTTGCGTGATATCACTGTTGTTATTTACTACTCATTCTTGCAATGCAGTGCGTTGATTTCGGCGTGCGATCGCCATGATAACGGTGTAAAACTGTATGTTCCCGAAGTATATGTGTAGAAAATGTAAAGTTCACTACATTTCATTCAAAATCTGTACAGCCGCCTTTTTACACAAGCTGTAAACCTGGTAAATTTGGGTAGTCCTAAACTTGTAAGGATTTTCAGATGGGCGGGCGAAGCCCGCCCATCTGAAAATCCTTACCTCAATACCACTACCGTAAATTTGTAATAAATCTACTGCGTAAGTCCATTCACAGTAGGACTTACAACTCATTTATATTGTCAAAATCCATCAATACAGAATAGACTTCCTGCGTGAATCGTTTCCCGGCGAATCCGGGAAACGATTCACGCCCTCAAAAGGGCATTCGTGCAGAAGTTCTAATGTGTGGTGCAATGTGTTTTTGTTATGGATTCTTAAAAAATAGCGGGACTAAAAAAGCATATTAGGGGATAAAAGTTCCGGATTTCTTGTGAGAGTGCTTTGCACGCAGAAAATAAACCTTGTCACCGTACGCGGTCAACAACTGCTTGCTCTTAATCAACAACTGCTTGCTCTTAAGTAGGTGGGCTTAAGTATAGCCATAGTCATAAAGCTTAGGACATGCCAGCGTCATTCCCGCGCAGGCGGGAATCCACCCCCGCACCTGTCGAGCAGATGGATTTCCGCCTGCGCGGGAATGACAGGGAGGCGTCCTATTGATCATGGCTACCGCTATAAGTATAAAATCCTAAAACCCTGCGCCGCCCGCGCAGGGTTTTAGGATTTGGTTTTTATTTAGGTTGAACTACTTAAGGAGAATTAGCCGTTCAAACCTTAAGGAAAATGTACGTCTTGCCACGGATGCGTCCAAAACCCGTATGGTTTTGAAGGAGGCACATGCAATCCTCTGGCCACTTCACCCAATGCATTAAAGCCGTTATGTCGGAATCTAATATTGAATCGATCCTCCATGAAGAGCGTGTGTTTTATCCGCCTTCTGCCTTTTCTCAACAGGCGACGATCAAAACTGTGGAGGAGTATGAGCAGCTTTACGACCGAGCTAAGGCAGATCCCCAAAAGTTTTGGGCAGAACTGGCGCAGAAAGAGCTGCACTGGTTTGAGAAATGGCACACGGTGTTGGACTGGCAGCCGCCCTTTGCCAAGTGGTTTGTGGGCGGCAAAATTAATATTTCCTATAATTGCCTGGATCGCCACTTGGCCACCTGGCGGCGCAACAAGGCGGCGCTGATTTGGGAAGGAGAACCGGGTGATTCGCGCACGCTAACCTATGCCCAGTTGCATCGCGAGGTGTGCCAGTTTGCCAATGTGCTGAAGCAGTTGGGGGCAAAAAAAGGTGACGTGGTGGGTATTTACATGCCCATGATTCCAGAGGCTGCGATCGCCATGTTGGCCTGTGCTCGCATTGGAGCCGTGCATACAGTTGTATTCGGCGGCTTCAGCCATGAGGCATTGCGCGATCGCCTCAACGATGGCAACGCAACGCTGGTTGTGACTGCCGATGGCGGCTGGCGCAAGGATGCGATCGTTCCCCTCAAAGACCAAGTTGACAAAGCCTTAGCAGACCAATCCGCTCCTAGCGTCAAAAACGTTTTGGTGATACGGCGCACCCAGCAAACCATCCATATGGAAGCGGGTCGCGATCACTGGTGGCACGATTTACAACAGGGCGCATCGGCTCATTGCCCTGCCGAACCCATGGACAGCGAAGATATGCTGTTTATTCTCTATACCTCCGGCAGCACGGGCAAACCCAAGGGGGTAGTTCATACCACAGGCGGCTATAACCTCTACACCCACATCACCAGCAAGTGGATTTTTGACCTGCAAGATACCGATGTGTATTGGTGTACTGCCGACGTGGGTTGGATTACAGGACACAGCTACATTGTGTACGGTCCCTTGTCCAATGGAGCTACGACGTTGATGTATGAGGGTGCGCCCCGTGCGTCCAATCCGGGCTGCTTTTGGGATGTGATCGAAAAGCACGGGGTGAATATTTTCTACACGGCTCCTACGGCGATTCGTGCCTTCATCAAAATGGGCGAACATTTGCCCAACGCGCGGGATCTGTCCTCGCTGCGGCTGCTGGGCACCGTCGGTGAACCGATTAACCCAGAAGCCTGGATGTGGTATCACAGCGTCATTGGCGGCGAACGCTGCCCAATTGTGGACACTTGGTGGCAAACCGAAACCGGGGGCATTATGATTACGCCACTGCCGGGGGCGATCGCCACCAAACCTGGTTCTGCCACACGCCCATTTCCGGGGATTTTGGCAGACGTAGTGGATTTGGACGGTCACCCCGTCGGCACCAACGAGGGTGGCTACCTGGTAGTCAAACATCCCTGGCCATCAATGATCCGCAACGTTTACGGCGATCCCGATCGCTTCCGCCGCACCTATTGGGAGCACATTCCCCCCCAAGATGGTGAGTATCTTTACTTTGCTGGCGATGGCGCTCGGCAAGATGCCGATGGCTATTTTTGGGTGATGGGTCGAGTCGATGACGTGATTAGCGTAGCCGGACACCGCCTCGGCACGATGGAAATTGAGTCGGCACTGGTGTCCCATCCCGCTGTGGCAGAAGCCGCCGTGGTCGGTAAACCCGACGAAATCAAAGGCGAAGAAATCGTTGCCTTTGTCACGCTAGAAGGCACCCACACGGGCAGCGAAGACTTGATTAAGCAACTGAAGCAACATGTAGTCAGCGAGATTGGTGCGCTGGCACGCCCTGGTGAAATTCGGTTTAGTGAAGCATTACCTAAAACGCGATCGGGCAAAATTATGCGCCGCTTGCTGCGCTCCCTCGCTGCTGGCGAAGAGGTCACAGGCGATACATCTACCCTAGAAGATCGAAGCGTGCTCGACAAACTCCGAGAAGGGACATAGGGTGCCTGCACAATCGTAGAGACGCGATTAATCGCGTCTCTACCACCACGTCCGATTAATCTAATGCAATCGTAGAGACGCAATTAATCAAATGCAATCGTAGAGACGCGATTAATCGCGTCTCTACCGTAACGACAAAATATGTTGCAGTAGGGCATTGTCTCGATTGAGCCAGCCGCGCAGAAATACCTGCTGGGTGGGGTCGGCATTGACCCGTCGATAGCGATAGTCGATGCGCGCCTGACAGTAGCGCTGAGCTACGTTGGCGTGATCTGCTTTGGCGATCGCCACCCGTGTGATAGGGCCAATGGAGCGATCGATTGGCACATTCAGTAAATCTTGCAGAAACATGGCGGCTCCACCCACCCCAAAATTAATGGCAGTATCAAAGTGGGCGATCGCCAATGGGCGCTGCATCAAACTGCACTGAGCTGGAATCCAGTACTGGCTTTCGTAAATGTCTCGAACTTCGGCATCGGTAATTGCCCTAACGCTTTGCATGGGCAACCCCTTACGCTGCCGATAACCTTGGTAGGTGGCAGTGGTTACGCCTTTATTCGTCTCACCCCCACGATCGGCAGGGTGATTCACATACCCACCTTCCCAGCGTAGGGTGAACCGGAGAGCCTCTTCAAGAATGGAGGGCGGGGAGGGGATGGGTTTAGGAACAGGAGTAGGAACGGGCGCAGGTTTGGGAGATGGGGCTGGTTTGGTAGGTGGGGCTGGTTTGGTAGGTGGGGCTGGTGTGGGAGTAGAAGCTGGAGGGGGCTGAGTGGTGGCTAGGCTAAGCAGCAGACCCGCCGCTTTAGGAGACAGTTCATCAACCGCAAAACCATACTTCCGCGCGAACGTGCGATAGGCGGTGTCAGTGTTGTAGTTCCAGTCACCATTTACTGTCCCAATCGGTAGACCAATTCGGTTCAAGATAGTCTGGATCGATTGAACCAGCGGTCGGCTATCTCGAATTGAACTAACGGAATAAACGATAGTGTCAGCCGCGATTGCCCGTAGCGTCAGTGTGTCCATAGCCGTCCAAAAACGTCGAAGGAGTGCAACTTAGATCATAGATAGGACTTACACAGTTGAATGAATTCGCGGGCGCGGATCGTCCGCAAATTCATTCAACTCTCCTGGGTTTTTGTGTCAGGTGCGTAAGTCCTAAGTAGTTCAACCTAAATAAAAACCAGATCCTAAAACCCTGCGCCGCCTGCTGCGCGGGCGGCGCAGGGTTTTAGGATTTTATATTTACTTAAGCCCACCTACTTAATAGAAACTCAGTATAGAATCCATATTTTTTGTGTAGAGGGCGATTACGCCGCCCTCTACACAAAAAATATAAGAACTAATGCATTTAAGTGGTGTACTCCGCATTAATCTTGACATAGTCATAACTCAAATCGCAGCCCCAGGCGATCCCTGTCCCCGCACCGCCCCCCAAATTTACCGAAATAAGCACCGTGTCATCTTTCAAATATGCTCCAGCCGCCGCTTGTTTCATATAAGCACTAGCCGCAGGCCGATCAAACGGCAGCGGTTGGCCGCCTTCCATCATTAAAAAGTCGCCCAGCTTTACCTGCAAGTGCTCTTGGTCAAACGGCACCCCAGCGCGACCCGCTGCTGCTGCAATTCGTCCCCAGTTGGGATCGCGTCCGAACACCGCCGACTTGAGCAGAGCCGATCCGGCGATCGCCCGCGCTACCTGACGAGCAGCGGCATCATCTGGCGCACCCGCAACGCGCACTTCTAGTAAAACGGTGGCTCCTTCCCCATCGCGAGCCACCGATTTTGCCAT
>JBBQFG010000245.1:0-7531 GCA_038321765.1 Elainellales cyanobacterium
TGCGCTAGAAAAAAGGGGGACTTTGAATCCAGTTCCTCCCTTTTTATAGACGCGAAGCGGCTTCCCGAAGGGTAGGGGGGCTAGGGGGGATCACTCAGTGCCCAAAATCACAGCCAATCACTTTTCAAACATCCTCTTAGACCCTCCATCCCTATTCTCTACCCCCAAATCCTATGCAGCCGACCAATCCCAACCAATTCACAGAAAAAGCCTGGGCAGCGATCGCGAGTACTCAGGAAGTAGTGAAACAAGCTCAGCAGCAGCAAATTGAGAGTGAGCATTTAATCAAGGCGCTGCTAGATCAAGACGGCTTAGCCGTTAGTATTTTCAACAAAGCGGGTGTCAACGTGCAAGGCGCACGCGACTACATCGATAGCTTTATTAGCCGCCAACCCAAGGTTTCGGGCAGCGGTACCTCGGTATATTTAGGGCGATCGCTCGATACATTACTCGATCGCGCCGAAGTCGTTCGTAAAGACTTTGGTGACGACTTTATTTCAATCGAACATATGCTGTTGGGCTATGCCAAAGACGAGCGTTTTGGTAAAGCCTTTTTACAAGAGTTCAAGCTTGACGAAGCCAAGCTCAAACGTGTGATTGAACAAATCCGAGGTAGCCAAAAAGTGACGGATCAAAATCCCGAAGGTAAATACGACGCATTAGAAAAATACGGGCGCGACCTCACCGACTTTGCTAGACGCGGCAAGCTTGATCCAGTGATTGGACGCGATGACGAAATTCGCCGCACAATTCAGATCCTATCTCGCCGGACGAAGAACAATCCGGTGCTGATTGGGGAACCCGGTGTAGGCAAGACGGCGATCGCCGAAGGATTAGCCCAGCGCATTATTAACGGTGACGTACCCGAATCACTTAAGGATCGCAAGCTAATTTCGCTAGACATGGGCGCGCTGATTGCTGGAGCCAAGTATCGCGGTGAGTTTGAAGAACGATTGAAAGCGGTGTTAAAGGAAGTCACCGACTCTAGCGGCAACATTATTTTATTCATCGACGAAATCCATACGGTCGTGGGTGCCGGAGCGGCTCAGGGCGCAATGGATGCAGGCAACTTGCTGAAGCCAATGCTGGCGAGAGGTGAGTTACGCTGTATTGGAGCGACAACGCTGGATGAATACCGCAAGCACATCGAAAAAGATGCTGCCCTGGAACGGCGCTTTCAGCAAATTTACATTGCTCAGCCTACGGTTGAAGACACGATTTCCATTCTGCGGGGATTACGCGAGCGCTATGAGAATCACCACGGGGTAAAGATTTCTGACTCGGCGCTAGTCGCCGCTGCAATGCTGTCTAACCGATACATTACAGAACGGTTCTTGCCAGATAAAGCCATTGACCTGGTAGATGAATCGGCGGCAAAGTTGAAGATGGAAATTACATCTAAGCCAGAAGCGCTGGATGAAGCCAATCGTCGGGTGTTGCAGATGGAGATGGAAGAGCTATCGCTTCGGAAAGAAACCGATGCTGGCTCACGCGATCGCCTACAGCGACTCGAAAAGGAACTGGCCGACGTGAAGGAAACCAGCAGTGCCCTCAATGCACAGTGGCAGTCGGAAAAAGACATTATTCAAGACATTCAAAAACTAAAGCAAGAGATCGAAAAGCTCAATACCGAGATTCAGCAAGCCGAGCGCGACTACGATCTCAACCGCGCTGCCGAACTGAAATACGGCAATTTGGCCACGCTGCAAAAACAGTTAGATGCTGCCGAAACCCGACTGACCCAAACCCAAACCAGCGGTAAATCCATGCTGCGGGAAGAAGTGACCGAGTCTGACATTGCCGAAATTATTTCGAAGTGGACGGGCATCCCGCTCAGCAAGCTGGTGGAATCGGAAATGCAAAAGCTGCTGCAACTAGAGGACGAACTGCACCACCGTGTAATCGGGCAAGATCAGGCCGTTACCGCTGTTGCCGATGCAATTCAGCGATCGCGAGCTGGACTGGCTGACCCCAACCGCCCCACCGCTAGCTTTATTTTCTTAGGCCCCACTGGGGTTGGTAAAACAGAGCTGGCCAAGGCACTCGCTTCCTACCTGTTTGATACCGACGAAGCAATGGTGCGGATCGACATGTCGGAATATATGGAGAAACACGCCGTCTCGCGGTTAATTGGTGCCCCACCGGGCTATGTAGGCTACGAAGAAGGCGGCCAGTTGACCGAAGCAATTCGCCGTCGTCCCTACTCGGTTGTGCTGTTCGACGAAATTGAAAAGGCGCACCCCGACGTATTCAACGTCATGCTGCAAATCTTGGATGATGGCCGCGTCACTGATTCTCAAGGGCGCACCGTGGATTTCAAAAATACCATCATCATCATGACCAGCAACGTTGGCTCTCAATACATCTTGGATGTAGCAGGAGACGATACTCGCTATGACGAAATGCAGCATCGTGTGATGGAATCTATGCGGGCTACCTTCCGCCCTGAATTTCTCAACCGGATTGATGAAATCATCATTTTCCACGGCTTGCAGAAATCGGAACTGCGGCAAATTGTCCAACTTCAGGTGCTGCGGCTTGCAGACAGACTAGCCGATCGCAAGATGACCCTTAAACTATCTGACAGTGCTCTCGACTTCCTGGCGGAGGTGGGCTACGACCCGGTATTTGGTGCTCGTCCGCTGAAGCGCGCTATTCAAAAAGAACTGGAAACGGCGATCGCCAAATCCATTCTGCGTAGCGAATTTACCAACGGCGATACCATCTTCGTCGATGTTGAAAACGAGCGATTGTCATTCAAACGGCTCCCTGCCGAACTGGCGACCGTGTAGTGATCTGAGGATTGCACACTCAACGTTGCACAGATTGTTTGAAAACGTGCAGCGACTCTCAGCGAAGCTGAGAGTCGCTTTCTGCATCAGATCTACTGGTCGATGCCAATCAGCTATCCTAATAATGTGACGGTTTCCGCAGGGATATCTTTATGACGATCGCCCTCCCTTCTGCACTTGAGCTGAAGATTGATTTGACCGATGAGCAATTTCTTCAACTTTGCCAAAACAATCGAGATCTCAAATTTGAGCGCACAGCGGCAGGGGATCTAATCATCATGCCACCTACTGGAGGAACGACAGGCGATCGCAGCGCCGATCTGACGTTTCAACTCCGTGCTTGGAACCGTCAGCACCGCTTGGGTAACTTGACTCCTCTACGGGATTCAAGTTACCCAATGGCGCAGATCGCTCTCCCGATGCGGCCTAGATCGCCCAAAAACGATGGGATTCCCTCACGCCCGATCAGCAAGATAAATTCCCGCCTATCTGTCCCGATTTTGTAGTGGAACTGATGTCCCCCAGCGATACGCTGGAAAAAGTCCAGGCAAAAATGCAAGAGTATATGGATAACGGCGCACAGTTGGGCTGGCTGCTCAACCGCAAAGGCAAGCAGGTCGAAGTTTACCGTCCCAATCAACCCCCCAATCACCCCCCCAATCAACCCCCCAATCAACCCCCCAATCAACCCGCAGAAGTGCTGAATTTTCCTGCTACGCTTTCTGGAGAAGGCGTGTTACCTGAATTTGTCCTAGACTTGTCGGAGATTTAGTAGCGGGATAGCGGGCGATCGCCCCTGCTAAAATCGCTCATGAGCCGCCATAAGTAGTGCAACTTAAATAAAAACAAGATTCTAAAAGTCTGCGCCGCCCGCTGCGCGGGCGGCGCAGACTTTTAGGGTTTTATGCTTAATTACGCCCGCCTACTTATCCGATAATGAATCAACCACTGAATCAACAATTGGTTGGAGAACACCCATGAATGACCCAAAAAACGACCTAGACGAACTAGACAAAAACGTTGAAAAGAACACCATCAAAGTAGAACCCAGCACCCTCTTTGTGATTGTGTTTCTGCTATTGCTCATTCCTCTACTAATCACAGGCTTTTCTTCCCTGTAACCAGCCTAAATGGGCTGCGACGTGCGATTCTCCCGCCTCCAAAGATTTGTTTGTAGGCTTACCCCCTTTACCCCTGCCACGTCAATGGTGGTGTGGGCGCAACTGGCTCAAACGGTTCAACCCCATGGCAACGTGTTTCCTCATCCAGCGTAAAGATGACCTGGTTGTAAATTTCCTCGGCTTGTTGCAGCGAATTACCGATGCTTGTCACCCCTAATTTGCCATATTCCGACAAGCAGCCGATGATGTGAAACACACTACCCGTTTCCGTGATAGGAGTGTAGTGCAATCGATGATGAGCGACGATATCCATCAAGTCGTTAGGCAGTAAACCAAAGTAGCGATCGCTCTGCAAATTATCAGTTGCAATGTAGTATTTCGGCGCACCGTGCTGGTTGAGAAACAGCCCCGTACTTACGTCATAGCGACCGCCCGTGAGCAGCTTCAGCGTCATAAACGGGTGCGTAGTGCCACCCTTGCGAATATTGATTTCGATCGCCTGCAACTCCCATGGGTCGGCGCTAGAAGCCCGCACCGCCATAAAGTCTACGCTAAAGCGCTCCAGCACGCCTTTTTCGGCCAGCACCTCTCCCACAGCGTAGCCATACTCCTGCAACGCCAGTCGATAGGCATCGTCTGCCGGAAACCGACAGCCCAGGAAAATTTGGCCGTCCGGGCCACCCAGAATTTGGTCGTGAGTAGAAAGAACTTCAACGTCTCCTGAAGGCGTAATTCGGCACTGAACGCTGGGCGATCGCTTCTCTTCTCCCTCAATAAACGCTTCTACAATCACTCCCAGTTCTGGAATCCGGCTGCTGAAGTTATCCCAGGTTTCGGTATCGCACTGAAAACTGAGGTGGTGAAACGTTTGGGCGATCGCCGCTTGCCGTTCGGCAGTAGACGCTTGACCCGGTGCCACATGCTGCAATGGGCGCAGATCAAGCACCGCATTGCCCTGACCCGAAAAACCTTCGTTCAGCTTGACCACCATGCGCCGCAGATTGGGCTGCCGTTCCCACAGCTCGACAGTAACCACCGCCAACTCTGCCGCCGTCCACACTTGCAAGCTACCGTCGGGATGGGGCACTTCTGCTTCAGCAAACGCTTGCCGACTGCCGCTTTTGGTGCCCCAGTAGAGTAAGTCTGGATCGAGTCCCAGCAGCGGAATATCGAGCTGCAACGATAGCTCCCGCTCTAGCGATGTCGAATTGAAGCAGGCCATGTAGGCGCAGTTGGGGCGCAGTATCTGGCGAATGCGCTCCACCAGTCGAGGCCGCTCCAAAATCTTTTGGGTAAGCGGTTTAGGGTGTGCATCGTAGGTAGACAGTAGCAGCAGGCGATCGCGCGCATGGGCGAACGGCACTTCGGGCAGCAGGTGTAAGTAATAATCAATGATGTCGGGATGAATCGGCTGAGACGTGATGTAAATCAACCGGGTACCGGGATTACGCAAGCGAATCAGTGAAAACAACAGCCGCTCTTCGTAGTGATGAACCCCTTTTACCTTGTGCAGTTCTCGCTGATCTAAACTCAGCGACGGCACAATAACGATATCGCGCTGCTCTCGGTCGAACTGGTCAATCGGCTGCCAGCGATCGCGCAATTGTTGCTGAAGCTCATGGAAGCGATCGCCCTGCGCCATTGGTAAAAGTGTCAATCCTTGCATAGCCCCAGCCTTTATGTCCTTAATAAATGTGTTTAAGCCTCAGGGAACTGCGTTGAAATAAGATACCGGCTCAAGCAGAAGGCTTATCATGGATTCCCGCCTGCGCGGGAATGACACCGGGATGATTTTTGTTTGCTGATCCCTTACCTCAATACCACTACCGGCAAGTTTTTATCGCAGCTACTAGATTTCTGACGCGAATGTCTTTGTTGTGAACGTGAATCGTCTCCCGGCGAAGTTGGGAAACGATTCATGCTGAAGTCTAATGATGGGGCTGACGAGTGGATACCAGTGAGTCCTTACTGCACTACAAAATTCACCAATTTCCCCGGCACTACAATCACCTTCTTGATTGTTTTACCTTCGAGATAGCGCTGAGCTAGTTCAGACTCGGTTGCTAGAGCTTCCAGAGTTTTCTGATCCGCTCCTGACGGGGCTTGAATCGTGCCTCGCGTTTTGCCCATTACCTGAATCACCAGTGAGATCTCGTCCACCACGAGAGCGGCGGGGTCTGCCTTGCGCCAGGGCTGCAAATGCACCGAGTCGTTGTGACCCAGATTGTGCCACAGCTCTTCGGCAATGTGTGGGGAGAAGGGAGCCAGCAAGGTCAGCAGCGCTTCGATGCCTTCTGCGTAGATGGGGGAATCTTTGCAGGGGGCATCGGTGAGGGCGTTGCTCAGCTTCATCAGCTCTGACACAGCAGTATTAAATTGGTAATCGCCGTCCA
This sequence comes from Elainellales cyanobacterium, assembly GCA_038321765.1. Taxonomy (GTDB): domain Bacteria; phylum Cyanobacteriota; class Cyanobacteriia; order Elainellales; family Elainellaceae; genus CASBQJ01. Next base: position 6,307 of record JBBQFG010000245.1, read on the forward strand.
TATCGTCGGTGATTTCTTTAATAGCGGTGTGAATAGCGCGGCGCAAGTCCTTTTCAGGCTTGCTCAGGTCTGCTGCGGTTAGGGACGAACTGCCGTTTGCCCCTACGGCAGGTGATCCAGCCAAATTACCAAATTCTGTCACCAAGCGCCAAACGCGGTTAAGGAATCGGAACTGCCCCTCTACGTCCGCGTCGTCCCACTCCAAATCTTTTTCGGGCGGCGCTTTGAACAAAATGAACATGCGGGCGGTGTCGGCTCCGTACTTTTCCAGCACTTCTTTGGGGTCGATGCCGTTGTACTTGGATTTGGACATTTTCTCGAAGAAAATTTCCAGCGGCTCTCCGGTGGCTGGATCGGTTGGGTTGGTCAAGTCAGAAATATCAGCAGGTGTAATGTACTTGCCCGTGGTCGGGTTTTTGTAGGCGGCGGCCTGCACCATCCCCTGAGTTAGCAAGCGTTTGAACGGTTCGTCAAAGTTAAGTAAGCCGCGATCGCGCAACACTTTGGTAAAGAACCGTGAATACAGCAAGTGCAAAATGGCGTGTTCAATTCCACCAACGTACTGATCAACGGGCATCCAGTCGTTGGCGTTAGCCGGGTTGAATGCTTGCTGAGGATTCTGAGCGTCGGTGTAGCGCAGGTAATACCAGGACGAACAAATGAAGGTATCCATCGTGTCGGTTTCGCGCTGAGCGGGGGTGCCGCAGGTAGGGCAGGGGACGTTAACCCAAGATTCTAGCTTGGCCAAAGGCGACGGGCCACGACCCAAAAACTCTACGTCGTCGGGTAGCTGAACGGGCAGTTGGTCATCGGGAACGGGAACGGTACCACAGCTAGGACAGTGGACGATGGGAATGGGACACCCCCAGTAGCGCTGCCGAGAAATTAACCAGTCGCGTAGGCGGTAGGTAATGGTGCCTTTGCCTTTACCGTTGGCTTCTAGCCATTGAATTGCCGCTTCTACGCTCTGCCCTACACCTTTCCCCGCCGCAATCCCATTCAGCGCTTCCGAGTCGGCGATCGCCCCTTCACCCACGTAGGCAGCGGTCATGGTGGCTCCGTCTAGCACCCGATCGGACGGTTGAATCACGGCTTTGATCGGCAAGCTATATTTGCGGGCAAAGGCAAAGTCGCGGGCATCGTGGGCAGGCACAGCCATGATTGCCCCTGTCCCGTAGCCCATCAACACATAGTCGGCAATCCAAACGGGAATGCGATCGCCATT
>JBBQFG010000246.1:0-7524 GCA_038321765.1 Elainellales cyanobacterium
ATGCAGACGAAGGCTTCACCCTGATTGAACTATTGGTGGTTATTATCATCATCGGTATTTTGTCTGCTATCGCGCTGCCTTCCTTCTTGAACCAAGCTAACAAAGCCAAGCAGTCTGAAGCTCAAACCTACGTTGGTTCCATCAACCGTGGTCAACAGGCTTACTACCTCGAGAAAAACGTCTTTGGTGGTCTCAGCAACTTAGAGCTGGGTATCAGCAACTCTGTTAACTACACCTACGTGTCTGCTGCTGGTGCTGGTGCTGGTACTTCGGCTACAGCAGACACAACTGCTGCTCCCAAGGGCGTGCTAAAAGGCTACAGAGGAAAGGTTTGGGTTGCGACTGCTACCGATGGCACCGCTACTACACTGTCTGTGCTCTGTGAAGGCACAGCAAGCACTATTCCTGGTGCTCTTGGGGCTGCTGCTACGGCTTGCCCATAGGTTTAATGAGACGAATCAAGGCCAAACACGCTGAGCGATTTGTAATCTCAAGGCAATGCCAAGCTTCTTTTTTTTGAACCAAGAGATTGAACTGTTAAACATTTAAGAGCTGCCAGTTAGACTTCGGTCTCTGGCAGCTTTTTAATTGACTGACAAAGCTTGTTAGCCAATCAGAAAGCCCTCACCCTAGCCCTCTCCCGAGGGGAGAGGGAACCGGAAGGGTGGATCAGCTCCCCTCGCCCTCTGGGAGCTATCCATTACGCAAAAGTCTCTCAAAGTCTTACTAGGAAAGGGGTTCAGCTTTTCATTGCGTGAAACCCAATATTGGTAAAGGACACAGGAGATACCCTTTTCACACAAGCCCCAAGAAACCTAGCTGTGACTGGATTGATGCCCTAAAGAGCAACGATCCGCTAAAACCCCTAGGCAGTCAAGGTTGTTGCACGTTTTGCGTACTGGATAGCCACGGGAGAGGGAACCGGAAGGGTGGATCAGCTCCCCTCGCCCTCTGGGAGAGGGGTTGGGGGTGAGGGCTATAGACTTTTGTCAGTCAACCAGGGCAGCTTTTGTGTGATGCCAACTCTGTTGTGTAATTGTCAAAGGAATGGGTGTGGGCTAAGCCCGCGCCCATTCCTTTTTGCCTGAGTAGAACTGGCGATTGCTATACAATCCAAACTACCCACCCTGCGGGAAGCAAACTACATCCCGATTTACATCCCCATGGCCATGAACCTTGAAACCATTGCCGTTCACGCCGGACGAACCATCGACCCTACCACTGGGGCGATCGCCCAACCCCTCTACCTCTCCACGACGTTTGAGCGCGAACCCGATGGCAGCTACCCCAACGGCTACCTTTACACTCGCCTAGAAAACCCCAACCGAGCCAGACTGGAAGAGTGTTTAACAGCACTAGAAGGGGGTGTAGACGCGGCAGCTTTTGCCTCTGGCTCGGCAGCAACTCTGAGCGTGTTTCAGGCCTTAGCCCCTGGTGACCATGTCATAGCACCCTTGGACGTGTACACAGGCACACCAGCGATTTTGCGAACCATTTTGGAGCCGTGGGGATTAGCTGTCACCTTTGTAGACATGACTGACGTGGCCGCCGTAGAGCGATCGCTACGCCCCAATACCCGTCTAATTTGGATTGAAACACCCTCCAATCCACTGCTTGAAATTACCGACATCAGCAAAATCAGCGCCCTCGCCCACAGTATTGGCGCGGTCTGTGTCTGCGACAATACCTGGGCTACACCTCTGCTTCAGCAGCCATTTCGCCACGGAGCAGATCTGGTGGTTCACTCTACTACCAAATACCTGGGTGGCCACAGCGATGTGTTAGGCGGAGCCGTGATTACCCGTGAAGCATCTGACCTCTTCCAAAAAATTCGCGCCATCCAAAAAATTGGCGGTGGTGTCCCCTCCCCGTTCGACTGCTGGCTGGTTCATCGTGGCATTCAAACCCTACCCTGTCGAATGCGGGTTCATAGTGACACGGCGCTGCAACTGGCGCAGTGGCTGAGCCAACACCCTCAAGTAAAAGCCGTGTACTATCCCGGATTGCCTGGTCATAAAGGTGGGGCGATCGCTACCCAACAGATGAGTGCCTTTGGGGGTATGCTCTCGCTCCAAATTCGCAATGGACGCGATGCCGCCTTTGCCGTCGCTGCCAAGGTCAGGTTGTTCAAACGGGCTACCAGCTTAGGTGGTGTAGAAAGCCTGATCGAACACCGTGCCTCGATCGAAGGCTCTACCAGCGGAACCCCCCAAAATCTGCTGCGTCTTTCTATTGGTCTGGAGCATGTTGCAGATCTGACAGCAGATTTAGAACATGCGTTGGGTTAAGTAGACTTTAGCTTGGGACTCTACGTTTGAGACTCCACTTTAAGAGGATGTTTTAAAAGTCCTGTCGCTGGTATAAAAACGGTATCGATCCCCCTAAATCCCCGCGCTGGCGCGCCGCTGCGCTAGAAAAAAGGGGGACTTTGAATCCAGTTCCTCCCTTTTTATAGACGCGAAGCGGTTTCCCGAAGGGTAGGGGGGCTAGGGGGGATCACTCAGTGCCCAAAATCACAGCCAATCACTTTTAAAACATCCTCTAAGGATTGTTTGATGGGCGGGCGAAGCCCGCCCATCAAACAATCCTTAGGATTATGGATTTAATACGATCGGGAATTTGATTGCTGGTAGGGGCGAACGGCCGTTCGCCCCTACAGAAGAATGGCGGAGTTATTTAATTCTCATTCCTTACCAATTTAGGACTACCCAAAAATTTATCCTCTGATTATGCAGTGCCTGCATTGGCAGCATTAGCTATTCTGCTATCGCTGCGGGGAAAATAACGACCTAGTAACCCATAGGTGAGCAGCCCAAACGATTCGCGCATGACCAGCCGCCGCTTTGACAGAGCACCCATTCGCCCCGGTAGGGGACTAGCATGGGGCACCACATCAAACCCAAAACTGCGGAAGGTCAAAAACGATCGCATCAAATGAGGCGGGTCAGTCACTAAAATAATCCGGCGTACCCCTTGAGGAAACAATAGCGCCGCTGTGTATTTTGCATTCTCTTCTGTGGTGCGCGAGCAGGACTCATCTGCCATCACATCAGCAGGTACACCCAAATCTCTCAGAGCCGTCGCAATTTCTGCACCATCGCCCCGGCCACTCGCAAAAATACGTGGAGCGCGATCGCCTTGCCAAAGCTCCAGTGCTGTTTCCACTCGCTGAGGCCGCAACTCGCCACCGCGCCCTAGCACCACAATGGCATCCGTCGGCTGTCCTAAATCGGGCGGTAATGCCTGCACCAGCATCCGACTACCCAGCGTTACAAAGGCACTCGATTTAATCAGCAGAAGAGTCATACAGGCAACCACCACAGCACTTACGAGCCAGCGCCGACGACGTAGCGATCGCACTAGCAGCACCAAGAGCAGCAAGGAAGTCACAACTGAATAGAGGATTGGAGAATCAATCATTCGATCGACCGTGTCCAGCCCTTGCTGAGCCAAACGAATCCAAAGGTTGGTAATTTTATCTTGACCTTGTGAGCAGATTAGGGGTGTCGTCAGCGTCGCTAGGTCATTGAAGAAGCTAGTTCCCATGAATTTTCTCCTTGCTCGCAGATAACTGAGAACAATAATCTGGTTAATCGCCCAGATAGTCCTACATATTTAAGACTACCAATTACCTAAACCTGTTCTCGAAACGTGGGCATTGCTCGATGAGACCCCTAGCGACCTGTAGGAGGCGAGGGCAAAATCTCTGTTCGCCACAACCCAGAAAATCGAGTTTGCAAACGGTTTTTTCTAGCGATCGCACCCTGACACCGACTGTATTAGACCTCTTGTGTGAATGGTTTCCCGGCGACACCGGGAAACCATTCATGCTCACGAAAAAGCATTCACGCCAGAAATCTATTGCAAATTGTTAAGAAAACAATCTGGTTCCTATGTTAAGTCTACTGTCGCAAATTCTGCTACCTATTGCACTTGGTTGCGCGAAACATATTTAGGACTTACGCACCTTACATGAAAAACCAAGAGAGTTGAATGAATTTGCGGGTGCTCCGCGCCCGCAAATTCATTCAACTGTGTAAGTCTTAATGTTTAGTTTAGAGGGTTGCAGCCTTGCGTAGTCAGACTGCAACCCTCTAAACGACCATTTCCTCAGCTCTGGCACATTGCCGAATCAGGAGCGCTAAGGTAACTTACAAGGGAATCTGGGCATATCCTTCTCACGCCTGCCCCTATTTCTTTTACCCATGAATGCTGCACTCACGCTTACCCCGCCCTCAATCCATCCCCATGATCACCTCACCATAACGTTTGCACCCCTCTCACTAGAAGATGCCTATCAGCTCGCCGACGATAGCGCCAATGGGGCGATCGTTGTCATGAGCGGTATGGTTCGCAACAACACCGAGGGGAAATCTGTAGTGGCATTGGAATACCAAGCCTATGAACCGATGGCACTGCGGGTATTTCAGCAAATTGCAGCCCAAATCCGTCAGACTTGGAGCGATGTAACTCGTGTAGTCATCCATCACCGCACCGGCAAGCTGGCAGTAGGAGAGATCAGTGTGTTGATTGCGGTCGGCTGCCCCCATCGCGGCGAGGCGTTTGCGGCCTGTCAGTACGCAATCGACACGTTGAAGCACAATGCACCCATCTGGAAAAAAGAACATTGGCAAGACGGCTCTACCAGTTGGGTCAGCATTGGAGCCTGTGAGCAGCCAGGAGAAATCTGTTAGTTTCAAACAATTCTGTAATACCGATTATCCTCAGCTTACGGTTTCGGGAGAGGAAATCGTTGCAAGTAGCGTGGAATAGCTGCACCATTTACATCACTCGGTAGAATTAGAGTGACTTCCTAGCGGAACACTAAAGGAACATTGGATGAGCCAGAGTACACCCGATAAAGTGCGATGGACAACGGCAGACCTCGCTCTGTTTCCAGACAATGGGACTCGCTACGAAATTATCGAGGGAAATCTGCTTGTGACCAGAGCACCCGACTGGCGGCACCAAAAAGCCAGTACCCGCATGAGCACTGCTCTAGATACCTGGGCATTTGCAACGGGCTTAGGTGAAGCGGTGCAAGCCCCTGGCCTAGTTTTTACCGATGCCGATAACGTAATTCCTGATGTGGTTTGGGTGAGTCGAGAGCGGTTAGCGGTGCTGCTTGATGAAGCGGGACATTTGACGGGTGCTCCAGAGCTGGTGATAGAAGTCCTTTCTCCTGGTAATGATAACGAGCGCCGTGACAGAGAACTGAAGTTGAAGCTCTATTCTGAACGTGGGGTTCAAGAGTATTGGATAATCGACTGGCGTAAACAACAGGTTGAAGTCTATCGCCGAGAGCAAACCCAAACGCTATTGCGGCTGATGCATACCCTGTTTGCTCAAGATCAGCTAACTAGCCCTCTGTTACCTGGTTTTGTGTATCAGTTATCCCAACTCTTTCGGTAAATCTGGGGTAGGACGGGATCAGCTTGATGGGTCAGATTGACCTGTGGCAAAGATTTGTTCAACCGTTAGTACTAGTGCACCTAATTGTGGGGATTGGAGGCGATCGCCCCCCAAATCATCGCCTCCAAACATTCCTACTTCGCTGTAGATATTATTAATCAGTTCCAAAACCAACACGGTTTTCAGTTGCGGATCGACGATCCAGTATTCGGGGATACCCCGATCTTGATACTGCATCCGTTTAGCGGTGTAATCTCGGTCGCGCTGTAACTCGCCAAGGCTAACAATTTCGACCACGAGTAGCGGGGGAGCCATAGAGAGGCGAATAGTGTTGCGTCGCTTCAACTGTTCAACATGCTCATCTCGAATAATCGTTAGGTCGGGGTAGCGGTTTCTGGGTTCACCTCGCACCTCAAGCTCTAAACCGTGACCTCGAATTCGATCAGTGCCGAGCAAGAGCGCAAAAATAAAGAAAAGGCGATTGGCAATTTGAACGTTTTCTCCTGCTTCTGGCGGCACTTCGATTAACTCTCCATTAAATAGCTCGTACAGGTTCTCAGTACCGTCGTCATAAGAGAGATACTCGTCAAAGCTCAAGAATCGCTGTTTGGTTTGGGTCATGCTGTTACTTTGTGATGCCCGATCGCCTTTAGATTGCCTTTATTCTACCGTCGCTCTGGGGATCGCCGATTTTCTCAGCTCGTGGAGGCTGGTTGGCGATCGCACCCTACCCCAAATTCACTAACACTGATTAGGCTTCAGATTAGGTTAAGGTGAGTAAAGAGCTAAAGTTGAAAAAAAAGCAGCGGAATGACTCATGGATAACGAGCAAATTGTGCTTTTGTCGAGCCGAGAAATTGAAAAGATGCGTCAGGCGGGACAACTGGCAGCACAGCTGCTCGACTATTTAAAGCCATTGGTAAAATCTGGTGTTACCACGTTGGCTCTCAACGATGCCGCAGAAGCATGGACCCAGAAACATGGAGCCAAAAGTGCGCCACTAGGCTACCACGGGTTTCCTAAATCGATTTGCACGAGCGTCAACGAAGTCGTTTGCCACGGCATCCCAAACGCCAAACAGGTTCTAAAAAATGGCGACATTATCAATATCGACGTGACACCCCTATTAGACGGCTACCACGGCGATACCTCCAAAACTTTCTTAATTGGCGAACCGTCTCCACTGGCTCGTCAGCTCGTAGCAGTAACCGAAGAGTGTATGATGCGGGGAATTGCCACCGTCAAACCTGGAGCGCGGATTGGCGATATTGGTGCTGCAATTCAAGAGTATGCTGAAGCCCAAGGGTTTTCCGTCGTGCGCGATTTTGTGGGGCACGGTGTCAGTCGCGTTTTTCATACTGCACCGCAGATTCCTCATTACGGGACGCGGGGCAAAGGTAAAAAGATGCGTCCTGGCATGGTGTTTACGATCGAACCCATGATTAATGAAGGCACCCACGAAGTAGAAGTTTTAGCAGACGAATGGACAGCCGTTACTAAAGACCGAAAGCTTTCTGCCCAGTTTGAGCATACTGTTGCAGTGACAGAAACCGGGGTAGAGATTCTTACGCTTTCACCAGAATTAGTTCTTGCTTAATAGACTTACAGCGCTTTGCGCTTGGTTAGGTGCGGGTTATTTTTTAGAAACCGCGCTCCGCGCGGTTTCTAAAAAATAACTGTGGTTTACGCAATTGAAAATTTCTGTAAGCCTTACGGGGAAAGTACGGTTAGTGCAGCTTCCCTGCAAACCCATAGCTTTGATCTAAACGTCTAAGTAGTTCAACTTAAATAAAAACCAAATTCTAAAACCCTGCGCCGCCCGCTGTGCGGGCGGCGCAGGGTTTTAGAATCTTATATTTATAGCTGTCGCCACAAAGGTTAGGACACTGGGATCAAAGGGGGTGTGGGGGCTTTGCCCCCAGCCAGGGGTTCCACCCCTGCACCCCGTCCTAACCAATCCGTCTATGGCTATAATTAAGCCCACCTACTTATAGCGGTAGCCATGATCAATAGGACGCCTCCCTGTCATTCCCGCGCAGGCGGGAATCCATCTGCTCGATAGGTGCGGGGGTGGATTCCCGCCTGCGCGGGAATGACGCTGGCATGTCCTAA